>JAJDBR010000246.1 GCA_029261275.1 Nitrospirales bacterium
TTGTGATTGCAGGCATGGGGTTCGTGTACGTCGCGTCGCCACCGAATCAAGAATCCAGGAGCAATATACGAATTCCGGCGTGACAAGCTCCAACGGAGAAAATCCGAAAAACTTTAAAATGGAGGTGTGACCCTAACAGCCCCGCGCGTTCAATCCCGCATACCAATAGCGTGCCAACGCGAGACACGCTGCTGTGTGTTGGAACCCGAATGAACGGGCTGAGTACCCCGGCGAAACACCGGAGCTGCTGCCGCGTCGGACGACTGTTGCTCATCCGAACGCGATATGCGGACGCTCGGCCAAAGCGGCCGCAAATATGCAAACAAACTCGGGAACCGAGCGTTCGCATACGCCAAGGTGAGGCACGGCTTATACTGCGGCGCGCCGCAGTATAAGCCGTTGTCCTCGACCGCCTTGTTGGCTATTTATTTCCCATATCGCAAGTTACCAATAGCCGCCATCTCCATCGAATTTTCCATTTCGGGCAAGCTCAATATCGCATGACAACTGAACTGATAGTAGCAGACCGAATTCGAGCAGGAGCAGTTAAATAGTCGACCGTAATAGAGCATTTCGGCTATTTATCGGCTCCGTACTCCTTCAATAACCTGACCACTTCCCCATGTTGATTGCGCGATGCCATAAACAACGCAGTTATACCGTCGTTATCGGCAATATCTACGTCGGCCTTGGCGTCGAGCAACAACTTGACCACGTCAATATGTCCATTCTGAGATGCCAAATATAATGGGGTTGCACCATCTATATTGGCAGCATCCACGTCAGCCGTCGCTCCCAACAGCAGTTTCACCACGTCGGTATGACCCAATTGGGCTGCCATATATAACGGTGTGCCCTTTTTCCAGTCAGCAGCATTAACTTCTGCCTTCGCTTCCAGTAGGAGTCTGACAATATTAACATGGCCTTTCTGCGAAGCCATTAGTAATGGAGTGACGTCGTATTCAACAGCAATATTAGGATTGGCCCCGGCTTCCAATAGTACCTCCACCATATCCACATACCCATTCTGTGACGATAAATACAATGGAGTAAAGCTAGATTTAGCGGCGGAATTGGGATGGGCTCCTGCTTCCAGTAACAGCTTGACCACCTCGGCATGTCCACTCTCTGAAGCTATTAGCAACGACGTAACACCGTTTTTAGTGGCAGCATTGGCATCGGCTGTCGCTTCCAGTAGTAGCCTGACGACATCGGCATGATTGTCCAGTGATGCCATAAATAGTGCGGTAGTATGGTTTTCCTCACGCGTAGCGTTGACATCCGCCCCTGTGGAAATTATCAAGCAAAAGGGGACCACAATTATCACCGAAAAGGGGACCACGGGTTGAAACGTAGGCCTGAGGGGGTCCCGGGCGATTGCGGAGCAATCGGCTGGGCCGAAAGGCCGGGCATAACTGGAACCGTCTGACTGGAAGGACCGGTCCGGCTCCACGACTCCGCGTTAGCGGGGTCGCCCCATGGGGCGATTTTTCGAAATTTATGTCACTTTATTTTTTGCCTCCTTTGTTCCTTTCGATCCAGTTTTGATTGGAGGGATTCCTCGCTCGCTATCGCGAATCCAAAATCCGAAGCTATTGGTCAGTTTTTTCGCGACTTGCCAAACTTGAACGTAGCCGATAGCTTTCCCCCTCTAATTCGATAATGTGAATCCGGTGCGTTAAGCGATCGAGCAACGCGCCGGTAAGACGATCGTCATTGGCGAACACACTTGGCCATTCGGAAAACGGTAGATTCGTCGTTATTATTATGCTCAGACGTTCATAGCATTGGCTGAAAAAATGAAATAAATGCTCTGCTCCCTCGCGGTTAAACGGGACATAACCGAGCTCGTCAATCACGATTAAGTCTAAGCGCTTCAACTGCTTTTCGAGCTTCAGTATCTGCCGTTCCTCGCGGGCCTCCAGGTACATCGTTACAAGCTCGGCAGCGTCAAAGAACTTTACCCGGCGAAACTGACGACATCCTTCCCGTCCAAGTGCAATGGCAAGGTGGGTTTTCCCAAGGCCAGGATCTCCTAAAAATACCGTACACTCTTTGCGTTCGATGTAGCCACCTCGCGCCAAATCCAATATTCGGTTCTTCGAAAGTTTTGGAATCAAGCTAAAATCGTATTCCGAAAGCTCCCGATTGTAAGGGAAGTTCGCTTGTTTGATTAATCGCTCTTTTCGTTTAGCTTCACGGTTGCTGACTTCCAACTGGGCCAAGTGTTCGAGATAACCGATGTAATCCCAGTTATCGTGGCTTGCTTGCCGTGCCGCCGGCTCATACTCACGCTGAAATACCGGCAGACATAACCGCTTTAGCGCCCCGTCCAATGCAAGCTGTGTGACAACTTTCATAACGCCACCTCAGTCCCTAAAAGAACGTTATAGCAGCTGGCACGGCGGATCCCACTGACGCTTGTCCGGAAAGGACTGTCAACAGGAAAATCAAGCGTCACCGACGGGACGGCGGGTAATGCGAGTAGCCTATGTCGTACCGCTTCATCACTAAATGCACAACTTCTTACGCAGTCAGAAACCGCCGCGTAAACCCGTTCCTCCGGATACTCCTTCAGTAGCAAGAGTAACTGGATAAACCGCCGTTCCCCATCATCCGGGTAACGCCAGGAAAGTTCTCGACGCATGCGACCAAAGTCGGAGCCGTACGGCTCATTCAAAAAGGCGCGACCATTTTTCAACCATCCCGGCTTACGCTCCAAGTGGCTCAAATAGTGACGAAAGTCCAGCTTGTAACGCTCAGGGCCTTCACCGCGGATATGTTCAGCAATCTTATCGACGCCCTGATACACCTCCACTTTATCGACGAACCCTTTTACCAATACCGTTTGTTGGATATACTCACAGGGTATCGAGTAAAAGCAGTTATCGAAACGTACCAAAGAAAGACGACTACTGAACGTCGACTCCATCCGGCAGGCTGAAAACGGATTCTGCGGCAGGGAATAAAACCGGGCCTGGTCTGCTTTGAAACGAACGGCTTTTGTCTCTTCCCAACCTCGCGGCGTACAGCCCATATCCTTTTGAAAATCCGCCATCAAAAGGACGTTGAGTTCGGCTAAGCTCGTAACCTCCGGCAACGGCACCAAAAAATTCAAACGACAAAATTTGACCAGATTTTCTACATGTCCCTTTTCATTACCCTTCCCGGCA
>JAJDBR010000247.1 GCA_029261275.1 Nitrospirales bacterium
CAAGCCATGCGGTTCATGGCAGTCATGGCAGGTCACGCCTTTTTGAAACATTTTACTTTGGAGGAATGAACCATAGACATATACTTCATCATCGATCTGCCCATCTGAGTGATACAACCGTTCTTCCAGTAAAGTGGGCAGGTAGTGATCTAGAAAAGGTTGTCCAACTTGCACATTCTCGGCAATCGTGGTCCGGCGTGAATGGCAGCGGGCACAGATCTGTATTTCTGAAGAGGATACCGTACCTTTCTGGCGTGCAGCGGTATCGGCCGATGGTGAAAGTTGCCAGACCTCTGTCTTGAAGGTAGAAAATGGCACAGACAGTCCTTTGGCTTCATAGGATTCTGAGGGTGTTTCAGATTCAGACACCCTTGCCCACTCGACGTGGTGGGATGCCGGTCCATGGCAGGCCTCACACCCTACATTCAGATCGGCCCAGGTCGTCTTATAGGTATTTTGTGAAAGGTCGTAGTGTTTTTGAAGATTCGTCGAATGGCAATCTGCGCACATGTAGTTCCAATTCTGATTGGGGCCTGTCCAATGTAAGGGGTTTGTGTGGGCTAGAGGTCCGTCTGGATACAAATGAAACCAACGCTGCCCACCAGCCTCCTTCGATCGGGAATCCCATGCGATGCCGAGTGCCTGGAAACGCCCATTGGGAAATGGCACGAGGTACTGTTGCAAGGGTTCAAGACCAAAGGTATACGCGACTTCGTACTCATGTTGTTGGCCATCCGGCCCATCAGTCTGAACCAGGAACTTGTTGTTGGCATGAGAGAAGCGAGAGGTCTGCTCCCCTTGAGTAAAAACCGCGTCATCAAAATTTCCCAGCACCGTATTCGTATTGGCTTGTTGCATTGAATAGGCATGGTGAGAGGTCTGCCAGGCTTCATAGAGGGGGCGGTGACACTCAGCACACGCCTCGGATCCTGCGTAAGTAAGAGGTCTAGGTGATTTGGAGGCTTGTTGGGATGGTGCAGTCGGTTTGGACGTCTTGTCCTCTCCACATCCTTCTAGAGCCACCGTGAGGAGGAGAAGAAGGCTTAGAGGAAAATATATGATGAGCCTGTTCACTGATAGGGTGCTTTACGGTAGCTTATCCGTAGGAGCCTCGGAAGCTCCAACAAGCTTGGAAAACGTTTTTTTGATTTTTCCCCACAACCCACCTTTGACATCATCAAGAGCCTGTGCGGTATGGTCGCGACCTTTTAGAGCCTTAACGCAGGGATTTTGATTCATCGTCCCCACGGTGGTTCCCGAAATCTGTGGAATCGCAAGGGCCCAACCTATCGGAGATGCCAGCCCGAGTAATCCCCATCCCCCGCTTTTTGCAATGCGGAATTTGTCCCTTGTTACGTCCGGATCTGACAGAGGCCCCGTCAATCGAATCGTATGGGCAAGGCTGAACAAACTAGGATCTTTGGGCCTAGGAGTAAATATCACATCCATTATTTCGCTGGCGAGGTTTAATGTTCCGACCCCCGCGATCGTGAGGCGTTTCGAATCAATCAGAATGGTTTCCGTCTTCATTTGGCCTTCCTCGATATCAAAATAACCCACTGAACAATTCAACTCACTTACCGGCTCGGCTTTCCATGCGGTGGAAAACGCCGTCGTCAGGAAATCGGCAGCCCATAGGTCAATATATTTTGTGGACAATTCCACGGGTCCGTCGACCACCTCAAATTTGCCGTTGGCTCTGCTCAACACCTCGTTCAAGGTGTCTCCTCGACCCTTCAGGTCCAGCAGGATGGATTGCGATTGTCCTTTTATAATGTCCGGGTACCCCAGCATCGTCGCCAAGCGACCGTAATCCAATCCACGAATGTTGAGATTCACCTCCAAGGTGGGCACATATCGTTTGACGTCCAGGGTCAAGCCCCCATCAATCTCTCCATTCCACAGTCTGCCTGTCAGGGGTTGTAACCTGAGAAGACCTTCTTCAAGGGTGGTGTGAAATTTCAAATTTCCAATATCATGTTTTTCCGTCCGCAGATCCTTAATCTCGCTTTCGATTGAAAGGTCGAATGATTTTAGGTCTTCAACAGGAAAGGGCATGTTGGGGAAAACACCTGTTTCTGATTCCTGAGAGGATTGTCCCTTCCCTACCGTCCTGGTAAGGGTATCGACCGCTATTGACCCAAGGCTTTTCACAGGACCAGTAATTGTCTCAAAAATCGAGGCGGGTTCTTGTGAGGAGGAATCTCCCGGAGGAGGTTGCAATGTACCCACAACAATCCTATCAGCACTCAATGTTCCCATCACTCGTGGACGGATTCTGTTTGTGATGAGGGTCACATGACCTTCGACTGCCGTGTCGCTCAACGATCCTTCTAGCTCAGTCACGTGATAGCCCACCTGGGATCTCGTCACGAGACCGGCTATTTCCAGTGGACCAGCATCAGGTAAGTTGGATGTCGTCAGGAAATCCAGATCTCTCAGATTCTCTCCCTTCATAAGAACCTTCAAGGTAAATTCCTCGGAGGGATGAGGAAGCTGTACGTGTCCGTTTAATTCAATCATCGCGTGAGGCACATCTACTCGAACATTCACCGGCCACAAGCTGGTCATGTGCAAGAGGTCTCTAAGCGGGCCGGCTGACGAACGAAACCGAAAAGGGGTTTTTTCAAAATTCCCCTCGACCTGAAGGCGCAGGGAGCCGCCCTCCACACTTTCGAGCGAGATCGTGGAACTCAGTTCTACGGGTATGGGTTGATCGGCTTCTCGACGGAACTGGACCTGAAGGTTTCCCCCCTCTATCATCACAGTAGGTCGGTCCAGTATGCTGGACCACGTGGTTCCTGCACTGGAAAACCTCGCATCCAGATTCATGACGTGCTCTTTCAGATTCACAAACTGCACATCTGGAAACACATGTTCATATCTGATGTCTCTCAGGGAAATTTGACCGGAAACAGCTGGAAGCGCCTTGGTGGTATCCAATTCAATCGCACCCTGAAAATTCCCATACGAGGATTTCTGATCCAGGACTGTTCCGTGAACATTCTTTACGTTGAGGTGCCCGTCTTGAAGTATAGCCTCTATCATCAGACCACGTAATTCAATTGTGCCGATATTTGATTGTTGGATTCCTAGCTTTAGGTCTCCATTGATCGCTTCAAGGGTGTCGGTGGGAATTGGAGAATCACCTGGCCTAGACAGCTCTGTAAAATTGATGAGGTTTGCAGTCAAGCTTCCAGTGAGTTGTGGGATAGTCTTTTCGGTATCAATCTCCAATGTTCCGGACAGATCGCTAGTACCAAAGCGGCTTTGAAGGGCATGAATGAGATAGCGAGGTCCATCCTTCGTGACTTGAGCCTTGAAACGGTACGGCCCCACAGGGGGGAAAGCGTCCTCAAGTTCGTTGAGTTGCTTTCCTTGAAGCGATACCATGAACTTCCCGGCTGTTTCCTGAGGCTCAGCATTCAAGATCCCTTTTGCGTCAAGCGCTGCCTCACCCATCTGAGCGGTGAGAGAAACCGGCCAGGTCATATTTTGAGTGAGAAGCTCACTAGGCGAGGGCGCTTTAAGTGTTGCTCGAAAGGTCTTCGTTCGGAAGGAGCCCTGGGTGGCTATGGTTATGGGCCCTCCTTTTGAGACCTTCAGAGATCCCTGCTGGAAGGCAATAGGTGGCCGATTGTCAGGCCTTGAATCGGAATGGTCCCACGTCGTGCGATTCGTCCTGAGTTGTATGGTCAGCGTTTTCAAGAAATCTGGCACATTCGTTCCGTTCCCAAGGACCCTCACGTCCAAATCGGTCGAACCGGTGAGAGCCTTTGTCACGCCAAAAGCCTGTAGTGCTTGTCCAAAGTTGAAGGAGGTGAGGTTGCCTGCGAACGTGGTTTGAGGTTCCGAATGTTTCAGGGCAATATCCAAGCTGGCCTTTAATAATCCTCCAAAACTTTTCCCTCGAAAGGGGGCGATCTGAATACGTCTTTTCCTGATGCTGGCCGTGAAAGAACTCGAACCTAACTCGATTTCCCCAAGTTGCCACTTGTTAATGGTCACATCAACATCTCCATCAAAAGGCAAGAGGAGTTCCGGCGCTGGCGCTGCTGTGGGTTGAGGAGAGGCTTCTCGGGGCGGGGTCTTCGCCACAAAAATGAAATCATTCACTTGAATAACGTCTCCGGTTAAGGTCCCCAGAATTTTTTGACGGTCATCTTGGTTCTGTACGGACAATTCGCCTGCGATTTCCGAGGACCCCAGTTTTGCTAGGATATTTTTCAGGTTGATGGTCTGGGTTTTCTGTAGGACATCGGCGACGACCATGAAGGGTGCCGAATCGGGAAGATTCGTCTTCAGAATGTTGTTTAAGGCACTCAAGCGATCCCCATTAATCTGGACGTGAAGGGAAGACATCTCGTTGGAGTGTGACCCTCCAAAGGAACCCTTCACTGCCGCCGTGGCTCCGTTCGTAGAAAGGGTGCCGTCGATGGGCCAGGCTTCTTTCAAATCAAACAAATCCACGAGGCGTCCTCCCTGAACCTCAAGGATAAACGGGGCATCGTCCCATTGGCCTTCAATCGCAAATTTCCTTAGGACTTCATGAATGGCCACAATAGAGGCGCGTTGAATCGCCATCTCATGGGAAACGTCAGACAGATACGATCGAAAAGAAATTCGTGAATCTTTGATTGCCAGTGCTTCCGTTTTTGGAATATCAAGGGAAATATCGGGGACGGCCTGCGACCAGATGCTAGAATCCTCTTTTTTTTGAAGGGTCCAATTTTTGAGACCATTAGCACCTTCCTCTAAGAGAAGATCCACGCCATCAAGAAGGATTTTCTCGACCCTCAACCGGCGTTGAAGAAGCGGGGCGAGAGAGACTTGAATCTCAAGACGGTCGGCTCGAAAAAGGTGTGCCTGAGATGCCCAGGGAGGGTTGGCAACGCGAACGTTTTCCAGAATTAACAGTGGTTGCAGGGAGAACGTGAAGGAGATCGGTCCCTCCAACTTGACCGGTCTTTCTAAAACGGCCGAGAAGCCTGCTTCTAAAGATTCCCTATAGCCGTCCTTTTGAAAAAAGGGGTATAGAATATAGGTGAGCGTAAGGGTCAGTCCAACGACAAGTCCAAGTCCAACAATAAGATAAGTCCGACGCATCATATCCTTTCCACGGGAATTCTACCCAAAACAATTACCACAAGGACAATTTCCCTCTTTCCCCATAATGCAGCCTTCAAATTTTGCACTCTCAAAAACGCGGAAGGCTTTCATTCTGATTCCTCTCAACGAGCGCCAGCAGGTCTCGCACTTCCTAACCCTGTTTGACTGTGGATTGGGTCTTATCCGAATGGGAAAGAGAAGGGGAATACCTGTGAGTGGTATTGTACGTTTATTCAGGAGGGAAAAACCCAGTCAGCCCCCTGGACATCGTTGAAGAATCAGATCTACCTTGGCTCGGATGAATCTGTTGAAGGTATATTGGCCGACTTGAGGCATTGAGCTCATATGGATTCATTCGATCCGTGATTGGTTTAGAAGGCGGCGATTCGTTGAATGACCCAGAACATTGCCATGCTGCCGATGGCATACGGGGGAACGCGCCACGCCCAAGCCGGGTGCGAAACTTGGAAGCGACGAGTGACTTGCCGCGACAGCGAGATGACGGCGAAGACAGACGCGATGAACAACAGCTGTCCGAC
>JAJDBR010000248.1 GCA_029261275.1 Nitrospirales bacterium
TTTTTTAAGAAAAGGAGAGCGCTCATGTTTGGACGGATTTTCTTGGCCCTGTTACTTTGTTGTCTCAATGCACCATTCGCCTTGGCACATGACAAAGAAGCTCATGGGTCTCATAAAGTTCCTACACTCAATAAACCCATGACGTCGGTCACCAATGACTCCGACAGCATCACAATTACCTTCGGGCCGATTGACCTTCCAGTCGGTCACAGTGGAGATTTAGCAGCCAGTATGCCGAAACATTTTTTCAACATCCCTGAAGATCGCTATATGACGGGATACAAAACCGAGGTGTTTACCAAGGAAGGCACCACGTTACCTCGAGAATACCTCCACCACATTCTCCTCTTAGATATGGATCAGGATAGCATTTCCTGTCCTGGGGAACCGCTATTTTTTGCTGGCGCCGGTATGGAAATGCGAGAAACCCGCTTTCCCGAAGGCCATGGCGTCAAGCTGGATCAAACTCATAAATTGATGGCTCTTGTGGCCTTTTACCACAAAGCGGCTCCAACCAAAGATGCCATGGCTCGCTTTACAATTTATACCGCACCCAAAGGGGAAGAGTTGCATCCAATGCAGGTGTATCAAGTTGGCGTGAATGTGGTGTGCTTCAGTAAATTCGATCAACGACCGGCCAACCAATCCGACGAAGGCATTGCCATTGATACCGGCGTGCATGTCATCAAAGAACCACTCAAATTTTTAGTGGATGGATGCGTGAAATTTGCCTACCCTCACTCACATAATGGTGCCTTACTAATCGCATTGGAAAATCTGACCCGTCAACAGACCCTCCTGCGTACCGTGCCTGATGTCCTGCTCGATGGCACCCTTGTGGGATTCCCTGACCGCCAAGTCTATTCAGATCCAGTAGGATTCCCCGTTAGCACGAAGGAAGAGTATGAAATGGTGTTGGTGCATCACCGCCCCTTAGAACAACCAGGGGATATTCGAGGGATGGGGAATTATTTACTGTATATGACGCGAGATGCCTGCCCCAAAGCTGAAGGATCCACAACGGTCGCATCCGCCGAATAATACATGTAATCGTGTACCTCTCAGAATTCTGCGGGAAGTGTCCGGTGAAAATGCCTGATGCTTCCCGCTTCCTCACCCTCTCCGTTCAACCTTACATTTTCATCATCGACAAGCCAGAAAGATCCAACACAATCTCTCCACTCCTTTCGTCGCCAAAAATCGCATCATAGAGGCCCTCCTCTTTCGCCATTACAGGTTCCTCCTCTTCAGCCACGAAGAAAATATCCACACCTAATGGCTCTAAAGAGAATAGTGGAAACCGTCGATCATAAATGAGGCCTGC
Organism: Nitrospirales bacterium; assembly: GCA_029261275.1. Lineage (GTDB taxonomy): Bacteria > Nitrospirota > Nitrospiria > Nitrospirales > UBA8639 > Nitrospira_E. Next base: position 1,325 of record JAJDBR010000248.1, read on the forward strand.
TGGAGGTACCCCATAGACGGCACGGAAATTACTGAGGATAATATGCAACCGACCTTCGGTCACATAAAGTCCTCCTGACGTGACTTCGCGCTTTGTCGCATTCAGCGGATGACTGATATAAAAGGTCACGAGTTCCTGAGGAACGGCTAACTCCAGACCCTCCAATAATCGAGGAAGTAACACCTCCATTTCCTCTTTGCGAAAAGCCGGCTCCATCTCAGCCATTCCACGAACCCATCTGATGGCTGCTGCGCGATGTTCTCGCACTCGAAGGCCTTCCAAGGCTTTTTGAATTTGGCCTCGCGAAAGAGTCGCGGGATGCGCATTCCACGTTTGAGGTCGATCCGAATCGGCCCAAGGGGAGAATTCTAAGCGAACAAACGCCGTCGGATTTTCATAGACCAGATAGGAATAAAACGGCGGGGAAGCACAACTAAGCATACCTCCAGTACAAACAATGAGAAGCCAATGCCGCCCCCATTGCTTAGGCATTGGCTTCAATAATGGCCAACTTCATCTGGATGCGCTGAAGTGGATTATCATTGCTATCCCGTTGAGCATTCACGATACGGTCCACTACCTCCATGCCACTTACGACTTGGCCAAAGGCGGTATATTGCCCATCTAAAAAATTCGCATCCGCCACACAAATAAAAAACTGCGACCCTGCACTATTGGGATCCTGTGCTCTCGCCATCGATACAATCCCGCGGGTATGAGGGGTGTTGTTAAATTCAGCATTCACGCGATGGCCAGGCCCCCCAGACCCGTGTCGAGATCGATCGGCATCCTTGCTATTGGGATCACCTCCCTGAATCATAAAACCCGGAATGACACGATGGAAGGTGGTGTCATCATAAAATTTATCAGTGGCGAGACCCACCAGATTTTTTACATGGTTAGGAGCCAAATCAGGGAAAAATTTCAACTGAATCTCACCCCATGCTTCTCCTTCAACCTGAATAGCAATGTTCACCCGTGTCTGATCAGTCACCACAACGTCACTCATGTTCACTTCGTCCTTTCCTCTCACCCAGTTACCAGTTAATCGTACGGTCCCTTAGGGACCATCTGTACGCCAAACCCCTGACTAATATTCTTCCAATGAGCTCCCCCATCATCACTTCGAAAAGCCCCACTGCTCGTTCCGACATACCAATCGCCATTACCTGCAATTGTTAAGCTCTGAATAGCCAGCCGGGTAAGCCCTTCATTCATTTCAATCCATTCTTGCTGATCATGTTTCCATCGAAAAATACCCTTGCCGGTGGCGACCACGACATCCTGTTGGATTGGCACAATTCCTCGAATGGAATCATTGGGAAGATTTCGGCTGAGGGAGGCCCAAGACACGCCACGATCGGTACTGCGAAAAATTCCGCCATCCTGCGTCCCGAGAAAAATATGTTGCGCTTGATTCACGGCAATGACCCGAAGATATCGATGGGGCAATCGTTCACGCGGATCGACAAACACCGATTGGGAATCAATCCATTTTGCTTCATTGGCCTGTCCAAGTTGAACATGATGTAGCCCCTTCCCGGACGTTGCCGCCAAGAGCCGCCCATCGTCCATCATGGCTAATCCCGGGACCAAGACTTGGTCTAATCCAACCCCAGTTTTTATCCATTGGGACTTCGATTCTACCCAACGATGGACTCCTTGCCCCGTGCCTGCATACACCTGCCCTTCATGAACAAGAAACGATTTAATCTCCGCATCCTCTAAGCCCTGGCTAATGGATTCCCACAATTCTCCTTGCAAGGAAAGACGATAGACACCACCTCGCATCGTTCCCGCATACACATGTTGCCCTGGCACCACGGCCAAACTCAGGAGGAACGGATCTGTTAACCCACGATTCACTGCTTCCCAGGATTGTCCCTTATCTGTACTTCGAAATAATCCCATACCAAAGGAGCCTGCATAGACAATTCCACCAGGCGTCACCGTTAGGGTCTGAATGCTGGGGGCAGCTCCCTGCCATGGTTCATCTGAATTCTTCGGATGAACCAAAGGTATATTGGATGAGGGATACCCGGATGAAGCAGGACTTCGCATCTCACCAAACCCAATTTGTGGAAACAGCGTCAGCATCGCACCGATAGACACGATCCATCGTGTCATTCTCATCATTGATCTAGGCTTCATGAGCGCCTCATCAATCCTCTCATTTTTCACAATCCTTTAGGCTCATCTGTCACAACAGAATCTGGCTCTTCGCCACTGACGTCCTCACTTTGATTGTCTGCCACGGGTTGAGGAAGTCGCCCAAAAAACTTAGCACCCCATATGCCAATCTCATACAACACAATCAAAGGGACGGCCATCAGTAACATTGTAAACATCGTGGCATCCGGCGTAATCACCGCTGACACAATGAGCGCCACCATAGCAGCATATTTGCGATATTGAGCCAAGACGTCAGCTTTAACCAATCCCACACGTGCCAACAAGGAAAACACCAATGGAATTTCAAACGCAAAGCCAAAAGCCAGCAGAAACTTGACGTTGAAATCCACATACATCCCAACGGCCAATTCTGGCGTAATATCTCGATCCATACCAAAGGTGACAAAGAAGTTGATGACGAGCGGCAAGATGATGAGGTTACAAAAGGTCAATCCCAAGAGGAAAAACCCCAGACCCAGAAAAAAAATGGGCACCGCCCATCGCTGCTCTTTCTTGAGTAAAGACGGTTCAATGAATTTCCAAAACTGATACAGAATCATAGGAAAGCTGACCACGATCGCTGCAAGAAAAGAAATTTTAATCGAGGCCAAGAGCGCTTCGGCCGGGGCGTAAAAAATCAAATCGTCTTCGAATGGCCGTTTAAACCAATCGATCAGCAGACCCGAGTAGGAAAAGGCCACGACGAAAAACACCATAATCGTGGCCCCTACGACCAACAATCGGCGTTTGATTTCTTTGATATGACGCTGGAGCGGGTGCACGACCATATTCATGGCCGTGGTTGGAGAAAAAGCAGCCATTATTCAGATAGGGACAACGTGACGAAGCACAAGAAGAACCTGGTTATCCTGCCGTCGTCGTTTGTTCTAATGAAGCACGATAGTCTCGAGCAATTGCCGCCATTCGATCTTTCTTTCCCAATTTCTCTTTTTGAATGTGTTTTTTTAAGACTTCCTCTTGAGGAGTCAGCACGTGATGCTTCAGCAATTGTTGCAATTCCGCGTCTAACCGGTGATGAGATTCTTCCAATTCTCGATACTCTTCATTCGATGTCCGCAAACTTTTCGCTATGTGTTCATCGGTCACCATAGGTACCCCCTTTCACCTAGTTCATCATGAAATTGTGTGAATGGTTGTCTGACTCCCGACTGAATTGCCGCGCTCCTCCCTTCTTTTGTTATCGAGCGGGACAAGAGGTTCCAAGGTCATAAGAATAGCATCCTCAGTAGGATTCGTATAGTAGGATTTCCTTGTCGCATACGCTTGAAAATGAAAGGTTTCATAGAGATTTCTCGCGGCCGTATTTGCTGCTCGAACCTCTAGCATGCCACGGCAACAGCCAGCATCCGAACCCCTACGCAATACTTCATGAATCAATGTTTTGGCTAAGCCATGACGGCGAAATTCCGGGTGGACGGCCAGGTTCAAAAACCGGATTTCCTCAAAAATGATCCATGCGCAAATATAACCTATTACTTTAGATTCTTGGCCATCTTCAGGATGAGGGATCATGAGAATCTGACTAAAGTCATTTCCTACCAATTCAGCTTCAAAACTTTTCCTAGACCAAGGCACAGAAAAACATCTCTCTTCCAAATCCACTAATTCGTCAATATTTTCAAGGGATGCACTTCGAACCGTCCACCCATGAGAGGCCCTTTCCTTCAGCTCACTGACCCGATTCATTCGTGGCTCTTGCCTTTTTTAGCCTTACGATTCATGGGGGACACTTCACCTAGAAAGATACAAGTCACACTTTTCCTATTTCTGCATAGGACGGTTGAACATATCGAGGCGTACAGCCTTCTGGTAGCCATTGCTCATTTTTCAATAATTGCCATCCTGCCTGACCAATTCCTTTTGCAGAGGGCCATATGGCATCTAAAGGTCCTTGAAGCGCTAAAACATCGTTTGATTGGAGAATGGCTTGATTGCGTATGCACCCATCTCCCAAAATAATCGTTGGTTCGGTTAAGCCTGCACAGACCTCTGAGAATTGTCCAATTTGATCTAATTCCGCACAAACCGGCAACCCATTTTCCCAGCGAAAACGCCCCCAATACATCTTCTCTGCACGAATCGACACGGTACTCAGGATCGGCAAATCTGAATTTGGGAGATTCCAAGCCAAGCCCTCTAAGGTCGAGACGCCAACCAATGGAAGCCCCAGGGCTAAACGAAAAGCCGTCATGGTGGCTAGCCCAACTCGCAAACCGGTAAAGGTTCCAGGCCCAATTGAAACGGCCAATCCCTGAAGGTCTGTGATTGTTAACGACAGCTCACCAAGCAGCTTGTGAATGGTTGGAATAATTTGCGTGGTAAGGGAGCGATTCGATTCACATTCCACAAACCCGAGCAAGGTTTGATCGCGAAAGACAGCCATACTCGAGCGGGTAGTTGCTGTTTCCAGTGCTAAAAAAATCATGGCAAGCCTGGGCTTCTTGTCTGTTGCTTGCTCTGATTGCTGAGCATATGGAAAATCTCCTACGCGGCGTTCAATATAAATTCTTGGAAATTGAGGGTGATCGACCCACCATTTTGACGATGGTCCGTCGCGATAACAATAAAAGGTAATCGGATAGGGCCTTGATCGGACACGACTGCAGGTGTGACATCACGATAATCCTCACATTCAACGGATACCACCACATCATCATAGGATCGCCGATATTCGATCGACGTCAACTCTAAAGTTTGGGCATCCACCCAGGTGCGAACCAGAATATCTTCTTGAGCCAAGGGACTCGCCGTTGGATTGTCAAGCATATCAAGCCGATAATGCGTCTCATCTTTCAAAACACGGATCTCTCGTTGAGATAACCCCACAATTTTCCCTAGCACCGCATCAAGCGCCCGAATACTTAATTGAACCGTTTGATCCCATGGCGTGGGAACAGAGCCACCCTCTACCTGTCCCGTAATGACTTCATTCTCACCAGGAAAATACAGTTCATAGAAATCACCTTCACGATGGAAATCCATCATGGGCACCCCGAACTTCAAAAACCCACGCAAATGGACCGTATCGGGACTGGCATACGACATCATTCCATGAAAGCGCTGAGAAAATGGAATGCCCGAACCGGAAACCGACGCTTGAAATAATCCACGCAACGTACGAATCGTTGTTTCTTTCTGACGCAACGCTTCAAGCACTTGCTGACTTTGATCGTCGGGAACAGCCGTAAAAACACCTTGATGGACACCAGCGCAGCCCGTCAACCACAGACAAAATGCGAGGCCGCATCCTTTCATGATCATTCGACGTCGTCTAAGGTTCAGAAAAAACACAGGCATCATATTAAATCACAGAAGACGAGACGACATCCCAAATCTCTCCAATTTCTTGAATACCGACAACCTCAATTCCCTCAATCGGCTTCCATTGCTCAAGATTGGGGGCGGGTACCACACAGCGAGTAAACCCTAGCTTCATGGCTTCGCGAATTCGAAGGTCAGCATGCTGTACGGGTCGCACCTCACCACCGAGACCAACTTCCCCCATAACTGCAAGTCGAGCATCTAGCCCCGTTTCCCGAAAACTCGACAAGACCGCACACACAATCCCCACATCCACCGTCGGCTCTTCAATCCGTAACCCACCGACGACATTGACATACACATCATGCCCCGTGAAATGGAGTCCCAACCGTTTTTCCATCACCGCTAACAAAAGGGCCACACGGTTCCCTTCAACGCCCTTTGCCATTCGCTTAGGCATGGGATAGGTTGTTTCAGCTACGAGAGCCTGTAATTCCACTAATAATGGACGCGAGCCTTCCACACTGGAGACCACAATGGACCCAGCACTGGTCCCTATTCTCCCGGTCAAAAACATGGATGAAGGATTATCGACTTCTATAAGGCCTTCATCCTTCATTTCAAATACGCCAATCTCATTCGTCGGCCCAAACCGATTCTTGACGGCACGGAGAATGCGGTAGCTTTGCCCCTTGTCCCCTTCCAAATACAAAACGGTATCCACAATATGTTCTAATAAACGTGGACCCGCAATGACCCCTTCTTTGGTGACATGTCCAATAATGAACACGGGCACATTCGTTCGCTTGGCATACCACATCAATTGACAGCCAATTTCCTGTACCTGACTGACGCTTCCTGGGGCCGAGGTCAATTCCCCCGTAAATACCGTTTGAATGGAATCAACCACTATGACACGAGGATTAACCGTTTCGGCCACACGAAAAATTTCTTCAAGCGAAGTCGCTGCCACGACATAGAGATTGGGGGAATGAATGCCCAACCGGTCGGCGCGCATTTTAATTTGTTGGGGAGATTCTTCCCCCGAGACATACAGCCCAATCTCCCCGGTCTTTTCCAAAGAATTGAGGGTTTGAAGTAATAAGGTCGTCTTGCCAATACCTGGGTCTCCACCAATGAGCACGACCGACCCCGGCACCACTCCGCCTCCCAAGACGCGATTGAGTTCTGCAATCCCAGACTGCAATCGAAATTCTTCGGTTTGAACAATAGCCCCAATGGGCACGGCTTCCGGTATCCCCGCAGTTACGGTGCGCTGCTTCATGACCGTCGCATCTCGTTGCACTTCCTCTCGCAACGAGTTCCATTCAGCACATTCCGGGCATCGGCCACTCCAACGAAGGCCCTGATACCCACATTCTTGACAGACAAACCGTGTTTTAGGTCTGGCAGTTTTCATAGTCGTTTTCTGGCTCTTGCCCGTCATCTCTCATTACAAATGTCGCCGAACGCGTGACCAATCATTCAATACAATGGCTCGCCGAGGGAACTGATCGTCTTTGCCTGGAAGCGGTAAAATAATTGTTTTCAAGCGGTTTTTAACCAGCACTTCTGCAAAGTCAGCCGATCGCCCAATTCCCCCACTCACATTTTCCCATCCTTCTTCCTTCAGACTTTCTAACAAGTCAGGTAAGGCTACGGCGGTTGCAGGTAGGATCCTAATCATTCCTGGAGGAAACTCATGCTTCCGAATCCATGATTGGATCACTTCAATCCGCCCTTTTCCCGTCCGATCAATATACACAACATTATAATAAAACTTGGCCAATTTGCGTAATTCGGCAGGTGCCGCTGCGGAGGGTTTACCGAGAATCATCCCAGGATCAGGAATGATGCCAGAAAGTTCCGGTGAAGGAGCCTCGATTTTCAGCTCTCCTTCGACGAGGACAGCCAAATCAACCAGTAACATTGGACGTCGACGCTCCCAAGACAAGAGGCTCCCGCGTCCCTCAATCACTTCATCCTTGGCCGCGGTGGCCCACCTCGCACGCAACGCTAAATTCCCCCGCATTTTCGGAGCAAATTCCAGCCGCGCCCACCCTTCAGAATCCGTGGTCACCGTCCCAAGCACACGTCCTTGAATGGCAAACTCCACCGGCTCTTTCGGCATACCGTGATCCCCGCCTGGCCGGTGTTCAGTCAGGCGCGCTTGCAATAGCACGGGCCGGCTTGGAAACGTCAGGGCATCCGTGAGATACAACTCAACGGCCCTCTCTTCTGAACGGACCCCAGTTGAAAGAGCCACACATAGCGCCACACCACCGACCACCATGACCCTCCATCGAGAAATCTTCTTTATTGTCTTCATCATTCGGTTTTCACCATCGCTCGATTAAAAAAGTCCTCGGCCACGCTTCCCAAAGGCAAAGGCATCTACTCCCGAAAAAATGGCCAGTTGAATATAAAACAACCAACCCATTGGCCAGAAAAACTTGGCCACCACCAGAAGCGACAGACCACAGACCAAAAAGACAGGCGCCCGTTTCGCGCCAACATAATAATGACCCATTCCCGGCAATATGGAGAGGAAAGCTGCCCCAATTCCGTCAAGCATTTTTTGATGTTTATCCATATAAAACAACCTCTTGCTTATTGGATCTAGCCAGGCGCAAACGTCACAAACCATACCATGCCCCCTGCCGGAGTGCTAGAGATGAGAGGGATCATCTCAATAAGAGCCTCCCCTACCGACACGATTGATTAGGAAAAAGGTAAACGGAGGAGATTAAGATGAGGAACTACCCAAGCTTTCGCTTACGCAATTCTTCTTCGAAGGTTTTATGGTAGAGCACGTCCCATTCCTGCGCCCCTTCTGGAATGTTCCGAGAATAGGATTCCAATCGATGACGAACTTTTTGCTCGAGCTCGCCTTCAACTTTCATATGTTCGGCAATCACTTTTTTGATTTCACGTAGCGCAAGTGCCTCATCCCCGACCAAACTGGCTGGTGCCATGTTTTTGAAACTTCCCAATATGACATGGGACAAATGCATTTGTTTTTCGTCACTCAGAAGAAGGGCCATAGAAGGTGCTCAAAGGTGAGAAGGCCTATAAAACAATATCACGTTCTTTAATGAGTTTTTTCTTGACCATGGAAAACATCTTTTGATAATCGGC
>JAJDBR010000249.1 GCA_029261275.1 Nitrospirales bacterium
CTCGGCGATATAATCATCCAATCGTTCGGGGAACAAGGTCGCTTGGTGGCGATCGTCGCCTTGAATAAATCCGCTCATCACCGACACCTCCATTAGAAAGGTGCAGTATACCTTCTTGCTGAGTTTTCACACAGCCTGGACCCAATGCGGACGTTTAAGGAAGTGAAAGCACTCGGGTTAAGCAGAGTCAAAAGATTTTTCCTGTGCTTTCTTTAATGTGGCATAGACAACACTCATGTCACTCTCAAATTGCTCTTTCGTTATATTTTGAGCAACCTCTTTTGCGTAACCTACTTTCTGTCTATTGCATTCAAGTTCTGCAATTCCAATATCATCCTTTACGTATGTGCCTGGATAATATTTCTCCAAAGCGTCAACTGGAAGTTTATGCATCTGTTCGCCTTCTTGTATCCAATTATGCGTAGACATAAAAGTGTCGTAATGCCTTTGATTATCATGATTTGGCGCGTCACACGGTATTATTGCCTTTTCTTTATAAATTCCATTATCCACAAAAAGAGGTTTATACGTTTCGTGTATAGCATAAAAAATTTCAGCAGTTCGGTTCATGTCACCTCTAGCAAATATTATTTTAATCCCATCGTATGTTCCAGTGTAAAATCTTTGTTTTATAATTTTTAAGAACTCATATTCAGATTGTCCTTCAACAATAATAAAATTCCTTGGTAACAACAAATCAGAGGGGCTGCCACCAAGCAATTCAAATATAACATCCATTTTTTGGTCATCTGTCTCGATTGGTTCTATGGCGGTACGTTTATTTTCTTTTTCAACTTTAAAAATTTGTTGACTATCTTCCTTTTCAGAGATGAGAACTGATGAGTGCGTATTCACATAAACCTGATCACTCTCATGGGATATCTCTAACAGTGCTTTCTTAAGAGCCCTTTGTGCAGAAGGGTGAAGGTGAAGTTCTGCTTCATCAATTAAAAATATAAATCTCTTTGCAATATCATTATCTTTCCTAAAATCAACATAAGCCTGGATAATAGAAAGCATTACTGCTCTCTGCATTCCGTCTCCTTTTTCCTCTATTGAAGTTTTTACACCATCATCCACTTCTGTAGAGAATTTTTTAAGCAAGTCATTAAATTCTGGAATATCAACATTAAATTTAACGGTTGTATTGTCAGGAAATTGTTTTTGTAAATATACCTCGACTTTTCCACCAAGTTCGTCTAGTTTTGCCTTCACTTCTGAATCCTCGCCACCAAATAACTCTTCAAATTTTTGCTTTAAGTCAATATACTTTGTGTCAGTCTCTATGAGAGAAGTTAGAACACCAGACAACATTTCTACAATCGGACTTTTACTTTTATAACTTCCTACATCGTCCAATGTTACCTTTGTATGAACATATTCTAAATGTGGCAACAAATCGTTCCAAGTTCCGTCTGCCCCCATTGTATTTTCCCATGTTTCATTTTGAGGATTAAATAGTTCCCTCTTTTTGCCGCCATCAATTTCAGTGGTTCTTCTGATCCTAATTTCATCCCTTTCTCCAAAAATACTTCCTATTGCGGTTTTCTTTGTCGCATTTGACATGTTCGCAATTGCATCTTGCAGCCCCGAAAAAGTTATTTCCAAAATTATTTCTGCACCTTCGGCAGCTTCTGAAAAAATTAAATCATCTTTTTTTACCAAACGGTCAAATCCACCAAAAAACCATTTCAAAGCTTCAAAAAAATTTGTTTTCCCATGATTATTTTGGCCTACTAGTACGTTAAAATCGTTGAAAGATAAATCTAGTGTCTCAATAGAACGAAAATTTTCTATCCGTATTTTTTTTATTTTCATATTCTTTTATTAAAATTTTGTGGTGCTGTTTTTGGTGAAATCAGTTTTCTAAAAACGGTCGTAATATTTTGAGGCATCCACTTTCGCTTGATCTTAAGGCCAAAGTCCACTTTTGGCCGAATGCGAACCCATCCTGCCTGCTTTATCAGATTTGCTGAAAATCCAAACTCGGTATCCGGTCTAGTTTGAATGGGGCAGCTCACCAGTAACCCTCACCATTTAATCCACACGGATGGTTTTCATCTTAGCCAGCTCCTGTTCTCTCCTGTGTTGATCATGACTCTCAGAAAGCCGTCGAAGAGTATTGCGGCAGGTGAAAATGGGACGGGACATCAATGATCTATATATTCAAATAATCGTGGAGATAATAACGGGTCTTGAGTGGATGCTAGAGTGCGAGCACCGACTAATCGCTAGCCTAACTTGATCCTAGTAAGAGAAGGAAAATAGCCCAGTAATTTATTAATCAGGGAACTATAACCCAGGGAGGAGAGAGCAACTTTTGAAGCCAGGTGTTGGTTAGTGGAGCTTCTGTTGAGTAAGGATACGTTTAGAGGGATTGGTAAGCTTCGTCCTAAAGCCTACACTATGCCTACAATTTTTTTATTGAGAAATGGCTCTCAATTGAAATTACATGTAAGTAATTGATTATACTTGATTTTATTGGTGGGCCGTGTAGGGATCGAACCTACGACCCGCTGATTAAGAGTCAGCTGCTCTACCAACTGAGCTAACGGCCCCACCTAAAGAAGAGAATGTTGAAAAAGCTCACCAACTTCGTTCTTGTTGTTCTTACTTTTCGACGTACTGCACGTACGTCGAAAAGTTTTCACGGCCTCGGGCCTCGCTGGATAAGCTTTTCGAACACCCTTACAAGAAATTATTTTTGTTTCTCACCTTAATGATGGTGCGCCTGACAGGATTTGAACCTGTGGCCCCTTGCTCCGGAGGCAAGTGCTCTATCCACTGAGCTACAGGCGCACATGTTCTCCGTGTTCTGGTTTTCTGATGATTTTCCCAGCCTTTTAGTTCTCTCCCGCTAGGGGAATGAAAAATTTAACAAGAAAAACCGCGGAAAGATTTTGAAGCTAGCATGGTTGTTTGGGTGAAGTCTACCCGATTTCGAATACCAGTTTATTGGCAAGCAGGGGGTGGTTCTAATCCGGTTTGATAGGTTTTAAACACGGTTTTGGAGGCTTCTACCAGTGGGGCGAGTTCGTGTAAGACCTTGGTGAGGAGATATTCAACATCTTGGGGCGTCAACCCATTCGAAGGGGCAATGAAACGTTTGCGCGCCACTTTTCGTTCTTCCGGATCGTCCGGTTCGTAGTAGCCCAGTAATTCGCCAGATTCGACAGCTTTTTCTAATCGGTTGGTCCATTGTTCGATGAGGGCGGGCGTCCAGGTACTGTCGGACAGATTCCCGTCAAAGAGTTCTAGTTTTGTCCAGAGCACCCATCCCACAAAAACAGCCCAGGTTTCGTTTATGACTTCCCAAGAATCTTGATCGGACAGAAAGCGCAATTCTGTGGCACCTTTGAGCTGCCGTATGGGGTTAATGCGCACAAAGCGATAGTGGCAGGCCATTTGGCTATTGGCAAAGTCGAGCACTTGTTTGTCTTCGGTGGTGAGTGGGGTGAGCTGTTGGTCGGCATAGAGGTAATCTAAATAGGCATGCAGCAGTTCATGATAGAGCAGGGCCAGATCATGATGCGTCATACGGGCTAGGTCGGCTAATGCGCCCCCGGCTTCATTGAATGAGAGCCGCATATTAAGAATCATTCGGTGGTCTTCGGGGTGATATTCGGCGGCGTAGGTTCGGAGGTCTTCAAAGGTAATGTTCACAAATGCGGGATCGATATGTTTCAGGAAATCCGTCGGGAGCCCTAAGGTCTCGGCTTGTTGTACCAAGGTCGGCCAGGGATTTCGTGGGTTGGGGTGATTGGCTAATGTCTCTTCTTCGGCCCACGCAATACCGCTGAGTCCTAGACTGATACATGTGGCCAGGACGATTCTGAGGATGGTGCCGTTCAATCTTCGCACGCGATTATCTCCAGGAATACGATTGATCTTCTTCCACTAAATTCCATGTTTCGAAATGTGAGGGGGGGATATGATCTAAATACCGTGTGGGTTTCGAGAGAACCGCCCCAGTCATCTTATCGTACACATTAATGGGGTAGGTGAGGAAGAGATGGTGTTTGGCCCGCGTGACCGCAACATATAAGAGCCGGCGCTCTTCTTCCAGGCTATCGTCGTCTGCGAATGAGTAGGCTGAGGGAAATCGACCATCCACGAGCCAAATCACAAAGACACATTTCCATTCTAGCCCCTTGGCTGAGTGAATGGTTGAGAGAATCAGTCGTTCGTCATCATTATCTGGGGCCTCGACATCTGAGACACTTTCATTCGGTGGGTCCAAGGTGAGATCGGCCAGAAATTGATTGAGGTCGGCATAGCGCTCGGCCATGACGGATAAATGTTCCAGGTCGCGAATGCGTTTGGGGTAATCGTCATATTGATCTTTGAGGAGCGGCAAGTAATATTCCAACATCTCTCCAAGCAGCACGGCTGGGCTCAGGGGTTCTTCTGTTAATTGCCCGAGTGTGGCAGCCAAATGGCGTAAGCCAGGGCCTGAACGACCTGTACTCTGCTTGAGACCTTCGTAGCTCCCATGGGCCTCCAAGATCATGGCGATGAGGTCTTTGGATTTTTTGGGGCCGACGCCTTCGAGTAAGAGCAGTAGACGGTTCCAACTCACGGTGTCTAACGGATTGTGAATGACTCGTAAGTGCGCGAGCAGGTCTTTGACGTGAGAGGTTTCCACAAACTTGAACCCGCCACGTTTAATGAACGGCAAATTCCGGCGTGTGAGTTCTAGTTCCAGATCAAAGGCATGAAAGCTGGATCGGAATAAGACGGCGATTTCATCTAGGGCGATGCCTTCTTCGCGGAGTTCTAAGATTTTTTGCGCAATGAATCGTGACTGGGCGTTCTCACCCATGGCTTGCACGAGGCCGGGTAAGGGGCCTTCTTCTATTCGGGTGAACAGGGTTTTGCTATATCGCTCCGGGGCGGCGGCAATGAGCTTGTTGGCGAGTTGAAGGATGGGCTGCGTACTTCGGTAGTTTTCTTCCAGCTTGTATATGATGGTGCCAGGGAATAATTCCGGAAATTCCATGATGTTGCGAAAAGTCGCGCCGCGAAAGGCGTAAATGGATTGCGAGTCATCACCGACGACCATTACGTTTTGATGCGTGGCGGCTAGGTTGCGTACGAGTGAGGCTTGCAGGCGATTGGTGTCTTGATATTCATCGACCAAGATATAGCGAAAGGCTTGGCTGATGGTTGCGCGGGAAAATTCATCGACGACAAGGAGTTCTAGCAATTTGACCAGTAGATCATCATAATCCACTAATTGTCGTTGCCGCTTCGCTAACTCATAGGCTGTTTGGAGTTTGGTGAGTTCATCCAAAAAGTTTCCGAAATGACTGTATTCATCAAGGACGATGTCCTCCAAACTTGCCAACGTATTTGCTGTTTTCCCAAACATTTCCCCGATAGTATGTTTGCGAGGAAAGCGTTTTCCCATATCGTTGAGCCCGAGTTGGCCGCGTAAGAGACTTATTAAATCTTCGGAATCGCTTCGATCCAAAATGGTAAACCCGGATTCCAAGCCGACCGGTTGACCATAGCGACGCAAGAGAAGATTGGCCGTGGAGTGAAACGTCCCTCCACTGACCTGTTGGCTACGGAGGCCGATGAGGAGCCCCACACGTTCCAACATCTCCTGTGCCGCTTTTCGAGTAAACGTCAGTAAAAGAATGGAGCTGGGGGGAATGCCCAGATCAATGAGTCGGGCGACTCGATAGACCAACGTTCGGGTTTTTCCACTGCCGGCTCCGGCTATGACAAGGGCAGGACCATCGACGGCCTCGACGGCCGCGAGTTGTTGGGCATTCAGTTCTTCGGCGTAATTACGGGAGAGCGGAGGAGGCACGGATTCCTCGGACAGCCGCTTGAGCACGTAGTTTTTAGAACTTGCAGGCGTCGAATCCATGAATCTATAGGGGTAATACCGTAGGCGGTTTGTGAATCAAATTTATCCGATAGGAGTTGGCCGTGTATAGCATAGGCTGTAGTGGGTTGCAACGCAGGAGAATGGCTCTTGGACAGGTCTCCAAACCCTCAGTTATAATTCGCCTTCATTCACCCAGGGAATCATTTCTATGGCAAGCAATCCAACAGAAAATTATACCGGTATCTTGAAAGATTTGGCTCATACGATGATGAGCGTGTCTCGTGAATCAGTCAACCTGATCAAACGGTCCGATCAACAACAGGCCCTGAAGCTCCAGCGTAAGCAGGAATGGGACATTTATTTAGAATTTCTGCGCATGTTGTTTAATTTGGTGGATCGCCTCTCAGCCTTTTATATTCCCATCCAGGGGCAGATGGAATTCATGAATAAGCTGGAAGATTCTGTTTCGCATGAATTGAAAACCGTTTTGGCTCCTTCTCTAAGTTCGACTGAAATTGATGACATGGAAGTGATGTTATCGGTTGGGCAAACGGTTGCTGAGAGTCGGGAAGTGTATGAACGGTTTAAGTTTGTCGTAACCGATCAAACCAAAGAACGCGATGCCTACTTTAAATTTTTCTCTGAGCGGGTGGCTTCCAAAGCCGGAGCCCCTGGCAAGGAGCAAATTACCGCGGCGGCATTTTTGTGTGGGTCTGCCGTTGTGCCCGCTCTTAAAAGTCTCTTTGACGATGCCGGAAAACCAAAAGAGGAAGTTTCCACGGCTGCTACCGCTTCTGTTGACGAGACCCCCAAGGCCAAAGGGGAGTCGCTAGCGGTTCAAGCTGGATCTGCCACCCCGCTTTCCGCTCCTGAGGGGATCAGGGGTGAGGCGTTGATTAAGCTCATCAGTGTGGTGTCCCGTGTGCAGGGTGACGAAGAAGTCGAAACATGGTGGGGCTTGCACCCACAATTTCGCAGTGATCTTCCGCCAGATGAAACGAAGGAATTAGCCAAGCACATGAACCGTGTCACACGTATTGTCGGAGAGCGGTACGCGGTCGTGGTCTCACTGGCACAGGCTGGAGTCAGTCGCCCAGTTGGGAATGCGTGAGTTCTAAGCCACCGATCTCTTTCCCTTGCCATCTCTTCACATTCAGTTATGCTAATTGGAACACGAAGTTCCTTCGTGATACCGCCTTCCTTCTATTCTTTGTCACATTCTTGTGAGGCGTATTAAATGGATAACTTGTCGAGAGCCTTGCCGGCAGAATTTAAAAATTTATCGGATTTAGCCCATAACTTGTGGTGGAGCTGGTCGCCTGAAGGCCGCTCCGTTTTTTCCTATTTCGATCAGACCTTGTGGCGTTTGACGCATCATGATCCTATGAAACAGCTGCAAGGCATTGATCCCAGCCGATTGGAAATGCTCCGGCAGGATATGGTGTTTATTCGCCAATATCAGGCTGCGATGACTACCTTTCACGAGTATATGGGAGCCAAAGACCATTGGTTCAGCACGACCTATCCTCAGTTGCGAGGAGGTCAGGTGGCCTATTTTTCAGCAGAATTTGGACTCCACCGCTCCGTGCCTTTGTATAGCGGGGGATTGGGAATTCTTGCTGGGGATCATCTCAAAGAAGCTAGTGATTTGGGAGTTCCTTTGGTGGCGGTCGGGTTTATGTACAACCAGGCGTATTTTCGGCAGGTCATTGATGCCGAGGGATGGCAGGAAGCCGTGTATGACTCGGTTGATCAAATGTCCATGCCAATTGATTTGGCGCGTACCCCTTCCGGTGATGTGGTGAAGGTGCAGATTCCCATTGGTGATCGCAAGGTGACCTGTGTGGTGTGGTTTGTGAAAGTTGGCCGAGTCTCTTTGTATCTTTTGGACACCGATACACCGGAAAATTCCTCTGAAGATCGGCATCTCACGGCGCGGCTTTATGGGGGGGACCATCATACACGTTTGTGTCAGGAACTCTTGTTGGGTATTGGCGGCGTTCGAGCATTGCGGGCGGTGGGCTGTGAGCCGCAGGTGTGGCATGCCAACGAGGGACATCCTGCATTCCTATTGGTGGAACGCATTCGGGAAGGGATTCAGCAAGGGCTGTCGTTGAATGAGGCTGTGGAGCAAGTGCGTAACAGTACGGTGTTTACCACTCATACGCCGGTTCCTGCTGGACACGATATTTTTTCCGGTGCTCTCATTCGCGAACATTGTCATTGGTGGTGGGAAGAGTTGGGTCTCAGCCAGAATGATTTCATGGCATTAGGCTGTCATCCGGAATTTGGGGCAGATCAATTCCACATGACGGCCTTAGCTATTCGCCATGCTGGTTTTATCAATGGCGTGAGTGTGGAGCATGAGCAGGTTTCTCGCAAGATGTTTCAAGTTATGTGGCCTGACCGCCAGGTGGAGGAGGTGCCCATTCAAAGTGTGACGAATGGGGTGCATGTGCCCACGTGGATTGCGAAGGAAATGGATGTCTTGTTTCAGAAATATTTGGGATCCGACTGGCGTGAACGGTGCGACGATCCTGAACTGTGGAAGCGTATTGAAGAAGTTCCCGATGAGGAGTTGTGGGAGGCTAGACAGTTTCTGAAACGAAAGATGCTTATTTTTGTCCGTCAACGTGCTCGGATTGGCTGGATGGATGGGACGATGGAACCGACGCAAGTGTTGGCCAGTGGCGCGTTGTTTGAGCCGCATTCGTTGACCTTGGGTTTTGCTAGGCGATTTGCCACGTATAAACGGGCCACGTTGCTGTTTTCAGATTTGGACCGTTTTAAAAAGATTCTGTTAAATCCCTGGACACCCGTTCAGATAATTTTTGCCGGGAAAGCACACCCTGCCGATCAATTCGGCCGTGAACTCATCCATCACATCTATCAATTTGCTAAAGACCATAATTTGGGTGGACATATTGCCTTTGTCGAAGATTATGACATGCATGTCGCAAAATTTCTGGTCCAAGGCGTAGACGTGTGGCTTAATAACCCGCGTCCACCTTTAGAGGCCAGTGGAACAAGTGGACAAAAGGCGGCCTTGAATGGTGTGCCTAATCTGAGCGTGTTAGACGGATGGTGGAAAGAGGGGTATGATGGGTCAAATGGCTGGGCGGTGCCCCTCCTTGATGAACTGGTGGATGATGGAAGACAGGATGTTTGGGATTGCGCACACCTCTATAGTCTTCTAGAAAACGAAGTCATTCCTTTATACTATAAACGTGGGATGGATGGGATTCCTCATGAGTGGTGCGCGATTGTCAAAAATGCTATTCGGACGGGAGCACCACGATTCAGTGCACGTCGCATGTTGAAAGAATATGTGGAACGAGCGTATGCTCCGTTGCTCTCTCATGCAGTGTCGTCCACTGAAGAAAAACTCGCCTGACTTATTGAGGAGCGTTGATGGCAAAGTGATGAGGTGTCCTAAAGCCTAAAGGGATGTGAGTGATGCCTCGAACGGCGATCACTTTTTAATGGGGTTGTTCTTATGGTCCTGCTGCTGATGTCTCCGGCCTCCAGGTTGGCATTCCTTCGCGTGAAGCTTGTTCACCTTCCTTTCTGGACTGCGGAGCAACAAGATTTCCCTCGGTGTTTTTGCTCGACTACTATCAATTGTGGGGAGTGTCTATGATGAAAATAATTCGATGGTGTATTTTGTTGGGTGTCGTGTTTGGGGCTGGATATTACACAGGCCAACAGCCAGATGTGGTCAAACAAACGTTACGGGATTTGTCAGGAGAGGTGTTGGAAAATACGATTGGTCTTGATCAAACTGTCAAATTGGAACGGCAAATGCTGGGCGCGAAGGAAGGGTTAGTGGAGGGCCGGGCCTACTTGCTGGATCATAACTTCCAGGGCGCTTCGGGAGAATTTGAACGTGCGCTTCGTCATTTAGATGAAGCCGTCGCTCTGGATCCAAATGGCTCTATGGCCAAGAAAATTGAAACGGTAAAAGAGAAAATCCGTGAGGCTCAAGTAAGCCTGGCTCAAGGCCGAAGCCTCCCTCCTCAATTATTAGAAGATCTTCGTCAAGAGCTTCAGAATGTCTTGCCCTGAAGGGGGTGAAGCCTTAGGCGTTTACGGCTTCTTTTTTCCAAGCGGCCAACATTCGTTCGATCCGAAGTCTGACTACTAAATCTGGATCTTTCAATAGAGGCCTAATCGCTTCGCGACCTCGTGGATCTTTCATTTTTTCTAGTGCGGAGGCTGCTGAAAGACGCGTAAACCAATCGGGATCCTTCAAACTTTCAATTAATGCATCGACGCAACTCTCATCCTTGATTTCTCCCAATGCAAGGATGGCTTGTTTTCGAGTGACTTCTTCAGGGTCCTTCAGTAACTCCAACAATCGACCCACCGCTGGTTTTCCCAGCTCGGCCAACGCCCAGGTTGCGTCGTCTTTGAATTCATCGCTGTGCATTAATGTAATTAGGGGATCCAGAACTCGTTCATCATTGATTTTCCCTAACGTTTTAATCACCGGTTTTCTTGCGTCGTAGTCCCGAACGTAACGAAGCAAAAGGTCGACGGCCGGGGAGCCGATCATCGCTAAGGCTTCAATCGCGGCCTCACGTACTTGCCAATCGCCGTCAGGCAAACATCGCACAATGGGTTCGATGCATCGTTCATCACCCATTTCGCCTAAGGTAATGATAGCTTCACGGCGAACCACCCATTCGGTATCGTTTAGCAGATCGATTTGGATATCGATCTCATCTTTCACTTTTTCTTCGACGAATTCTTCTTCTAGTTCTGCTACCTCTGTGCCCTCTTCGGCGGAAGCGACGACGTCAGTCATTTCCTCTTCGGATTCTGCGGTAATGGCATCGGCGATCTCATCGACTAATTCGTCTTTGGGAAGAGTGCCTTTATTGTCCAAAGAGACAAATTCTGTTTGATCTGAAAATTCATCATCAGTATTGTTTTGGTCGTCACGCATGCGAGGTTCCTCCAAATTTCTCCTGTGTCATAGCTGCTCAGTCTTATTTCGCGGCATCAGCTTTTTTAGCTGTGCGTGCGGCTTCCCGCTTTTTACTCATTCGAACTTTTCGTTGTGATCGCTTTAATCGTTTTCGCAATGATCGAATAGCCGAGTTACCTTCAGGGTTTTCACTCTTGGCCGAGGATTCCTTTACCTTTGCTTTAAGGGCAATCGCGTCTTCCTGAAGAGAGCGTCGTTTAGCCATATGACAAGCAGTCTCCTAATTAACAGATGATTCCACACCCCGCGAATATGGGGGATTTACCTATGAGAGTCTAGTCAAGGGCCTTGAAAGGTGTCAATGATCGGAAGGGTGAAAAAAGTGGGTTGCTGGGTTCACGCATAAAAAATCCCCCGCTGGGCTAAGCCCAACGGGGGATGGAGCGGAGGAAGTGCCTAAATTATTTCTTGCAGAAACTTCTTTCGTAGGCAATCACTTTCCAGCCTTCTTCTTCGCTGATGGTGGCTGGGATGAGGGGGACCATCCCGGTGCCAGGGCTACCGTTTTTGATAACCCACATGAGTTCGCCCTCTTTCCGTTTCTTGTGGAATTTGCAATTGGTGAAATTCCGTGGACCTGGGTTGAGGACCTTACCCGCAGGACCTTGGCCATCGCCGTCTTTTCCATGGCAGTTGACGCAGGTGCCTTTTCCTTCAAAAATGGCCTTACCTTCAGCAATAATTTCAGGAGTCGCATCTTGGGATTTTTTGCCATAGGGTGATTTGTTTTTCTTAGCGGCTGACCGTTTGTCAGCAGGAACACGGGCTTTTAATGGATCTTTTTCTGGTCCTGCGATAGCCAAGCCGGTGGTGAGAAACATGGCGGCTGTCGCCATCACAATCATTTTCATCGAAAACTTCATGCAAGCCTCCTCGGTTAAACTCGTTGATGAGAACAAAAAAATAATTGAGGTGTTATTTATACACCCCCTTGGCGCCATTTCTTTCTGGTTCGGGGTATTTGAGAGGGGAGGGAGCAAGAGTCATCCCACAACCGCCCAAACCTTTTAATCATATCAACCAATTTTTTGACCTGTCAAGAAACCAAACACTCATAAAACATAGGTAAATACTATTTTTTATTGAAAATTTTGGTAGAGCAGATGAGATGAGATGAGAAGAAAACGTAAGAAGCGAAGTGAGAGAGGCTGGTTACCGGCGAAGCCTGATATCGCGAACCACCTGACCAGGTTTTCCAAATGGACCCTGTAATTGGCCGTTAAGTGTGATGACCACTCCCGCAGCATTGCCAAGTGTGAGGATAAATTGATTTTCGGCCTGCCAGGTAATACGTTGCCCGGGCTGCAAAAGGGCTTCGTTCGGAGCTTCCTCGTCTGATTTGACGACCACCCAAGTCAATTGGATGGCTTCGATCTCAAGTGTCTGAGATCGGTCAGGCCTTGTTTCTTCTACTGCTGGGATAGGGGATGTTGGAGAAGGAGGTTTGCCTGGCGTGGCTGGTAGGGGCTTGGCCACTGGTTGTGCTGGAATAGGCGTCTGAGGGGCAGGGGGTGGAGGCACAGAGTCAATTGGCGTTATAGGGGTGATGCTTTCTTGGGATGTTGGGTGGGGAATCGGTTCTTCGATCAGTTCTATGGGGGGGGCTTTTTCAGGTTCAGATTGGGTGATGGGTGTTTCTTGTTGTTTGGGAAACCCATACCAAATCGATAACGCGGCTATGATGACAATGACTCCGAAGATAAGACTCCAGTTCATGCCCTGCCGAGGGGGGGCCTCCAAAGTGACCTGCACATGAGGTTGAGTTTGCTCTGGCTGGTGCTGTTCGTAAAACGTTCCAGATGTTTGGAGGAAGGATTGAAGGGCTTCTTCTTCGTCTAGACCTAAGGCTTTCGCATAGGACCTGACAAAGCCTTTGGCGAAGACCTTCGCGGGAAGGTTGGCAAAATCTTCGGATTCTAAAGCCAGGAGATGATGTTCCTGAATCTTGGTTTGCGACGCGAGGTGTTCTAAGGATACCCCTTTTTTCTCACGGGCTTGTTTGAGATAGTCTCCTAAGGAATTCATTGATTTTCCTGAAGGTGGAGTAGCCTTTGAATGTTAGGATAAAGATTCAAAATGTGTGAGTTGCTTGAAGGAGTGATACCGAGAGTCAATTTCTTCTCTCGTCAACCGTTTCAATCGATCAAGGCTAAATTCTTCCACATTGAATGAAGCCATGACGCTTCCAAAAATTATGGCTTGTCGCAGTCCGGTTTCCGAATAATTTCCTGATGCGGAAAGATATCCCATAAATCCTCCGGCAAAGGTGTCGCCTGCTCCTGTGGGATCTTTCACGGTTTCCAGGGGGTATGCGGGTGCACCGAAGATTCCATCTTGGTGAAACATTAAGACCCCATATTCGCCTCGTTTGATAATCAACGTTTTGGGGCCTTGAGATAATATTTTTTTGGCCACTTGTACGAGGTTGGCATCCTCGCCCAATGCTCGAGCTTCTCCATCATTTATGACGAGGACATCGATTAATTTCAGTACCTTCCATAAGGCGTCTCGTTTGCCATCAATCCAAAAATTCATGGTATCGCACGCCACAATAGAGGGTCGGGTCACCTTATTGAGTACATCTAACTGTAACTCCGGGTCGATGTTTCCTAAAAATAATGCTGATGGGGTGGTGTAGCCATCCGGTATTTTGGGGCGAAAGGTTTCTAACACATTCAGATGTGTTTCCAGGGTCTGGGCTTCATTCAGTTGGTAAGAATATTCCCCTTTCCAACGAAAGGTTTTTCCGGGCCTATGCTCTAAGCCGTCTAAATTAATACCACGACTTCGAAGAAATTCAAGATGTTCTTCTGGAAAATCTTCACCGACGACGGCAATCAAATTGACGTCAGTAAAGAAGCTGGCTGATGTTGAAAAATAGGTGGCCGAGCCTCCCAGGACATTGGATACTTCACCAAATGGGGTACGCACGGAATCAAAGGCTACGGACCCTACGACTAATAAATTTCCCATAATGATTACCTTTTCTTAGTTTGACGAGTGATCAATAATTGCCGCTGCAAAAGAACGTGATATCGTTTCTTAAGCGCTGGACTTATCCGGGTTAAGGGGGTAATGATGGCATGCTTTAGCGCCGTCTGACATGCACATGGTCCGAGACCCTTAGTCAAGTTCAACACCTGATGTAACACCTGCTTGGCCGTTTCGACATTTTTGTGCATGATATCCAAAATAGCACCGACTGACACCGCATCTTCTGTTTCATGCCAACAGTCATAATCCGTCACCAGGGCTAATGTGGCATAACAGAGTTCCGCCTCACGGGCGAGTTTAGCTTCCGTCAAATTGGTCATGCCAATGACATCTACTCCCCATTTTCGGTAGAGCAGGGATTCA
Organism: Nitrospirales bacterium; assembly: GCA_029261275.1. Classification (GTDB taxonomy): domain Bacteria; phylum Nitrospirota; class Nitrospiria; order Nitrospirales; family UBA8639; genus Nitrospira_E. Next base: position 14,187 of record JAJDBR010000249.1, read on the forward strand.
GCCCGGGTAGAAAATTGTGGGCCTTCCATGCAGAGGTAGGTCCCAGGGCGATGGACTTTGACTGAGACCTTTTGGCTGGCTTTCCAAAAAAGAGAAGACAATGTTGGACATAGAGGATCGGCAAAGGCCACATGAGCCACAATGCCTTGGTCAAAAAATGTGCTGAGCCGTTGGGTGGTCCGATCAATAAATTGATCGGGCAGAACGAAGTCCCCAGGTCGTATGTGTTCTTTCATGCTTCCGACCGCACTCACAGAAAAAACACGGGAAACTCCGAGAGATTTTAACGCATGAATATTGGCTCGATAATTAATGCTCGATGGGGGGATGCGATGCCCTCGACCATGCCGCGCCAAAAAGGCAATATTTAATCCTTCAAATGATCCCAGGATGATGGAATCCGAGGGCTTCCCGAATGGGGTGGTGACTCGTATTTCTTTGAGGTTTGTAAGCCCATTCATGTGATAGAGCCCACTTCCGCCGATGATTGCGATGTCAGCTTTCAGTTTTCGGCCTTTCGTTGTACCTGTAGGCACTATGGCAACTCCTTAGAATGATAGAGGATAGAAGGTTTAGGAAATTTTCGGTTGGCCCGCTCGACCTGGAGCAATGGCAGATTGGTACGTTCTTTCGCGGTCTAGAATGGCCTGGGAAGAATTAAATGTGCAGAGAAAATCCTCGATCTTTTTCAAAATTCTTGCTGCCGTGTGTATAGGGATCTCTGACTCCTGGACAGTAATCCAATGAATTTGGGGTTCTTTTCGGAACCAGGTCATTTGTCGCTTTGCAAAATGCCGTGTATCGCGCTTCAGTAATCGCACCGCTTCATCATACGAGTACTCTCCTGCCAGATATCCAGAAAATTGTCGATAACCTAACCCTTTCATGGATCCTAAATTTCGTGAATAGCCCTGCTTCAGGAGCTGCTGTGTTTCTTCTACTAGGCCTTTGTCGATTTCCCGTGCCACGCGAGTGTCAATTCTGCGATAGAGGCATTGACGTTCCATGGTGAGGCCAATGAGTAAGAAAGGGTAGGACGTTTCTTGAAACTGATGTTGTTGCTGCACTTTGGATAACGGTATGCCGAGTGTGTGATACACCTCAAGCCCCCGGAGTACTTTAGGTTGGTCGTTGGGATGTAGTCGCCTGGCAAGATCGGGGTCGACTTTTTGTAGTTTTTCATGCAAAAAGGACCATCCCCGTTCTGTGGCCTCTTGTGTTAAGGCTTGGCGAATTGGCCAGTTCGCTGGTGGCCCTGGGCATAATCCCCTTAGTAAGCCTCGGATATACAGGCCTGTTCCACCAACCACAAGGGGCAGAAGTCCCTGACTATGTAATCGAGAGATTTCCGTTAGGGCATGCCGTCGAAAGTCGCCGACGTTAAATGCATGGTCTGGCTGGACAAGATCGATTAATCGATGAGGAACATCTTGGCGTTCCAGAAGTGTTGGTTTATCAGTCCCAATATCCATCCCTCGATATACTTGGCATGAATCGGCCGTCAATATTTCAGTCTGGAGGATTTTGGCAATTTCAATCCCAATTTGGCTTTTCCCAATAGCGGTTGGACCGGCGATCGCTACAAGAGGTTTGTGTGTGTATATCAGTTCGTGATTTTTCATCTGTCATCAATTTGCCGGTTGTTTTTCTGAAGCTCGTGCAAATAGGGTATTCAATTCATCTACTGAATGTCGAATGGCTACCCGTCTTCCATGTGGGCACGTCATGGGAAAATTTTCATGTGCCCAATCATGTAGCAATGTAGAAATTTCAGGCAGAGTCATAGACCGCCCGGCTTGCACCGCACTTTGGCAGGCCATTGTTGCCAAGATAGGCCTAATCAATTTTTCTAAGGAATCGGTAGATTTCCATTCCGAAAGATCTTCTAACAGTTCTAGGACAAGTGGACCTACGGTGACGGCCCCCAATATCGCAGGCACGGATCGTACGATATACGATGCGGGCCCAAATCGTTCAATCTCGAGGCCGACTTGGGATAACACAGGCAGCCATTCTTCGATTAATGCCCCTTGGTGAGGAAGAAGTTCGATGGGTTCCGGAATGAGCAAGGCTTGCTGCAGGACAGCTTTCTTGTTCCAGCTTTGAATCAAGCGTTCAAAGAGCACTCGTTCGTGGGCGGTGTGTTGATCAATAATGTAAAGATCTTGGTTGATGTGTCCTAATAGATACGTCTGATGAATCTGCCCAAGGGGGAAGACCTGAAACTCTTCCTTCTGTGCGTTATAAGCCGATGAAGGTTCTTGAGCAAAGAGAGAAAGATGGCTGGCTTTGCTCGTTCTTATTTCGGGGGAGAAGGGCGTTGTTGATAGAGGGGCTACCGCTAAGGATTGTGTAGTAGGTTTGACTGTTGGGAGAGGAAGTTGAGGAGAAAAGACTTTTTGTTCCTGCACTGGTGAATCAACACTGAATGTTGCGCTTTTCACAAAAGTTTGCTTAATCGCGTGAAATATTCCCGAGTGCAACACCTCGGGATGAGAAAAGCGCACTTCTCGTTTTGTTGGATGAACATTGATGTCCAGTGTTTTTGGGTCCAGTTGAATGTACATGATAAATTGAGGGTGCTTCCCTTTGGGAAGAAAAGTCTTGTAGCCTTCATAGATCGCATGGGCAATTGTGGTGTTTTTTATGGCGCGACCATTAACAAAAATTTCCTGAGGGGTTCGAGAAATTTTCGCATGATGAGGGCTGACCGTAAATCCTGTGAGCAGGAGGCCTCCGGGTATTTTTGCAAGGGGGAGAAAGCGATCAAGAAAGGTCGGCCCATACATTTGCACTAAGCGGTCTTGGAATGTTGTGACTGCCGGGTAATCCAAGATCTTTTGGTCATGATGCAAAAGTCGGAAGTGAGTGTGTGGATTGATCGTTGCGGCTTGTTGGGTGGCATAAGATATTTTGGAAAATTCGGTGGACACCGTTTTTAAGAATTTCAATCGACCGGGTGTATTAAAAAAAAGATCTTGCACTTCTACTTGGGTTCCAGCTGGGCCCGCGTAATCTTGTGTGTCCCAGACCGTGCCTCCTTCTGAATGTATTTCCGTGCCAACAGGAGAATCAGTTGTGACGGTTTTGAGCCGAAATCGAGAAACAGAGGCAATACTGGGCAGCGCTTCTCCCCGAAACCCTAATGTCGTTAATCTGAAAAGATCCTCTTCTGCCTGCAATTTACTGGTTGCAAATCGTTGGTAGGCCAGTTGGGCATCTTTCCGATTCATCCCCATTCCGTTATCAGTGACTCGGATGAGGCCTCGACCCCCTTCTTCTATTTCAATGGTGATGAGGGAACTGCCTGCGTCCAGACTATTGTCTATAAGTTCTTTCACCACCGACGCTGGGCGTTCGACGACCTCTCCAGCCGCAATTCGACAGGACACATCATCTGGAAGAACATGAATTTTTCCAGTCACAAGGGGAGACATGGGATGAGCTTACAAAGAATTGGCTAGTTTGGGAAATCAACGAAAGGAAGCGGTGCTCAGAATCAAGACAACCCCGCTTTTTTTAATTGCTCTTTGGCTGTGTTCGCTTCAGGAGAATTGGGGTGATCTTGAATCACCTGTTTCCATAGTTCCTGCGCTTGGGATGGTTTGTCGGTTTCGATCATGATTTGCCCAAGCTTATATAAAGCCTGGCTCCGGTATTTGGTATTGGGATAGTCGGTCAGGATGTGTTGGAGGGCTTGCTGTGCCGGATCATATTGTTTCTGCACGTAGAGGGATTGCCCTAGATAAAAGAAGGCCTGGGGTGTTAAGGCCGTCGAAGGGTAATGTTTCACGAACCGTCGGAATTCGCTTGAGGCTCGGTCATAGTTACCATTGAGATAGACTTTGTAGGCTGATCGAAACGCCGAGGCTTCATTTTCCACTCCTGATGTATTAGGAAGGGATTGAACCTGAGACGATGAAAGTGAATTGTTCTCTTGTTGTTTCGGCGAAGGAGTTAAAGGGGCGGGTGTTTTGACTTGGGAACTTCCAGAACGTGGGCGTTGGACCATATTGTCAATGCGTGCTTCGATGGCTTTGACTCGAATTGATAAATCTTGATCACGGCGTCGATTGGATGAACGGGTTTGCTCAATTTGCTCTCTGAGCATGGTGCTCGTTCGCTCGAGTTTTTCCAATAAGTGGCGGGTGTCTAAATTGGCCTCTTCTTCTGTCTTAATCAATTCACCAACCAAGAAATCGTGTTCATCAAGCTGGGATTCAATCGTTGAGAGGCGATCGCGAGCCTGCTGATCTTTTTGCTGAGTCGCTTCCTGTTGGAGGGTAAGTGTCTGAACCTGTTTTTGCAATTCGGTCAGATTGGGTTCTGTCGCGCATCCTCCCAATATAAGGAGGGTCGATAAAACAGAAATCGTAAGAAAGGAGCGGTTCATTGTTTCGTTGGAGTGATTGGGCTATAGCTTAATTTCTATTCTACCAAGTGATGTATTTTTAGAAAAGGCCCGTTTGCCGGAAAACTACCTTACTAAGGATACTTTTTAGGGCAGAAACGGTCATTTTTTAGTTTTTTGTAGTTGGTTGATGCGTTTAGCTAACTGACTCAGGCGATCCTCGTGTTCGTCTACCCGTTCTCCCAATTTTGTTCCAATTGTCGTGATGACTTTTTGTAATTGGTTCATGGTTCCCGTTAAATCATTCAAGTGCTGGACATTGGATTGAGAGACTTCCGCGGTATTTTGCCCAGCTTGGAATTTGGTGAGGGCACGATTAAGTTGTTGTTCTTGATTAGCGACCCGTGTATTCAATTTTGAGCTGACATTCTCCAAAGCCTGGGCAACTGATTTGATGCCATTGTTGACTTCTTGAAGATGGGTGGTGGTGGTTTGGGCGTCTGAATCAAGTTTGCCTACGAGTTCTGACTGGTGGATTTCAAGATCTTGCATACGTTTCGTCATCTGGTCCACATTCTGGCGGATCTGTTCTGATACCTGGTTGGCCGATCGCATTTCCTGCATCTGTCCCTGTGCTTCACCCTTGAGTTGCTGAAGTTCTCCTATGGCTTGATTGAGGGTTGCCATTGCCTGTTCTTGCTCCGCAAGGCGCTGTGAGAGCGATTGAGTGTTTTGCTCAAGGTTTTGAGAAACAGATGTAAGACTGGCATTCACTTCCGTCAGATGTGTTGATGTCTTTTTCGTATTGGAGTGGAGCTGTTCTGCCAATGTACTTTGGTGAGATTCCACTGTGCCCATTCGTTCAGACAAGCGCCCCGCTTGTTGTATGATTTCATCGCCACGCTTTCCTAGAAGACTCCCCATGACATCTTGCGCTTCCCGAAGTTTTACGACAGTCTGCGATAGTCCTTGGACCTGTGTGGCATCAGCTTGAACATGGGTTCCTAGGGCTTCTATGTCAGATTGAAGAGCCTTAATCGTTTGATCAATGGGGCGTTGCCTCGCTTCCATGTCGAGGATTGCTTGGTTCATGGCTGTCTTGACATCGTCTTCTAAAAATGTCCGCAGAGCTTGGGTATCGGTGGATAGCTTGTCTTGAAGTGCGTTCACTTGTTGTTGAAGCGTGGCGAGTTGATCGGCCTGGCGTTCTGCTTGAGTGCCTAATGCTGTTCCTGATTGTTCCAACGTTTGTTTGACCTGGGTCATCGATTGCCCAAGACCGTCAGTCTCGCTTTTTAACGTGTTCAGAGTTTGGCCTTGACCGATCACAGCAGTTTGAATGGTTCCGATAGTAGTTTGAGCAGAGGATAGGTCCGTTCCTAGGCTGCCCAGTGATTCTTTAAAGGGACCAAAGGCTACCTGAAACTCTGTCATTTTTTCTGTTAAGGCTTGATTCTTTTCATCAATTTGCTGGGCTAAAGCATCGGCTTGAGTTTGGGTCAGCTGTTGTCGTTCTCCTTGAGCTTGGGTGGTCGTCTGAAGCGCTTGAATATCGGCGTCTAGTTTTTCAGTCTGACTAAGGAAATCTCGACGAAGATCAGACACTTTTTTCTCTGTCATTTCAAATTGACCATACAAGCTGGTTAGATCTTGTTCGCGTAGTAGTTTGATTTGTTGATTTAAGGGAGCCAGGTCGCTACGCATTTTATTCATGTCGATCTTTTGGGCGGCAATCAGGTTTTGGGATTCCGTTATAGCTGAACGGGCTTCCTTGACTTGTTGGCCTAGAGCGATTTTTTCCGTCTTTATCTGGCTAATCTGCTGCTCTAAGTCTTTTTGAATTCTGGCCACATCGGCTTGTTGTGCTACACAGCCGAATTCAAGCCCGCCGAACAGTCCAATGAGAATCATCCGTACAAAAACCGACCTAGCAAATTCTCCAGGTATCACAGTGTATTCGATCCTCCATGATTGAAAGTGTGGAAGTCCATTGTCCAAGTCTACTGAATGGGTATAACCAGGTGACCTCGCCGGTTGAGTTGATAGCAGACCTCTGTTATGTCTTGGCAGAAAGGCTTATCTTTCCCGTAGGAGATGATCGCCAATCGTGTAGTGTCGATACCTAATTGTGAAAGATAATCTTGTACGGCAACAGCACGTTTTTTGGCCAAAACCATGTTGTAGGCTTGTGTGCCTCGTTGATCAGCATGTCCTTCAATAATGAGATTGGAGGATGGATCTTGCTCGAACCACCCGAGTGTGCGTTGTAGGGATTGTTTGCCTTCTTGCGTAAGTGTCCAACTATCAAATTGAAAGAAGATATCTTCTAACCCTGCGGCTGCCGCTGCGAGTTCCTCATTTTTGATTCGATTCATCCGATCTTGCAAGCTATCGGAAGGCTCGGCCTTCGCAATCTGAAACGTTTCTGGCACAGGCTCGAGGTCCACCCCGGAAGAAATGTTCTGAAGTTCCGCTGATGAATCCTGAGAAAATTGATCCGTAGATGGTTCCTGTAGGTTCTCCATATTGGTGGAGTAAGGATTCAAATGGTCTTCTATCGTAGAACTCGATTGTGCTGAAAAATCTTGGTCTTTGCCCAAAGAAGCTATGGGACTATGGTCGTTTGAAGATCCAGATTCTAATGGAGAGGCTGAAGGGTCCGCTGGAGTTGAAAGGTCTGCGGGTTTGTGGGCCATATTGATGGGAGGATCACCCATCGTAGAATCTGTTGGCTCTGTAGAGCTAGTTTCGACATCAGAAATCTGAGACGAAAGGGCAGATTCATCAATGGAGTCATTGTCCAGTCCGGAGGTTGAATGGGTTTCTAATTTACCGGTTATTGGATCCAGGATTAATTCTTCTCCTGGAGATCCTGAAACCGTGGCGACTTGAATTCGCTTCTCCCCGCATCCGCTGAGGCTGATTAGGGAGAGACTGAAAATCCCAAGTAGGGAAAAGAGACGAAGGTTCAGGTGCATACGGCGACTCCTTTGCTGAAATATCAGAGTTGTTTGCATGGATTAGGGTTGGAACGGTGACCAGGACGGTGAGCTGAGATGTTTACCCACTGAGGAAATTTTTTCCAGTCCGGCTCCCTCAATTGTGATGATATATATCTGACTTTCTCCTCTTCTAATGGAACTGAAGACGATGTGGCGACCGTTTGGAGCCCATGAAGGTGAATCGTCGATACTATTGCCCTTGGTAATTTGGCTTCGTTGTTTTCCATCCGGGCTGATCCGGCAGAGTTTAAATCCTTCTCCGGACACACGGCAGACATAAACAATCCAATCCCCGTTGGGGGACCAGGCGGGGGCGGCATTGTAGTCTCCATCATACGTGAGGCGTTTCACGTTGGAGCCCTCAGCATCCATGATGTAGATTTGGGGGCGGCCTCCCCGATCGGAGGTGAAAGCCAAATGCCGTCCGTCTGGAGACCAGGACGGGGACAAATCTGCGCTATGATGAGAGGTTAACTGCTTCCGAGTTCTGCTGTCCAATTCGATCTGATAGATATCAGAATTACCTTCTTGAGCTGCAGCATAGGTGATAGATTGGCCATTTGCTGCAAAGGTTGCCGTAATGTTCAGGCTGGCTGGGGAGACGAGCACCTCCTCACGACCTGTCGCCAACTCCCGTTGCATTATTTGTTGTTTACGGTCTCGATAGGCCGTAAAGATGAGAGATTTACGGTCTGGTGACCAGGTCGGCATAAGGTTGAGATACCCATCTGCTGTTACCTGCTGGGGATCATATCCGTCATAATCCATGACGAACAGCTCTCGTCCGTTTTCTTTTTCCCCCACAAAGGCGATTTTGGTTCTGGCAATACCTTGTTCCCCCGTATAGCGGTAAACGAGCTCATCTGCCCATCGATGGGCCAGTAAGCGGACAAGGGCGTCATTCGTTTTGAGAGAAAAATAGCGTTTTCCCGTGAGCACATCCTGGTGCCCAGGATCAAAGGCACAGGCATCAAAAATCAATCCTTCTACATTATTGGCCGTCCCGCCAATTCCTAGACGTCCCCAGGTAGAAACGGTCACGTTTTTAAAATGTGGTTCATGTGCGGGGGAAAGACTTACGCATTTGTTTTGGGAAAATGCGCCTTTTGTTGAGGGTAAGTCGGCTACCGCAAAGACCTGTGAGCGAGTGAGGTCGTTTTTGAGGATAGATTGAACTTGATGATGAATCTGTTCTGAAATTTGGTCGTCCTGTTGCACAGGGGAAAATCCCATAACCCAAATGGGGATCTTTTGAAACTCTGAACGAGTGGCTTCAAGGATCGCATCTTCTCCAAAAAGCTGAGACGGACACAAAAAGATGAATAGGCAGGGCGAATAGAGAACGAAGCAGAGGGTACGGTGGATCAAAGTCTTCATCATACAGGCAAAGTCCTTTTAATCTTTAATAAATCGATATTTAACGTCAAAAAATGAATCCGAAATATCTGCTGGAAATGGAGGAAGGGGATTGACCGATTGCACGGCACGTTGGGCCGAGGAATCGTAGTGGGAATGCCCAGAACTTTCAACAATTTGAATTTGAGAAATTTCTCCCGATCGAGAAATATGGAAATTCAGAACAACGACGGGATTACTTGTCAATAATGGGGGAGCAACCCACTGGCGATCAATCCTATCCTCCACCATGGCTAAATATCGATTTTTTCCAGGAGAGGGTTTGTCCGTAGAACCACCTGAGCTCTCAGGGGTTTGCGTTCCAAGCAGTTGCAGGCGTTGTTTGATCGATTCAACCGGAGCCACTTCAGGTATTGATAGTTTTGCAATTCGCTGGTCTATGGCTGATGGAGGCGGCTTGATGGACGGTATTGTCGTTCGTGATGGATTTGTTTGTTCCAGAGGGACTCGTTTGGTGGCGGGCATGCCAGTCGTGGCTTTCAGGCCTTCCATCAATTTCCTGACGGTGTCCGACATTTTTGGTTGGGGCGGTTTCGAGGCTTTAGGTTTTTGTGTTTCAGGAATTGTGGCCAATTTAGGAGCCGAGAGAGGAGGTGGTGATGATTTTGGCACGGGAGATGTCGTGGTCCGTTCCTGAGAAATTTTTGGGATGTTGGGTGTTGAAGTCGGCGTTTGAATATTCTGGATGTTGCGTTTTAGGGATTCCTCGATTTTAGAAGTCCTTGGTGTCTCGGGAGGTATTGGTTCCTGTTGAGCTCTGGTAAACGGCGTGACCTCGCTTAATGATGGAATAGACGGTGCGGGTTTTACCACAGGTCTGGGTTTTGCTGTTGGTGCGGGAGAGGGTACAGGGCGAGATTGCAATGGCATAGGAGTTTTTTCTGGTGCTGGGATTAGAGGCCGCGATGATGAAGGAATGTTCAACGGTTCCGCAGGTTGTAAGCGCTTGGGACGAGCAATGGTTGGTGCTGCTGAGGGCAATTGGAGGTTGCCATGTAGTGGTGTTGGGTCTTCAATTGGATGAGATGTTGGCTCTTGAGAAGGAGTTTTTGATACTGGAGCTTCTCGTTTTTGGGGGACGACGATTGAATTGATGGCTCCACCTAATGATTCTGACAATCGTTCCGTGGCTGTTTTCGTTGGCAACGGAGGTAGAGTGGGCTCAGGTGGTTGGGCCGTGGGCGTTGGGGGTGGAGGAGCGACTTTTTTTGGTGGTTGCGCGGCCACAGATTTTTTTGAGTTGGCAGGGGAAGATATTGGCGTGGTGGTCGACTGGGTTGACAATGAAATCAATGCCACGTCGATTGTGCGAAAGGGCTGTTCGTTATTCGTTTGAAACTTTACAAACATGGCCATGGTTATGACGAGGGCATGAAGGAAAATGGACGAAACCATGCCCCACCGGAAAGGTAATCTTTCTGAAAAGGTGTCAGAAGTGAGCCCAAGAGAAATAAGGCTTGGGGATGCAACATGTACCATGAAAGGGAAATTTAAGGGGAGGCTCCAATATTATCGGCTTCAATTGTTTCCATTTTTGGCCCGGTCACCATTCCAAGCCGTTCAATTTTCGCTCCTTTCACTTCATCCATGATCTGGACCACGGTTCCATAGGGCACAGATTGGTCAGCGCGTAAATAGACGGAAATAAGAGGATTGGAATTTTTGGCTTCTTGCAATCTTGATCGTAAGTCAACAAGGCTAATTGGGTCGTTCCCCAGTGATAAGCTTTGATTCTTTTTGATCGTGACCACCAAACGCTCTTCAGCTTTTATATTATTAGCAGCAGATGTTGGCAATTTTATATCCAATCCTCTATGCAACATTGGGGCCGTAACCATGAAAATCACGAGCAAAACCAGCACCACATCAACCAGAGGAATCACATTGATTTCTGAAAGAAATTGACGGGAGCGTGAATCCGTTGTCATTGGGCTACTTCCACTTCGCAGGTTTTCTCGGATTCCTCTAGGGTATTGAGAAATTCAATCGTAAAGGCTTCCACACGAAACGTCATTTTCCGAATTTTTGAAAGGAAAAAGTTATAGGCCATGACAGCCGGGATAGCTGCAAAAAGTCCAGCTGCAGTTGCCACGAGGGCTTCCGATACCCCAGGTGCGACTGCAGCAATACTGGCAGACCCTTGCACTCCAATTTCTCCAAACGCATTGATGATCCCTAATACCGTCCCTAAAAGGCCAATAAATGGAGTTAAATTTCCTGTGGTGGCGAGAAAAGGAAGATACGCTTCTTGTTGATTGATTTGAGTTTGAATGATGTGTTGTGCCACTTTTTCTAAGTATTGACGCTTAGCTACGAGATCAGTATTTTTGCTATCTATTTCCTGTTGGGTACCGAACAAGTTTGAAGAAGAGGGTAACCGGTCTGTGACACCAAGATAGACCATCGAGCTTGGACTAAGGGTGTAGTTCTGAGCTTGATTTCTGAGAGGCTGCTGATCTACCGGGTTTATTTCATATAATTGCAGGAACCGCAATTCTTCCTTGTTAATTTGCTGAAATTGCTTGAATTTATTTATGATGATCCCCCAAGATGCAATTGAAAAGACGGAGAGAATCATTAAAATGACAATGGACAATAATCCGAGGGAACCCAAAAGCTCAGAGGGGTTGGCAAAGGGCATAATGTGTTTTTAGACCTCCTTTATAAACTAGCCAGGGACAAAAAGGGGGATTGTAAGTACTGAATAGAGCAAATCAAAGAGATGGGGTGGCGGGGCCGACGGGATTTGAACCCGCGACTTCCAGATTGACAATCTGGCGTCCTAACCTGGCTGAACGACGGCCCCGTAATTATATGATTATGGGCACATAGCCCACAGAATTCTTCCAGATTGGAAGTTGATTTTCGTATGAACTGGTCAATATATCAGAATGAACTGGGCATATGCCAAACATAATTTTGGTAGGCGGAACAGGGATCGAACCTGCGACATCTGCCGTGTAAAGGCAGTGCTCTGCCAACTGAGCTATCCGCCTAGAAAATGATAATTTCCTCATTATAACAGGGAGTTATGCCTTGTCAACTTGGCCTAAATTCTACTGAGAAGTGTTTGACATGATCGTGAGAGGTGGCTATAAGCTCATACGGTCATAGGTTGAAGGATCCCGGAGAATCAGAATAAAAAATGAAGCAGATTTTTTAATCTGCGGAGAGGAAGTACAGGCGATGGGTTATAAAATTAAAGACCACTCTGAAAAATCGGCTATAGGTGAGCCAGTTGTGGCCTTGTCGAGTAAAGAGCAATTTTTGTTTTTTGTGGAGGAACACCGTGGGTTAGTTTGGGGCGGTATCCTTTTGATCGTCGTGTTGATTGGGGGAATGGTCATGGTCAACTGGCTTTCCAATCAGAAACAAGAAGAAGCCTGGGAGCTACAAGGCCAAGCTCAACAACTGTATTTAACCAGACCACTCGACGATGTTGATAAAGGAAAGAGCAATATTCAGCAAGCATTAGGAATGTTTCAGGACATTCTTAGTCGCTACCCTGGTACGCCTAGCGCAAAAGTTTCTTCGTTTTTGCTGGGCAACAGTTTAATGGAAGAGGAAAATTATCAAGGTGCGATCGAAGCGTACACGTCATTGGTTCAAACGCATTCGCAGGATCAGCTTCTGGTAGGATTAGTGCAACAACGATTAGGGTTCGCGCAACTCCTCAGTGGCAATCGAGAGGGGGCAATGAAGGCTTTTGACGCAGTGTTAGGAAATCCTCAGGCCCTCAACAAAGATCAAGTGCTGTTTGAATTGGCGAAATTAGCAGAGTCCGAAGAGAAAACTGATGAGGCAGTCAAACGCTATACGCAACTTATGCAGGAATTTCCCCTTTCTCCCCTTTCAACCGAAGCTGATCTTCGTGTGAAAGTGTTGGCTCCTGAAGAAACTCCGAAAGCGGCTGAAGTCGGAACAAGTACTGGAAGTGAAGAAGATAAAGCGGCGCCAGAAATTGAAGATACCCCAAGCGGAGCCAGCGGAGAAGGTGATTTAGAGGAAATGGGGAAAGAAGACTAAAGCTACAAAATTCAAAGAAGTTTAATGGCTCACTATTAACATATGCCCAGCTCGAATAATGCTCGAAGACAAGTTATTCAAGGCCCGCAAATCCCTCACGCTCACTCTGAACTGCTGAGCAATACTCCATAAGCTATCACCGCGTCGCACGCGATACCACTTGGATTCCCCAGAGGGAGATTTTTTAGGTGCGGGTGTGCCTTTCACCCGCAATCGGTCTCCTGGAAAAATCACATGAGTTGACAGTTTATTGAGTCTCTTTATCTGTCGGACGGAGGTGTCGAAGCGATTAGCAATTTTGCCCAAGGAATCTCCATAACGAACGCGGTACCAAATAATTTGATCATCTGCGTAATCTTCATCGCCACCTCGCACACGCAGTCGTGTTCCTACCCGAATCAGATTATTTGAGAGATTATTCATAGCCTTGAGTTGGCGAACTTTCATCCTAAAACGTCGGGCCACGACGGATAAGCTGTCCCCTCTGCGAACACGGTACCATTGGGTAGGCGGTGGGGGAGGTTGAGTCCAGACTGGAAATGTTGCATGGTGGGCAGCGATTAAGGAGGCCATTCCCACAGGCACCTTGAGAAGGTATCCAGGGCCTTTAATCCGTGGAACAATACTGCGCCGGAGCTCCGGATTTAACCGTTTGAGTTCCTCAAGGGGAATCCCTGTTTGTTGAGTAATGGCACTGAGTTTCACAGGTTCGGTAAGCAAGGCCTCTTCAAATTCATGCCGATCACCGTCAGGAGTGAGAAATCCATACGCGGTTGGATTTTGGGCAATAAGTGTGGCTGCGATGAAGCGTGGGACGTAGTCTTTGGTTTCTCGGCGGAGATGACGGGTTCGTCGAATCTTCCAGAAATCTCGAGATCTGGTTTTTCGAATAGCACGTGATACTTTCCCACTGCCTGCATTATACGCGGCTAGGGCAAGGGGCCATGATCCAAAGCGATCATAGAGGTCGCGAAGGTGATGAGCTGCTGCCACAGTCGATTTAATAGGATCTCGTCGTTCATCCAAGTACCAACTTACATTGAGCTTATACATGCGGCCCGTTGCTTTCATGAATTGCCAGGGTCCGGAGGCCCGTGCGCGCGAGAAGGCTTTTGGGTTGAAGCCAGATTCGACAAGGGATAGATACATGAGTTCAGTAGGAAGTCCAAATTCACGAAATATGGGTTCAACAATCTCTTGGTAGTGATGGAATCGGTCTAAGTAGGATTGAAAACGATCCGTAATATTTTCCTGAAAATAATGTAGATTTTTGGCAACAGCGTCGTTGATAACAAGGGGAATGGTTCCATATTCAGAGAACGTTTCGTGATCGACTGGTTCCCAATTGGAGTTGAAGACATCAGTAAAACGAGCCAGAACGACGTTAGGCTTTGAAAGCCCCTCGTCCATTGACTTAATTGGCTCTCGGAGAGAAGTTTTCGAAGAAATATTAGTAACCCTTTGGTGATTAACTTGGGGGATAAAGGGCCAAGTAAAGTAGGAAAATGAAGGAAAGCGATCAATAATGGAAATCCCTAAATGTGGTTGAGCCACAGCGAAGGAGGCGATATTGTCTAGGGAATCGATATTCTCTTGCTCTTGGGTTTGTTGTTCATCAGAAGAAGGGGGAGCAGGATTTATCACTTCTTGAGCGGATGCCTCTCGATGGCGTATAGCTGGTTGGTGAATGATATAGGATGGAACCTCTTCGTCAGCTACCACAGAATAGGTGCTTGGGAGGTTCTCCTTTAAATGTTGCTGGGGAAGGCTGGAGGATTGAGCATTTAGGGTTTTTTGCACAAAATCAAGGGTGTGTGTTGATCGTTTAGCTTTTGAGGGAGCGTTTTGGCTGTCAGATGGTGTATTGGGGTGAGCAGCACGAACCGCCAAGGAATAATTCAGCGTAAAGGATTCTGAGAAAAGTAATGAAGGAGAAGCCGAAGTCTCGGCTCGGCCTTGTATTGGAGCGAGCCCATTTAGGGCGACGACGAGGATTCCAACTATAATGGTGTGGATAAAGGTCATGATTAGCTAAAGGAAAGGCCGAATAAAAACACGCCGTGAAGTTCTTCCCAAGTAAGGCCTGTTCTATTACCTTTCGGCTGATCGCTGAGCATCTTGATAGGCTACCCGCCTACCCAAAGGATGTCAATTAAGATGGGATACATTTGGAATGTAGGACCTTAAAATAGTGTTCGGTGGGAAAAATATGGCTTTTCTAATTTAAGGAACCTTTGAGACAAAGGAAAAATGTAAGGTTTATCAATAGTTTTTTTTTGTTTTGTTAACGGTGTGGATTTACGGGTAGGGCCAGAGTGAAATATCGGCCCCCTTCTTCATACAGCAAGTTCTTCAATTTAAGGGTGGTTAACAGATCGGCGAGGGGCTGGATCTCAAGATCGGATCCGCAAGGGGGCTGGTCTTGGAGGCTTTTTCGAATTTGTTCAAATGATTTAGGTTGGTCATTGCAAAATTCCAAGATAAAGGCATGGGGCTGGTCAAACCGTTCACTGGTTGGATTGGGTCCTCGTCCATCATACACGGTGAGATAGCTCAGAGCCTTTGAAAAAAAGAGGAAGGGCCGGTT
>JAJDBR010000250.1 GCA_029261275.1 Nitrospirales bacterium
TGACGTTGATTCGGCGGAAAGAGAGAGAGATCTAGGATGTGTTGACGAACTTCAGGGCGGCGGCGATGAATAAAATCGGCCAGGTAGGTAATCCCCGTGGGATAGACTTTTTTGCAGGGCAGAAAGACATACAGAACTGAATTCATGGCGTCATTTCACCGCCACATGAATCGCGACGATCCCACCCGTTACATTGTCGTAGTCCACCGTTCCAAAGCCTGCATCTTTCAACATGCCACACAACCGTTGTTGATCGGGAAAATTCCGAATCGAGGCTGGTAAATATTCATACACGCCCGTGCCATCTCTGGCCACGACCGTTCCGATCCATGGCAGAAGATGAAACGAATACCAATCATAGATCTTCCGAAATCCCGCAGAGACCGGTCGTGAGAATTCCAAACAGACAAAGCGCCCACCAGGTCTCAACACGCGGGAAATTTCACTGAGGGCTTGAGGAAGGTTGCCCACATTGCGAATACAAAAACCAGCCGTCACCGTATCGAAGGAATTGTCAGGAAAAGTCAGATGCTCCGCATTCATCTGTAGGCAGGCGATTCGGCTCGCCAAATTTTGGGAGCGGACCTTTTCTTGCCCCACTCGCAACATGGCCACATTCAAATCAGCTGCAATAATTTTTGACGAAAATTGGAGATGCCGGTCCAACAAAATAGCCAGATCACAGGTCCCGGCTCCTAGATCTAACGACTGGGAATTTGGTTGTTTTGGGATATGCGCGATCGCCTTGCGCTTCCAGGAATGATGCAAGCCAAAACTGAGGAGGGAATTGTTCAGGTCGTAAAATTTGGCGATCGCTGTAAACATCCGCTGCACGGCCTGCTCGCGCGCCGGACCTGTCCACGTCGAGGCCGTTTTTCCTGGGATTTGAGAGTTTTCCATAGTCGGAACCATCAACAGGAGGTAGCACCCGTTCTCGCAATTTGTCAAGAAACATGGATGGTCAGATAGAGACCAACTGGAGAAGGGAATAGACGGCCGGTTAAATAAACAAGGTTGTCTCGGCGCCGGCACAGGTCGCGAGAATGGCAGGGAGCCCCATTACTTCATCGACGCCGTCATTCACAGCTTGGGCATCGACTCCCATATATTCCAGACCGGCACTGCAAGCTACCAGTTTGAACTGCCCCACTTGTTTAGCCTCGTGGAACATGTCGGTAATCAACGGAACCTTCCGTTCACGAATCAATCGGGCCACTTCAGGAGCTTGTGCCGCATATTCTGGAGGGAAATCTAAATCATTCAACCTCCCCTCGGCTAACTTCTTAATGGTCCAAAAGAGCAACACCACAATCACGTCCTTGCCCATTGCTGCGGCAGTAAGCCCTAGAGTCGCCACCTGATGAAGTTTATCGTAGGTCCCATTATGGGCATAAATGACGAACTTCGCCTTTTCATCATTCAGCGGTTCGGTACTCACAAACGTAAGGGCTCCAACGGTAGCATTCGAAAGGATTTCAATCGGCTCAGAACTGGTTCAACGGCAAGTCTTTACCGTCTCCCGGGATGAATGAGTGCGGGTGGTTTCCGTCGTATGAGCGTCCAATCTTCTTCTTCATACAACAAACAACATTTAAGACGACCACAGACCCCAATACGATGGCTATCCATATTGTTAATCGGACCGTCCCCACGACCTCGAGGGTACACCGGTTTGAAATCAGTTAAAAAACTCGAGCAACATAACACCAAACCGCACGTATCCACGCCACTGAGTCGCCCAGCTTCCTCACGCGAGGATATTTGCCGCATTTCGATTCGGCATCCAAAGCGGCGAGCGAGATCTTTGACCAGTTGCCGGAAGTCAATCCGGTCATCCGCGGTATAGGTAAAGGTCAAGGAGCGCCGTAAAAATGAACCAAAAACTTCAACCAATTTCATTTTGAGACCTAAGGTTTCAATCAGTTCAAGGCAAAAGTCATGGCCTTCTTGCGCCAGCCGTTCCTGACGGAGAATGCCTCGTTCGTCCTCTTCATTGGCCTTGCGAATAACCGGGCACATCGCCCGCATTGGTGGGGTAAATGGTAAATATTGTGGTGGGAGATAGACCTTGGCAAACGTGTGATCGGTCTCTAAATCCAACAAGACCCAGTCCCCGATTTTGATCGATGGATCCTCGGTCCGCGTTTTCTTAACCTCCCCAAGATCCCGAATTTTTACGCCGATCACGATCACCTGATCTGGATATGTTTCTTTCTCTTCAATTTCGGGTGCCATAGCACATGCTCCCAGGGTAAATAGTGCTGTATTCATTCATAACGTTCCATCATACCGAACTTCGGTCAGGAGGCCAAGATACCAAAAGAGCTGATTGTGCCCAAAGGTAATCGATTTATGGTGTGTTTCGTAAAAAAGAGGGCGACTCGTGATCTAATTGAAAGAGTGTCACCGGAGCCAATTGGTCGAAAAGATGCCGAATGGTGGTCTCTCCTTGAGATCCTGGTTGAAACACATCAAGTGCTTGGCCGGGATGATAGCGACATCCAAACGGTTCCAAATCCTGCATCAGGGCTTCCGGGGGATCCCAATGCGCAGTCAGCAAAGCCGTGCGCGCAGGGTTGCGGGCACTAAACATGAACGATAAATGATCGGGATACCAATCTGCGCCCCCTGTGGCGTAGGAGACAAATTGTTTGGCTTGGGCGGTTTGGCACAATTCCGAGAGGTAGCCATTGGTGAGAAAGCCGTTTTCTCCGACATCCAGCCATTGCCCAGGGTGCGAGAGACAGGCATACGCAGCGTAACTGCGGACTTCTTTGAGCTGTTGTTGTGAGGCGAACACCAATTGAATGGGACCGTACTTGGCTACCAATTTTTTCATGACTTGATTTTGGAGGGCAGACCGGCCATCGTTGGTAGGGCCACTATCAGCATGGACCAGCACATTCCGCCCACGGTCGACAATGAGATAACAATTGCGAGGCAGTTCCACATCGCAGGGATCTTCCCCGTAAAACGGGACGGACACAATCTCGACCTCGCCTACTCGCCAGGATTCCCCATGTGCCATTTCTTTGACCTGCGTAAACCCCAATTCTCTGAGCAACGACAGATAATCATAATGAAAGGTTGTGCGATTGCGACGGCTGGGCACAATAATCGGGATGTCTTTGGGGACATGATAGAGCGTGCGAGGATCGACATGGTCATCATGGTCATGCGTTAAGAAGATAGCCGACGGTCGGGGTAGTAAGTTGCTCCATAAGGACGGCACGGGCGATTCGGCAAACCATGGCATCAGCCAGGGATCGAACCAGACAAAATGCTCTCGGTGACGATACATGAGGGCCGCATGCCCGATATGAACGACATCTTGATCACCGGTGACCTGTCGCCAATGGTGTTCAAGCGTGGATTGAGCCGAGACAGCTAAACAATCATGATCTTGCAAGAGCGTAAAGAGACGAAGGAGTTGGGACTCCAGATCCCGCCCGCTGGCTTGGGCGACAGTCTGAATTTCACCCATGGTATGCCGCCCCGTGAGAAAACCTAAAAAATGTCCGACCTTTGGGCCGATGGGGCGATCGAATCCAAATGGGATGGCTTGGTGGGCTACTGCGTTGAAAATGCGTAGTCCTCCATAGGTCATCGCATCTGACGCGGAAGGATTTTTGGGATAATTCCAGTGAAAGGTGCCATCCGGCTTCCGTCCACATTGAATATGTTGCTGTAACCCAGGGCGAGAGGCCACCACTTCAGCATAGGCGTCTTCCAGAAGGCGGGAAGTTTGCGGATCATCCAGAGACGTGCGTTTGGCCATGATGTCGCTTATCGCCGTCTCAATCCCACTCATCATGATTTCATGCACTTGATGCAGGCTGCGGACCACTTCCGGGGCGACACCCCCTAAGAACGGGAAGGGACCAGGCGGTTCAGCACTTTCCAATTGCGTCCACACCCAGGGGTTCAGCCCCACAAAGAGGTTGGCGTCTATAGTGTTCCAGGGATTCATATTCGTGTATTCACCGAAGTGAGAGACCTTATTGAATGAATAGATATTTCGGAACGTTCATCATTTACCCTTTAACGGACGGCTCAAATAACACTTGGATGGTATTGGAGTCGGGATCGGCCAAGTAGAACGAGAAGCTGCCGTCTCGATGTTGCTTTGGCGGATGAACAATCATCACCCCTTGTGCTGTGACTTCTTCAAATAAAGCGTGAACACTTTCCGGGGATTCCATTAAAAACCCGAAATGGTCTAGGGGATGATTCGGGGAAGCTGCAAATTTCTCAAGCTCTTCGGCGGGTACTTGGTGAAGGGCGAGATTATCAGCCCCCGTACTCAAATACACATTGTCAGGATCGGGGTGCCACACCACTTTCATATCAAAAAGTCGTTCATAAAAGGCTTGGGAGACCTGGACATCCCGTACCCTGAGGGCGAGATGTCGTAGGCCACGTGTTTTTCCTGTAGGTTCCATTCAGGCAGAGACCCGTATTGGTCTTTTTGGCTAACCCTTCTGACTTTCTCTTTGTCAAACGTTGGGCATCATACCCAGGACCTTGCAATGGGGCAAGTTCAAGATTACTGGGTGAATATGGTATTTTCTAGGAAAGAAATTCTTAATCTATTCGAACGAGGGCTATGAGAGGGGAGTACGTAATGTCTCACTTGGGATTGGCACAACGCATTCAATTCATCACATTTGGGCTTCTATTCATCATGTTCACTGGGAGCGGCGGAGGGATTGTCCAAGCTGCTGACACGTTGGCGCCTTCGCTCATTGGAAAAGACGGAGGGCCAATGGCGTTGATTCCCGAAGGCCCGTTTCACATGGGCGTTCCCCATGCAGCACGAGATGGAGGCGTGGATGAACGACCGAACCATGAGGTGTTCCTGGATAGTTTTTATATGGATCTCTACGAAGTCACGAATGGGCGGTACCT
>JAJDBR010000026.1 GCA_029261275.1 Nitrospirales bacterium
CTGGCATGGTTCCCCCAAATTCGTCGGGCTGTTTTTTCCCCTCGACGGATATCGGCTTCATCTAAGACATCATCATGAAGTAAGGTCGCCGTGTGAATGAACTCAACAAGACTTCCAAGTAGAAGAAATTCCTTTTCCGGATAGCTAAAGAGTCGGGCTGATAGAATTAACAGGAGTGGTCGTATTCGTTTTCCCCCACTCGAGAGGATGTGATCGGCGACGGTGTTGATGAGCGAGGCATGTGAATTCAGATGTTTTTCAATCTGGAACTCAACTTCATCTAATTCTGGCCGAAAGGCCTCCCACACTTCTTCCATGGAGTCTACGGCTTTAACGGCAGGATCGTTGGCCATGGCCGCGATACTATGGGGTATCCTGTGGATTGTCAAGGTTGGGAGAGAAGGTAAATATGCAATAAATCCAAGGATAGAAAGTCTCTGACCTATAAGTGCAAATGCTGGAAATTCAACCAATTATCTTGACAGATTTTTTTACTTTGGATTACTGTGGGCGGAGACAATTCCGACTCGTGCTTTCCTTTTTTATCGAAAATCTCCGGGACCAGTCCAACATTATCTGAGGCTCCCCGACTGGTTGGAGGGGAGGCGTGTCTCTCATCTCTTCATTCGCGTGAGATTTAGGGGCTGTGTTAGGTGAAATTTTGAAAGGTACAAATGAGAATGGGGATGATTTTTCTACCATGAATATTCCTGGGTTACCTCCTGCTCAAGGGCTCTATCTTCCTCAGCATGAGCATGATGCGTGTGGGATAGGTTTTGTGGCTCATATCAAGGGGCACAAATCGCATAAAATGATTGAAAATGGGCTGTTGGTGTTAAAAAATCTCGAACACCGAGGGGCCGCAGGTTGTGATCCCTGCACCGGGGATGGGGCCGGTATGTTGTGCCAGATCCCGCATGAGTTTTTTCAACGTGTAGCCGGGGAACTTGGGATTCATTTGCCTTTGGCCGGGGGGTATGGGGTGGGTATGGTGTTTTTGCCCCAGGATCGCCAGGCGCGAGAGCAATGTGAGGCGTTGTTTGAATCGATTGTCCGAGCCGAAGGCCAAGAATTTTTAGGCTGGCGGGATGTGCCTGCTAAGGAAGATCATATTGGTGTCGAAGCCCGAAAGACGCTGCCAGCTATTCGGCAATTCTTTGTGGCGCGAGCTTCCCTTAATCCGTCGCAGTTTGAACGGAAGCTCTATGTGATTCGAAAATTGATGACTCGAGCCGTTCGGGAATCGGCGTTGAATGCGAAGGAATGGGTGTATATCTCGAGTTTGTCCTGTAATACTATCGTGTATAAGGGCCTGCTGCTTCCTGACCAAGTGGCCTTATTTTACCCTGATCTTGCCGACCCAACGTTTGTGTCAGCCTTGGCACTTGTGCATGCACGTTTTAGTACCAATACGTTTCCAACCTGGTCTCTAGCCCATCCTTATCGCTATTCCATACATAATGGAGAAATCAACACACTGAAAGGGAATGTCAATTGGATGCGGGCAAGGCAGGGACGGTTGGCCTCCGATCTGTTTGGCGATGATCTGAAAAAACTTTTTCCGATCGTTGATGATGCCACTCAAAGTGATTCAGCGTGTTTAGATAATGCGATTGAATTTTTGGTGATGGCTGGCCGGCCACTCCCCCATGCCATGATGATGTTGATTCCTGAGCCCTGGCAAGGGAACCCACAAATGGATTTTGATCGTCGTGGATTTTATGAATACCATGCTGCCGTCATGGAGCCGTGGGACGGTCCGGCAGGTGTGTGTTTTACTGATGGGAAATTGGTTGGTGCCACCTTGGATCGTAATGGGTTGCGGCCTTGTCGTTACCAAGTGACCAAAGATGATGTCGTCGTGTTGGCCTCCGAAGCCGGAGTATTACCCACCGATCCACAAAATATTCGGATGAAAGGGCGCCTCCAACCCGGTCGGATGTTTATTGTCGACACGGTCGAAGGGCGGATTATTGACGACGAAGAAATCAAAACCGATATCACCAAACGGAAACCCTACAGGCAATGGCTGACGCAGCATCGTGTGTCGTTGGATGAACTGCCGGAACCGATGAATGTTCCTCAACCTGATCATCCGACACTCCGCCAGCGTCAACAGGCTTTTGGTTATACCGTCGAAGAACTCAAGATGGTGTTGTTTCCCATGGGGATGAATGGCGAGGAACCAACCTCGTCCATGGGCACGGATACGCCGTTGGCCGTGTTGTCTCAGCGTCCCCAATTGCTTTTTAAATATTTCAAACAATTATTTGCCCAGGTGACGAATCCACCCATTGATCCGATTCGTGAGCATTTGGTCATGTCTTTGGTGACCAATATTGGACCGAAGCCCAACCTGATTGCTGAAATTCCGGAAGCCTGTCGACGGATTAAACTTCAGCAACCGATTCTGAGTAATCTGGATCTCCAAAAGATCCGTATGATTGGCGATCCTCATTTTAGAAGTAAAACGTTGTCACTGCTCTTTAAGGTCTCGGAAGGGCCTGATGGTCTGGCCTCTGCGATTGAACAACTGTGTCTGGAGGCTTCCAAGGCGATAAAGGACGGAGAAAAGTTTTTGATATTGAGTGATCGTGGGGTCAATGAAGAATGGGCGCCGATTCCGAGTTTATTAGGTGTGTCCGCCGTGCATCATCATTTGGTTCGCGAGGAAACACGAACTGAAGTGGGTCTGATTCTAGAAACTGGTGAGCCGCGGGATGTCCATCATTTTGCGTGCTTGATTGGGTACGGCGCAGGGGCGATAAACCCGTATTTAGTGGTGGAATCTCTTGTAGATATGGAACGGGAAGGATTCTTCCCTGAGACCGTGGATGCGGCAACTGCCGAGTCGAGATTTATTAAAGCGGTGAATAAAGGGTTGCTGAAGATATTTTCCAAGATGGGCATTTCGACCTTGCAATCCTATTGTGGCGGTCAAATTTTCGAGGCCGTCGGTCTTCGGTCTGATTTGATTGACCGATATTTTACCGGGACCGCCTCACGAATTCAGGGAATCGGCATACAAGAATTAGGCGAAGAAACCTTACGGCGCCATGCCTTGGCCTATCAACCCGTCCCTATTCGTCAGTTAGATTTTGGTGGGGAAATCCATTATCGCATTCAGGGGGAACACCATAATTGGAATCC
>JAJDBR010000251.1 GCA_029261275.1 Nitrospirales bacterium
ATGGGTCGTGCGTAATTTATCGAGATGGAGAGGTCTAGTCTTTTTGCCAATGTCATCGACTAAATAATCAATGTCTACCATTTTCTTGAAGCGAAAGGGATTCACAAAACTTTTTTTCGACAAATAGTGAATATAGGTTTCCACCCCATAACTGGATTGGCCGGTAAGAAAATACGCGCCATTCAATGCCCCAGCTGAGGAACCGGCCAAATGATCGAAGCATTGATGAAAGCCCATCTCTTGTAATGCTGCCAACGCACCCATGGAATAGACACCACGCATGCCGCCGCCCTGGACCACCAAGCCAATCGTGTCTGTTCCGGACTGCCCCTGTCGTTTTTGATTCAGGAGATTCCAGGCCTCATGAGCCGTGGAGTTGTGTGTCTCAGATGTGTGGGACATGATAAGCCCTATAGTCGTCTGCGTGCCAAGATAAATGGAAAATTCCCTAACCCGAAGGGCCAAGGCCGTACTCTGGCAGGAAAATGCCTACAACGATAATGTACCGCATGGTTCGTGAAAAACCAAGATAAAAGTAGGAAGAGAGATGGATGAAAAGAATGGTCTATATGAAAGACTAGAAAAAAGAAAAGGAGGAGAGATATAAAGGTTCAACAGTCGTAGTAAAATTAATGCTAGGTCCTGACTTTCTTCGGATAATCAAAATCTAGGAGCTCTCCTTGAACTTGATCAATTTTTGACCACGTGTCGGTTGAAAATCTCAAGATCGCCATACTGCAGGTTGGGACCTCCTCCATCTGACTCCCGCTAAGGGCATTAATTACGTGGGTAAAGGTGGGGTTATGCCCAACCAGCATCGCGCAATCAGTTGCATTGTCGAGTTCATGAATAATCGCAATCACATCGGTTGCCTCAGCTCCGTACAAGCGTTCGTCAATGTTCAAGTTTACTATGGGGTAGTCGATCGCTTCTGCCAAAATGGTTGCGGTGGTTTCAGCCCGTACTGCGGAGCTACAGATGATAATTGTGGGCTGCGGCTTTCGCTGGCGCAATCGCTTTCCCATTTCAGGGGCATCCCGTTTTCCCCGGTCGTTAAGAGGTCGAGCATGATCGGACATAGTGGCATTGTTCCAGGAAGATTTGGCATGGCGAACCAGATAAAGAGTTTTCATATTGGTGCTCTATAGGATAATGAATGTTTTAGTTTGGAATCTTTATTTATACCACATTATGATAGTCACGGGGTTTCGTCCCCGTGCGACGAGATACTTTGGTTTCGGCCAAAGTATCCAAAACCATGTTGGCCGTGGTATGGCCCTGCGGGTGCCCTGCGCGGTTCACCGACACCGGCGGCGCGCAAACTCGCTGCGCTCAAACAGTGCTCGCCTTTTCTCCGGTGTCGGTTCCACTGCTCGGCCATACCACCAGGCCAGGGGTCTTAATGAAGAAAGGTGCCTCAACTCAAGGAACCTGACGACAGACAGAGGTCAGTGTTGAAGAAAAGACTGTGGGAGCGTAAGGTCTTCCCTTCAACTCAAACAACGCTCTTCAATTATCTGAATTCGGTCTTAAGTAGATAATCGCTCGTAAGAAGGAGGGAAATTATGGAAAAGTTTATGATTGCCTATTACGGAGGAAACCAGCCGAGTTCACAAGAAGAGGGCATGGCCCAAATGGAGAAATGGAAAGCGTGGGTAGAAGGTCTTGGAGACAAGGTCATCAATCCAGGAACACCGTTGCCCGATTCAAGAATTGTCACCGCAACTAGTGTGAAAGATGATGATGATCCTCATGCGATGAAAGGGTTTGCCGTGGTGAAAGCGGAAAGCATTGAAGCGGCTGTTGAAATTGCACAATCAGATCCGTTCTTAGATAATGGTGGAACCATACGTGTCTCGGAGATGATGGAAATGCCCTGAGTAGAACCCCGAATAGCCAATTTTTTCTATTCGTTCCCCTGCGGAAAGTATGATGTAAAAACAGACTTGCCCCGTTTTTTATTCAATAGGTCGGACAGAAGGCATCGGTCAGTGGAGAAGAAAAGAAACGGAAGGGCGCATTAGTTAACAACAGACTTGATCCGTTTTACGTTTTTAGACTTGACCCGTTTTTTAAAAAGATCGATGTCGATGTGCGAAGGCGAAAAGGAAACATGCCCACGTTGAATCAATATTACGCAGGCCTGCCCCCAATACTCAATGCGGGAGAGAATGCGCGGGGCGGTGTAGCACTCTGACTCGACCTGTCGCCACACCGTGGCACCGCTCTAACAATGTGCAGGCTATTCCCGGGTTTTCCTCGTCTCGAGATACTCTGCTGCCTTGTTCGTGACTACTTAAGAGCTTGAGGTTTAATCCCTGACCCGCACTTTCATCGCCCCGAGATACAATTCTGCCAAAGCCTTGACTTGTAAAGAGGTTGCAGTCCCTGTAATTTTGTGATGTTTCTTCATAGCTTTCAATTGGTCAGAGAAAAACGGACAATTATCGACTGCATTTGTGAATGCCCTACACGCCGCATAAACACAGAACATTTCGTATACCCATTGTTCGCAATTAGTTGAACCTTTGTATATGCTATGCCTATCTGTGCCCACCTTGTTGTGGGCCTTTGACTTACCGGACTTAAAAATAGTCATAGCCCCCTGGGCGACATCGTCAAGTTTGCATATGGCCTCATGGACTTTTTTTCGGCCTTTTAGATTTATCCAACCTGAAAGTGTCATGTCACCTCTCCTCCTTTTTTTGTAACGACTTATTAAGTTTGAGCGGACGAAAAAACGGGAATTTCCCCTTCCGCTTTGAGAACACTGAAAAGCACCAATAGTGCCTAATTGATAGGGATTTTAAGGCCTAACCGCTGGTTATTCAAAGTAAAAATCGGGGCGTTGTCAATAATGAGTGTCCCCAATACTGACCCAAATACTCCTCAGGGTCAAATTAAAGTATGGTTTGAAGCGCTACATGGCCAACATGCTATACGCTCAGAAGAGGTAAAGGAATATTTTCGTATTGAATGATATCCAAATCTGTGAACATGGCCATTCTTCTCACGCGAGGCTATGCCCTTGTCTGTGATGAGGCTATGCGTCGGCATGGGGAAAACCATTTTGATACTTGGTCTTTCCCCCGGTGGAGTATAATCCCATATGTATTGCGAAGATCCCTGGCGCGGGGGGCAGGCCTTGTAATCAAAGACTCTGACGACCATATTCCCTCTCACCTCCCGTGAAGCGTCATCACTCTGGCTTCAATTGGTTGTGGCACTTCCTCTCTGTTTCATTGCAACATTTTCTCAATCGAACGCTAGATGCAGCATCACCAAATCGCACCATTCGATAATTGATGGATTTTCTGATTCACTAGGCTTCCTGGCCTTGTAGTCTGGCCGAGCCGTGCAGCTGACTCCGGGAAAAAGGCGCGCATTGTTTGAGCGTAGCGAGTTTGCGCGTCGCCGGAGTCGGCGAACCGCGTAGGGTACCCGAAGGGCCACGCCACGGCCAACATGGTTTTGGCCACTTTCGCCGAAACAAAAGGGCCTCGGCCGCCGGGACGAACCCCGGCAACATCAAAAATTAGATAGACATTTTTATTGCGAGGCCGTGTTTTGAAGAAACAGTTTCGCTTCTCGTAACTCGGGGAGATCCGGGTCGGCCTGCGCCCAAACGTGCAGGAGGGTGGCATAGGCGTGACGGGCCGTCTGAAGTTCTCCATTGTTGCTTGCCGCTCGTGCCATGCCAAGGAGTGACCGTGCCCGATTGGGGTGCCTTAAGAGTGCCCGTTCGAATTGTTGCTGCGCTTCTTGAGGCCTATCCATCAACAGTAGGATGTCGCCATAGAGTTCGTGTGTGGGTTTGATGGGATTGGGTGGACCTGAAGGAGGAGACCGGGTTTCTTCTATTGCCGTGGCCTTATCTAGCAATGCGATGACCTGGGAATGGTCCTGATTGATGGCAGATTTCAACGCTGCGAGTTGCAAATTCTCAATTTGTGAAATGATCGAGTGATGAGAGTTCGTCGTATTCTCAGGAAATTGCACGGGGGGGTCCTGTTGGCCTGTTGATCGTTTACCAAGCATTGCCATGCCTTCAGCCAATTCTCGAATATTGGCGGCTTTTGCTGGCGACTCGTCACCGAAGCGAATGTCTTGGACCTGCCAAGCCTGCTGGGCCTGACCCCATCGTTCCGTTTCGACAATAAAGGCGGCGATCATCTGATCGTAATGACGGCTGACTTGTCGGGAATAGCCACGGGTTTGTGATTGGTCACTGGATGAGGATTGCCCTATATCCTGTTGCTTGTCCAATATTAGAGCTGCTGCGGCGTTGTACCGGCCTTGTTGGAGATAGGCATACTGCAACCAATAGAGGCTATGGTAATCCTGGAGCGCTAACGGTAAGTCCTTGTCCTTGACCCAGCTCCGTGAACTTTCCCAGCCGGCTTTGCTAGAGGCCGCCGCTTCGGCCCACATCCCGAGTTGGAGAAATATATGGGCGGGCATATGTTGCGCATGATGGGCTTCCGGGGCGATTTGGGCATACCGACGGGCTTGCTGCAGGGCCAGAATGGCGTGAATCGGATCGTCAAAGGCATGGATCGTATAATGCGCGGCGCACGGGTGATTGGGATTGACCCCATACACCCCTAAGGTTAGGGCACCGGCTTGCATGCGATATTTCTCTTGAAGGTCAGGTTCCTTATTATAATGCGTGGCCAACCCGAGCACGGACAAGGCATAGAAACAGGTGGCTTCCAGATCTTCTGGATATTCACCGGCCAGGCTTTCCATTTGGGCCGCATAGGCCCGATCGCGGGCAAGCTTGTCTCCCTCGCCGAATAACGTCTGGACCGCTTGGAGATACCGGTTTTCTCTGCCAGTTACGGAGGCCTTGTCGGGAATATTTTGAATAGCAGCCTGTGCCGTTTCAATATTTTCTTCAGTCCACACAGGGTGATTATGGGCCATGGCCTCGCCCCAGTATCCCATCACAAAATTTGGATCGATGGCGGTTGATCGACGAAAGGCCTCGATGGCTTCCTCATACCAGAAGGAATGCAGGGCTGCGACTCCCCGGAGAAAGTGGGGCTGCGCTTCTGCGGACCCTGATGCTGGAAATTCAATGGTTCCCAATTTCCCCAATGAGAAAGATGCCTTGGATGAAGTCGCAGACTGATCCGTCTCTCCTAGGCTCAACGATGGACCCCCCGTTATTGCCACTGACACCAGCAAGGCTGGGAGGCAGGAACAACTCCAGTTGTATGAAATCCAAGATGGTTTCATGAACATCCCGACTCTTTTGGAGTGAGGTTAGCTGGTTGCATTCTTGTTCTTGATGTTCTCAGCATTCGATTTTTTCATGCAAGGTCGTGTTCAGAGGTCACTAGAAATCTGACAATCCCTATCAGGACTAAGGAGATGAGTTGATACGATTTTTTTACGACGGAAATCACACAACCGTGACATTCGCAAGGAGCTTGTTCTCAGGAATAAGCCTGGTTATGGAATCTTGGCTCTGCCAATTGTGTTGGCATCGGTCCCAAACCAAATGGTCTGCGTAGGCTGGTGATAGAACATATGTCGCACGGTTCCTCCCCCACTCTCGATATTGGTGATGCTGAAGAGTTCTTGTTTTTTGGTATCGAAACCCACCAGACGATTAGGGTATACGCCTGTCTCCACATACCAGATCCGATCCTGATCATCGACGGCCATGCCGTACGGCCGTGCGTCTTCTCCTCCAGGCGCCTGCCATTCTTTTACTTGTTTCGTGGTGGGAATGAATTTTCCGAGATATCCTTCCGCATAGTCCACATACCAGATGGCACTATCAGACGTGATGGCTAGTCGTCGTGGCCGTGCGTCTTTGCGAGGAAGTGGCATTTCTTTGATTGATTTGGTCGTTGAATCGATTGTGCCAAGTTTATTCGTGCCAAATTCGGTGAACCAGGGTCGGTGTGTGGCATCGACGACGATGCCATAGGGACGTGCGTGATGTGTGAAGAGCGGGGTTAGGAGAATACTTCCCGTATCCATTATTAGTTTTCCGATATAGTTTCCTTGTTGCACGGTAAACCAAATTTCATTGGGTTTCCCAAACACCAGTGTGTGCGGATCGCCAGCAGAAGAATTGGGCATGGCATATTTCGTGATGTGGCCTGTCTTGGGATTGAGTTTGCCAATATGTGCGGAGCGGTTGCCGGCATACCATACAAACCCCTGTTTATCGACAATCAGATTATGCGGACCAGTGCCAGGCTCTAAGGGGTATTGCCGAAATTGGCCGGTTTTAGGATCCAGCACTGCAATGTAGTCTCCTGTCTGACCCACAAACCACACCTGATTATGCTGGTTCACATAGGGATCTCGCGGCCGTGTCTGCTCCCAGGGCACCTTCCATTCTGTGATAGTGACCGGATTGAGTTCAGTTTCTGCTCCATGCGTGAGGGTGATCTGAATCATGATGACAAGTATTGAAAGGAGGATACTCGTGCCATTTCTTTTGATCATTGAATAGCGATTCATGTTTCGTCCCTTCTATCGATTCTTATTACGGTTTTTCCTTCAATCATGTTTTCTTTTTTGAATTCGGAGTCATGCTATCCAACCCTTTGAATAAAGTATAGATTGTTCGACGCCTGCTGGCTGGTTCCTGGGGCGGATGCTTGTATCTGACATGGGCCGTGTTTAAATTCTTTGAGTTGGTTTGTCCTCTAAATCCTAGGCTTCCTGGCCTGGTGGCGTGGCCGAGCAGTGCACCTGACTCCGGAGAAAAGGCGCGCACTGTTTGAGCCTGGTGAGTTTGCGCGCCGCCGGAGTCGGCGAACCGCGTAGGTCGCCCGAAGGGTCATGCCACGGCCAGCATGGTTTTGGGTCCTTTTGCCAAAACAAAAGGATCTCGGTCGCCGGGACGAACCCCGGTATCACAGAAAATCGGTGGGACCCTATCGTTGCTTCAACCAATGTGACGCGTTCCCATCTCATGTGGTTCTCGCCAGGTAAAAAGCAAGATGAATCCCCGATTACCAATGTCGGAGATGACGGAGTGGAGGGGATGTTAAGAATGATGGAGCTGAAGCTCAGGTTCTTTTTTTTTGAGATGGCTGGTAATCGCGTTCATGCCATGGGGTCATTATGAGATTAGTGATCTAGCCCATATACGAACCTTTTCGATTAAATCCTTCGCTTGGTTGCGATCGAAGGTTTCGAGATCGATTACGTCATAGCGAAAGGTGACGGCAAATGGATTGAGGAACTCTAATTCGGTGGCTTCAGGTGGTGTGGGTTTTCCTGCATCGCTTAATAAATCAATCAACTCCCCAAGGTCATGTGTTTTACGAAATGGAATTTGATGCAAGGAAAGCACGGCTTTTAAGCATTTCTCCACGGCCTGTTGTGCGTGAAACCCAACGGCCTCATCGTCACTTTCTGGTATTTGCGCGAGTAATGCCATCGTCTTGATATCGCGATCTGCCATGAACAGATATCGTTGGGCTAGGTCATGAGGTTGTTTCATGCAGGGTTTTCCCCTCTTTGAGCGCCCAGTAATAGACGGTGCCTGGTAAGTGGCCCCAATCATCTATGTCTTTTTTTGATGCAACCACGACATCGACCGGGATACGCATGGGACGGAGCACCTTTCGGAGTCGCACCATTTCGTCTCGTTTGTGCAAGACTTCGGGTTCAATGACGAGCAGGTCCAGATCAGAGTCTGGGCTTGCTTCTCCCCGTGCATAGGACCCAAAGAGAATAATCTTGCAGGGTTGGGCTTCTTTGGCCAGCGTGCTGACGGCTTGAGTAATTTTTTCAGATGAAATCATGGTAGTGCTTTGATCAGTCTTCTAAGAGTAAACGGTACCATATTTTCCTGTAATCAAGAAGGTTTCAGGAATTCTTCCCGCTCCTTCTCATAGAACAGGACCGGTGTGTGTGTAAGAGGGAAAAAAGATTGATCCCCGATTACGAACGTCGGAGATGACCGAAGGGGATGGAGTCTTGAGGTAATTTTTGTCCAGAAATGGTGCGCTATTGCTGTAAATTGACGGCCAAAAAGATCGCTTGATATAGTCATTTGTCCACCTTTCCTGTTTGGTCCCATCCCAATTGTTGGTACCCCCAGATTAGGTCGGTAGTCTCGGTTGGCAGTTAGTTGGAAAACGGATTCATCCATTTCATTTTCTTTTAAATTCATAAGGTTGCACACACTATGAAACAGATATTACGCCTTCCAATGGTCAGTGGCTTCGCGTTCCTGGCGATGAGCTGGGGAATGGTTGCCCAGGCAGAGATTTTTCCGGTTGAGGGCCCGCCCGGAACGACGGTAACGATTAGTGGGGAAGGGTTTGGCGATTTTAAGAATACCCAAGATAACCGGGTGGAGTTTCAAGGGGCGTCGGCGCTCATCCAATCGTGGGAACCCGATTTTATTCTGGTGAAAGTGCCGTTGAAAGCCACGTCAGGGCCGGTG
>JAJDBR010000252.1 GCA_029261275.1 Nitrospirales bacterium
CAAAGATTAGGGGGCTGTAGGAAGGAATTCAATTTTTTTCGCATTCTTTGGCGGGCTGAAGGTGAAGTGACGATCAGGTAATTGGGGAGCCAGGTTCCAATCCAATAGGAGGGCCGTAAATTGGGGAGCCCCTGCCACAAATTTCTGGGTAATGATCACCTTTCTGGGCAAGGGATTCTCACTAGCCTCTATCCAGACCTGCCAATCAATGTCGTTTTGACGAAAGGCCAAATGATGGCAGGGAATACCATGGACGAGGTGCAGGCCCATATACACGGCGGAGTAAATGACGGCCGAGAGGGGTTCAAAGGTATCATGGCGAATAAAGTCTGCTAAGGGAGCGTGAAGCCCAAAGGATTCTGAAGCGAAATCAAGCGCCGCTTCAATGGTAGGAGGCGCCGCAAGTATCCCGTAGTAGTTGAGAGGCGTGTTCCACAGAGTAATCGTACGACCGTTGTAAAACAATTGTTGGTCTTTTTCGTCCCCCTTCACAGAAGCTCGAAACCGATTGGGCCGACTTACGGCGACGTCCACTGCCCAAGCAAATTGTATTTTCTGACCGGACGAGAGCAGGCGATCTTCAGTGTTTTCCGCATGAAACGTGAATTGCTGAAGGGTGTCCATAAACACCGTCATACGATTCAGGATCATCTTGGCCTGAGGCTCAATCTGATGAAGGACGGTGGGTTCAGAACTGTAGGATGGCGAACAGAAGAGACAAAGGCAGAATACGAGGGGCCAAAAGAAAAGCCGGTAGAACATACGTGGCTCTATTGTAGAGAAAGTCGCCGTTGTTGAAAAGCCTGAGGTGAAAAGGAGGTCGCTCAATTTGGGTTCTGTCGCAAATAGCCTTCTTGAAGAGAAAAATGGAGAATATCTCTGTGTTCCATAGAGGGGAATTTGTTATTGCGCTAGGATTTCCTCACTTGAGACGACATGCAAACCCGTATGGGTTTACAATTTTCCAAATTGCAGCGGAGCTGTATTAATCAAATTGAAAGACTTGATGTTGCTGTCATACCGGTTGCTCCCAAAGAACTCACGAATTTGAAACACCTTTGAGCCAACAATGGGTTGGGTGATGAGTGCCGGTTTCCATTCTTTTTAATTGCACAGACTGGGCAACACGGGGGTTATGTGAAGATGGTATTTCTAGGCGGTGCCGAAATCGTCAGGACGAATCACGGAATATTGAGGTTCGTCCCGCAGAAAAGGTGCTAGGCACCTGTTTCTGCGGGTTCAGATTCGTTTGAGAGACTACTTTTTTGGCAGACCAAGCATAAAGATTTCAACAGCCTTCTTACTTTCTGGCCTGAGGTTGACGATGCCCTTGTAGGGGATATCGTGCACAACAGGCCTGTCGGGATATTTTCGTTTGAATGCCATATGTCGCTTGATCATGCCAACAAACTGACCACCCGCCCACGGACCGTATTTAATCGATTCAATCGGCCGTTCTTCTCGAGGGTCACGATAGAGATCATAGATAGTTGCGGCGATAGGATTAGAGCCCGGAGGTGGCAGATGCATCTTGTATTTGTTTTTGACCACGGACTTGAGCACGGGGCCCTCATAGATGTGCACGTAATCACGACGGCCGTGCGTTTCACCCAACAGCAGGACACCGCTCTGGTCCACGCCATCGATCACTCGATCCCTGGGCACGCCATCCATCGTATTCGTCAAACGGGCAAACGTGGTGAATAGGTCACTGACATGAATAATATCCTCTACAGCACTTCCCGGTTCGATCACGTCCTTCCATTTTATCCAGGCATTCACCCGGACGCCCCCTTCTAGATGATCGGCTTTCCCCCCACGATAGATCCTGTCAGACTGCCCGGTGGGGCCTGCATACTGCATGAAAGGTCCATTGTCACCCATCACCAAAATGATGGTGTTTTCAGCAATACCCAGTTTGTCGACTTCGTTCATAATATCTCCAACCCACTCGTCCACCTCAACAAGAATATCAGCTATGGTGCCACCGTTGAGGGTGTTGTATTGACTCCTGTGTTCCTGAACGAAGGAAAGCGGAAACAGCGGCCAGTAATTGAGGAAGAAGGGCTTATCCTGCTTGGCGAGCGTACGAAGCTGATTGAGGGCATTTCTGTGGTAACGCTCGTTCATTTCCCGGTACTTCGCCTGCGTCCAGGCTTCGCCAGCTTCCATGTCAACTTCATAGAGTTTTCCATCACGTAGCTCGACGCCGGTCACCATGTGAGCAGGATCAGGAGCGAACAACTTGTCCAGGGTGAAGGTCTGCAACGCGCGGTTCGGATCCACGCCACGAATGATATCTCCGTCTTCCATATCTCGGCCCATAATGGCGAGCTGGCCTTGTTGATGAATCGGGAATTCGGCATGCATGAACCCCTGGTTGCTGGCATACGCCTGTTCGATATCTCCCAGATGCCATTTGCCGACATGCGAGGTGTAATAGCCCGCGTCTCTGAGCACCTCGGCAATGGTCACCTCTTCAGCATGCAAGCCATCTCCAGACATGGTGGCCTTGGCCTCGGTGGTTCCTGTACGTGTGGGATAGCGCCCGGTCATCATCGCGACGCGGGTAGGGGTACAGGAAGGCTCGGTGTACATACGATTTAAACTCATCCCTTGTTTAGCTAGGGCCGTCATATTGGGGTTTTTGTACCCACGAATCACGCTTAACTCGTCCATACCGATTTCGCCAAAACCCACATCATCAAGCAGGATGTACACGATATTCGGTGGTTTCCCCCCGTTCTTCTTACGAATCTCGGTCAGTTTCTTGTCAATCGCCTTATCATCGGCAGCCCAGGCCTTGCCATTTTGCGCCTCAATAATGGCGTATTCGGCATCGTGGATAAGTGGGGTTGCGGCCTCGACCGAGATAGGTAAAAGCATGAGCAACCATGCGCCTAGACAGAATGAAAACACCCGTGGCATTGTAGCCTCCGTTTTTGAGGGGATAAAAGTTAGTGAAGTTTAGCGTAACATCATTTTTTTGTACAATTTAATTCTCCGCACTATAATGAAACTTTCAATCTATTACTATCAAAACCCGCAGATTTTGATTCATGCCAAACATTACCCCCCAAGCCTATATTTTTCATCGCGCATTCCAGGATTTTACGGGTTGCCGATTCTGCCTCGGAGTCGGTCACGGCTTTGGCTATTCGCTGGGGGTTCTGGCATATGGGACAATTTGCGAAAGATTACAAACGGCTTTTTGCGGAATTGCCCTCGGGGACACTGAAGAGGAGCCTGACACGTCTCTGAGGGGGGAGACATTATGAAAGCTTTCAATGGTGGAGGACGAGAAGAATGGTAGACCGACGTTCAACAATACATAATTTTTTATATGGCGGAATCGTCCTCGCTACTCTGTGTTTTTTCCCTGCAGGCGTGTTTGGGAACTCGTCTCATCCTCAGGATTCTAAGCAGACTCCTGGGAAGCATGATCCCTATCTCGTGTGTGAACAAGGGAAGCGACAATCTCCCATTAATATTGTGACAGCGGAGTACAAGGATACCCTCCATGATCTCGTGTTCCGATATCAACCCACAGCCATACATCTCGTCCATGATGCCCATTCCTTTAAAGGACTTTCCGAGTCAAACAGTCTCGTTATTTTTAATGGGCATTCCTACCAATTTCTCCAACTCCATTTTCATGATCCTAGTGAGCATCATATTGATGGGGCGCGCTATCCCATGGAAATGCATCTCGTCCACAAGGATTCGGAAGGGAAACTGCTAGTAATTGGAGTTTTGGTACAAGAAGGTGAGGAGCATAAAGAAATTGCACTGGCCGGTGCTTGGGTCAAGCGACAGGTCGGGCATCGAATGTTGCAATCCGGAGAAGAAGTGGCTGGGGCGTATCAGTTTAACCCCATGAAGGTCTTACCTGAGAATCGAAGAAATTTTTATGCCTATAGTGGTTCGTTAACCACTCCCCCATGTACGGAAGGAGTGCAATGGGTGGTCCTCAAAGACCCCATCGAGCTTTCCAAAGATCAGATCGACCGTTTTATGAAGGCCTATGGCCCTATCGCCAGACCCGTTCAACCACTCCGGGATAGAGAGATTGACATTCAATAAAATAGATGGGGAAAAGGATTTCGGCTGTCATGGTTTAATCAATGGTCATGGTTTGACCGTTGATTTTAATTTTTGCTTTGCAACGATCAGGCGATAGGCCAAGTAATACTTGTAAATGTTGCTGACATATTGAACCGTCTCCCGTCCTATTCGCTTGGCCGCGACCACCTCCACATTTCTAAACCAAACATTCGGATCAAGATTCATCGACTCGGCTTCCCGCCGAAGACTTCTGACCCTAGCCGGCCCGGCGTTGTACGCCGCGATGGTCAAGAGCCATTGGTTCAATCGGTCCATGTCGGTCTTTGCGAAGTATCGGTCGTGGAGAAAATAAAGATATTTCACCCCGGCATGAATATTGGGCTCCAGTTGCTCAATGTCCGGGATGTTGATCTGGGGATCACGGGCCGTGCTGGGCAGGAGTTGCATCACGCCGATGGCCCCCGCCGCGCTCCGCTTACGTTGGTCTAAACCTGACTCTTGATATCCCACTGCCCCTGCGAGGACCCAATCAAAGTCATACTGATGGCTGTATTTCTGTAACAGATGGACCATGTTCTGAAACTT
This sequence comes from Nitrospirales bacterium, assembly GCA_029261275.1. Classification (GTDB taxonomy): domain Bacteria; phylum Nitrospirota; class Nitrospiria; order Nitrospirales; family UBA8639; genus Nitrospira_E. Next base: position 4,651 of record JAJDBR010000252.1, read on the forward strand.
CTCGCGTTCAGAATCTGCCAAGGAATTCTTCACATACGCCGTGTTTTTTAAATAGCGATTAAAGAGCATATTCCCGATGAGGCTGCCTTTTTTGTTGTGAGAAACAAATTGATTCATGACCTTTTTCAGCTTAGGACTATTTTTGCGAATGGCCCAGGCAATCTGTCCGCCCCTATTGACCGCCAGTTCTGGATGTAGATGAATATGTTTAAAAATTTTTGACCAAAATTCTGCTTTGGGACTATCCATAACAATCATCGAGATCAGGCCGGCGTTCACCATTTCAAGGAGGTCTTCATCTTCCAGAAATTCATCGGCAGGAACTAGTGTTATCGCTGCCTTCCCTGCTTCTGAAAATTTTGCATTGAGGCGAACAAGGCTTTCATAATAGCTACTGGATTTCCTGACATGAATCGTCTGGCCAGCGAGATCGTCCAAATGATTCAACCGAGGTCCGCTAGGGCCTGTGACCACGATCTCCCGGACCCCCTCCAAAAATGGATCCGAAAAATCAATCTGTTCCTTTCGCTTGGGGGTGATGGTCAAGGCCCCCGAGGCGATATCTCCTTCCCCTTTTAGTAATTTTGGAATAAGCTCATCCCGATCAACCGGAATGAAGATCACGTGGACTCGCATGTTTTTGCGTTTCAAATCCTTATTGATCTGGTCTTCAAAGACTTGAAAGAGATCATACGAGAGACCGCGCTGCCTTGCTCCATCAAGGAAATAGAAGGTTTTACTGAAGGGAACCAATACACGAATTTTGTTGCGTTCCACCATCTCGTCGAAGTCGCCAGTCCATTGCTCTATCACATCCTTGAATTGATCAGGTGAGTCGTTTTTTGCCAGAACCTGTGAGATGGTGGAAGCAAGAAGTGCGAACATCAATAGCCCTGTGATTGCGAGGCATAGGCCATGACCTGGCAAGGGGAATTTTGGATTCTTATATTGGATTATCATCGCGGTGCCCTGTTTTTTTTAAAAGCCTGAATCTGATAGCCTGGTTTTGAGATCTGGTGCGGATGTCGTCTTATACGTGGTACAGGTATTCCTTGGCGAAAAGAAGTCATGATGCTACCACAGCCGACTCTATTAACCGAACCGCTGAGTGGTGCCTGTGAGCTGACTTCAAGGCATGCAAGACGACTTTTTCAGCTCAATACCAGGCTGAGACCCCATTTGGTTTCCTCGGGATCCAAAGGGACCGTTTAGAACGAACATGGATTTCTCGAATAGTTTTGATTCTTTGCGGACCGGCCTAACTTTGATAGCCCGAGTGGGAAAAATCTTGGCCTTGTCAGCAGGATGTATTCTACTGATGGCCTCTTCGTCGTTGGGGGAAAAAGTCTACAAAAAAGCAACTCCTCCAATAGATGATCCCTATAGACTCTGGCATTTGGATGGGGCCAGGGAAAAAGTGAGGGGAATTCCTCAAAATATCTGGGAGCGCCTTCGACACGCCCAGGAATGGGAATGGGATGAATATCCCGATCAAACGCTCATTGACGCGGATACGGAAATTCGATGGGCGCGTTTTCTATCTGCAGCCCTCAATACACCGGAATGGCTGGATCTCGGCATGACGGCTCGTGTCCGTCGGGAAGGATTTGACGTTCCTTTTCAGGCCGACCAAGATGGTAATACGTGGCAATGGGCAACCCGCTCTCGCTTTCGGGCTAGCGCCCGCTGGAAAGCATGGCGTGCTCACCTGGAATTCCAAGGGTCCACATCCGGAGAAGAGAGTGCGACAGACGTCGTTGGGACCTCGACGTTCAATGCTGGGAATCTGCAGCAGTTATTTATCGGGTTCACTCAAGCCAATGTGTGGGGAACTGGGCTCCGCACCGATGTTCATGTAGGGCGCATCAATCTGGATATTGGATCCCGCCGGCTCGTGGCTCGCAGCCACTTTGGAAATTCTAGCCAAGCTTTTGACGGCTTTCATTGGAATCTGAATAATAAAGGCTTGTGGCATTTCCGAGCTTTTTTTTCCGAAATTGTCTTACAGACGGATACCACAGATCGTCTGGGCATGTTTACCAATAGTGATGCGTTGTTCTGGGGGATTTCCTATGAAACTTACCAGCTACCCTGGTCCAGGATTCATCTCTATTATTTCGGTACAGATGCGGATGGGGAAGATGGGCGGGAGGGGCGAACACATTCTACGTTTGGCCTACGTCTGTATCAGCCACCCAATAGCGGGGCCTTTGATTATGATGGTGAAACGGTCTGGCAAGTCGGCACCTTTGATGGCAGAGATCACTTCGCCTATTTTCAACATGTGTCTGTAGGGTATACATTTGATATGTTGTGGTTCCCACGCCTTCTGGCCGTGTACGATTATGCGAGCGGAACCGATAGTGCCAATAGGAATTATAGCCAAACGTTTGATGGTCTTTTTGGCGCACGACGAGGAGAATTTTCTCCTACCAGTCTGTTCGGGGCATTCTATCGCTCCAACATCAGTTCACCTGGCATACGGCTTATTCTCAAACCGCTTCCCGTCCTCGACTTCAACGTAAAATTCCGTGCCTGGTATTTGGCGCAATCTCGAGATGCGTGGGTTAATTCTGGGATGCAGGACCCAACCGGGGCTGCGGGGAATGTGTTGGGACAAGATGTGGAGGTGCGGATCCAATGGAATCCGTGGCCCAATTTCAGTGTGGATGCGGGCTATGACCATTTTTTTAAAGGCTCCTATATTAAGAATCAAACGAATGCTTCAAGAAACCCACCTGCCGATGATACGAATTACTTTTATCTTCAAACGGAAGTCAGGTTTTGATGGCATGTTTCAAGGTCCAGCGACAAGACCTGATTTTTTTGTTGGAAATTCTCTCCCTAATAATGAGCAAAATTCCTATCCAACCCCACATTCTCTGTGACGCCGATTATATGTTCAGGAAACAACCGAAGGTGAGAGGATTGTCTATGCCAATGTGTGCCGTCCTTGTTTTTTTGGTGACCATGGTTTGCGGGTTTTCTTCTGTCAGTCAGGCCGAGGAAGCCCTCTATGATTACCCGGATCTGAGTCCCTATGCTGCGACGGTTGTGGGAACGCCAGTCGCGTTGAAGGCCGACCTCCCCAAAGAAATCCCCGTGGAGAACCTTGAACTGGAGGTTTTCCCAGATCATGAAATCCCGGACATTCTTTGGTATGGAGAAAAACTGCGTTATTCATTGGTGCCTCAACATGAGCCCGCGCCCTTAGTCTTTGTCATCGCGGGGACTGGCGCGGGATATAACTCTGAGAAAATGCAGGTTCTGCAACGGGCCTTTTTTCAAGCTGGTTTTCATGTTGTGTCGTTGTCCTCCCCAACGCATCCGAATTTTATTATCTCCTCCTCCAGTACAGGAATCCCTGGTCATCTCTTGGAGGATTCACAAGACTTGTATCGCGTCATGCGGTTGGCTTGGATGGCTATTCAACAGGATATCGAGGTCACAGAGTTTCATCTCACGGGATACAGCTTGGGCGCCGCTCAAGCAGCCTTTGTTTCCAAGCTTGATGAAGAACAGGGAGATTTTCATTTCAAAAAAGTCCTCATGATTAACCCGCCGGTTAGTTTGTACACGTCTACTTCCCTCCTTGATGACATGTTGGCTCACAATATTCCTGGCGGTGTCGAAAAATTCCCCGATTTTTTTGACAAGGCATTTCGCGCGTTTTCGGAAATATATCGGACGGGGGATTTTGTCGATTTTAGCGGCGACTTTTTATATTCCGCCTACAAAGCCCGGCAACCTTCGGATGAAACGCTGGCTGCGCTCATTGGCACCTCTTTTCGTCTGTCTTCCGCCAACATGATTTTCACCGCGGATGTCTTGACAAATTCGGGATATATTAAGCCAAAAAATTTGCTCTTATCCACGACAGACTCGGTGACGGATTATTACAAAGTGACCGCTCGGGTGACATTTTTGGATTATTTCCGTGAGATGTTTTATCCCTTTTATCAAGCCAAATACCCGGGGCTGACCGAACAGGGGCTCATCGAGAACTTGAGTCTGTCCAGTCTAGAAGATTACTTACGGCAGGAGACGAAAATAGGGTTATTGCACAACGCAGATGATGTCATTCTTGGTGTCGGCGAATTGGATTATTTGGTCGGAGTGTTTAGGGAACGGGCGAAAATCTATCCCCGCGGGGGCCATTGTGGCAATCTGGACCACCGGGCCACCTTGGCCTATATCGTGGATTTCTTTGGTCCCTCCGAAACGGTTGCGACGACCAAGAACAATATGGGGTCTTTCCCATCACCTCTACCAATTTCTTTTCGATCCATGAAGCAGCAGGCACCGGTTCTGGAAAAATCTCCGGCCCCTCTTGTCAAAAGAAGTCTTTCCTCCAATCCCTCTTTCGCCCTTCAAGCTCAACTGGATCAACAAATCCTGAAATTGGAACAGCAACTCGAGGAATCACAAAGCGATCTTCATGCCTCACGGGCGTGGACAGCGGACTCCACACCCATTCTGAATACCCCTCTCTTGGTCGATGCTGGACGGGTGGCGGATGCTGAAAGCGGAGTGATTGAACCGGCTAAGCGGCAGATAGAGGATGTGGTTCGTCCGGGTATCAGATTTTTGATAGATGTCTATGACCCCATTGAAGGGGTTAACCGAGGGGTGTATAAATTTAATGCCAAGTTTGATGAATATGTGTTTTTGCCTGTCGTGGAAGGGTATGAAACCGTTATGCCAGATTTCTTTGAAGATCGTCTCTCGAATTTTTTCTCGAACATCGAGGACCTGCGTAATTTGTTAAACGCGATGCTGCAGCTCAAGGGAGAAACGACCCTGAAGACCATAGGACGACTTCTTATCAACAGCACATTCGGGTTAGCGGGGACTTTCGATCATGCCACTCCGCTAGGATTGCCCCAACAAACTGAGGACTTTGGTCAAACACTCGGGCATTATGGGTTGAACCCTGGCGCCTACCTGGTGCTTCCCATTTTTGGACCGTCTTCTCTTCGAGATACGGCAGGGCTCCTGACTGATTCCGTCGCTCGCTATTTTTATTTGTTCACTCCGATAAATTTTAATGATCATATCGGACGCAGTTCCGCCTATACCCTAGTGAATGCCATAGACATACGGCATCAGTTGAATTTTCGCTATTACCAGACTGGCTCGCCCTTCGAATATGACCTCGTCCGTTTTCTCTATACCCTAAAACGCGAATTGGATGTGGAGAAGTAGTTCGCATGAGCGTTCTTACGGGCGCATCATGTTTTCTGCGAGACGTTCTGATTATTCAAGTTTTGTATAGGAACTTTTTATCTCGCGTTGGGGCAGTTGATCCCTCGATAGGCAATTTTTGGCTTTTCCTAGCACATTGATCAGAGGCACCCATCGCTGCACTTGTGTGCAGTATTCGTCATAGCCGGCTTTAAAAACCTTTTGGAGGTGGAGTTCCTCGTAGAGTAGGACAAGCAAATGGCAGGAGAATCCCACCGATAGACCGTAGAGGAGGAGAGGGAGGGATGGAAAGAGGACTATCCAGCCGAGGATGATGGTGAGGATGCCTCCATACATGGGGTTTCGCGTATAGCGGTAGAGGCCCTG
>JAJDBR010000253.1 GCA_029261275.1 Nitrospirales bacterium
TGCAACAGAGCCATCAACATCGGCGGGCTTGCTCACACCAATGGCCTTCGCCGCGGCATTCAGCCCAATTCCAAACCCCTTCCCGCAAAAGAAGTGAAACATCATATCCACATGGGTCATGGCCAAGTCACGGCAATCATCTGTTTCCCCTGATTCTTCTGCCACTATGACGAAATCGAATCCCAATCCATTGTGCGTGATGATGGTGTAACCTTCCTGCAATTTTGACTTAAGATGCTCGACAAAGGCCGCGACATCCTCTTTGGTCATTTGTGGCGCGTGAGATCCATCCTCATTTTTGGAGCAAAACGTTGTGGCCGAAGGTTCATCGCTACACCATGTGGCCATGCAGGTAATACCCAGCGGCCGATGATCATGTAAATCCCCGAAATTCTCCGGCAGAATTTTAGCTGTTTCTATATCAAACGCCACATATTTACGAAACATTGGTCAACCCCTCCCCACCATCAAATTAGGAATTGGGACCTTAACATTTCTCATAGATTTGAGGAAAAGGTAAAATCACACGACGTATCTAGATTGTTCTGAAAAAAGAGGAGCTCTTGAGGGTCGCCCAGAAATAGAATAGAGTTGGCCATGCTAGGCCCATGCCGAGACCCATCCGGATCGAGGACGACCTCAAGGCCTTTAATGATCTCAACTGGACTGCTGCGGGGATGGGAGATAATGCCTTTCTCACTTCGGCACGTAAACGCTAATTGCAGGAGGTCGACGACAAAGTCTTTGTGACGCAGATCTTACCCAACACTCTCTCCATGGCCCGCATCAATACAATTGTTGGGGCATACTACAAAGTTGAGCCCACCAGCCAATCAGGGTCTTTAAAGTCCAAAAGAAAGAGTTACTCGCCCACAAGGTGCGGCATGTATCTCTGTCAGCCGCTTTGTAGCTTTTGCTTGACAAACATCATACGCCAGTTTGGTTTGTCCAACGTAGTTTCCGTGAGTTTCATCACCACGCAGATACAAAGGCGCAGTAAGCAAATCTGCTGTATCCTCCAAGACCCTTTACCATTTAAACGCTATTGTATAAAATCCGCAACTTGCCTCCCTAATTATCACAGGACTTGGGTGGAAGATCGGATTAAAGTCTCCCTTTGGGCCTACCGATCTTTTGATAACAATGCGCTTCAGATTTCGTCTTCAATTTTTAGCACACGGAAATCGATTGTATGCACTCCAACGTTAGCCATGGGGCGATTGTCCAGTGTCTCCAGGACGAGTTAACCCCTGGCAGATTAGGCAAACGGTTTCATGACGGAGCAAAAGCTGTCCTGTTGGAGGATCCCCGCGCGTCTGACATATGGCACGGTCTTTTGAACCCCAAAGCGCCTGCGACATCAGCAACTGGTAGAGGCCTTTTCCCGTCGGACAGTGGCCTCCTCGAGATGGCCCAGAATCATCTCACTGGTAATTTAGACGCAGGGGACATGTTGCGTTTTATCCCAGGCGGCATTGGTCATATTGCACGGAAGATTACTCTTTTCCCTGCATTGGACGGTTCCATAGAGACCATACCCGCCCACATCGCTCACGTTGAAATGCCTCAAGAGCTCTTAAATACCGTCTGGGAGCTCATGACCGATGTGTTGCACAGCACCTTCCCAGCCCAGTCTCCCCTCCCACCGTATGTGGTTACCATAGAAATGCTCAAATATCCCCTTTCCTTCGATGAAGTCGAACAGATCGCTGAGCTGCTTAGCGATGCCAGCGGGGTCTGGACTCGCCTTGCCATGAAAATGGATGTCTGGAAAGTACAGGCAACCGGGCCCTTTGCTATCCGATATCTGAGAGAAATTTTTGCCCTCGCATCGCTCATTCCAGGACTCCACAAGCTTCTTTACACAGTGAATTCCTGGATGACCCCGTTTACCCATCAACACGTTCCGGAAGGGACTCGCATCATTGGCGATCCGCATTACGATGTCTCGAAGATCGTCACGGCGCTACTCAGTGAGCGCGAGACACTCACCACAGAAATCCATACGGGCAAGCAGTGGATCGAATTACCGTTAGACTCTGAACGCCTAGCTATTTTCCCCTCGCAGCAAATTGATCCACACTTCGGTATTCTCCCTACCCTGCACCGAATCTTAGTACAAAACCACACTCCTATTGAGCCACCGACAAAACCTAACCTTACATTGTGCCTCACCGTGCGCCCATGTTGAATGCTTCTAGACGGGCAGAGTAGTCCGCCACTTGCAAAGACAACTCAATGAAGGTAGTCATCAGGTGGTCGACTTCTCGCCCAATTTGAAGACAGCACTGGGCCAGTGGCACGTCTTCAACCGCATATCTAGCACGATCTCTTTCTGAGTCAATGAGGATGGGGGACGGTTAAACAGGTCAAAATCGTTCCCCACGTCAGGCCCAGGCAAAAAACCCATTTAAAATTCCTATTCATATATCTAAGCATTATTACCTAATTCATTAAGAAAGGCTTCCAATATTTGATGGATACCAAGAGCCACCTTGCCTTGTTGAGAAGATTGCATGATGACAAGGTGGGCAATCTGAATCGTCCAATGATTGGGTATCGATTCGATCGAATCAATGAACTTTTCGACCACCTGATCCTAATGTCTAGCTGAGTGGTCAACCCAGGACAGAGGAAGGCTCTTGATTCTAAATGGAATGAACTGAGGGGTTCACGGAAGGATTGAATTATCCACGCAAAACTGATTGCACCGCGTCGCCAATTTCGGCAGGATTTTTCACGACAGTGACGCCGGCAGATTCCAAGGCAGCCATTTTATCGGCGGCCGTGCCTTTGCCACCCGTGATAATCGCACCTGCATGGCCCATACGGCGACCGGGAGGTGCGGTAATGCCGGCAATAAAACTCACCACGGGCTTGGTCATTTCCTGCTGGATGAAGGCTGCAGCTTTTTCTTCTGCATCCCCACCGATTTCACCGATCATGACCACGGCTTCTGTTTCATCATCGTTCTCAAACATATGTAATAAATCGATATAGCCCGTGCCAATGATGGGATCGCCACCAATTCCCACGCATGTGGTTTCTCCCAGCCCTAACTGGGTGAGCTGGTTCACCGCTTCATAGGTCAGCGTTCCACTTCGAGAGATGACACCCACGCGCCCTTTTTTATGGATGAAGCCCGGCATGATCCCAATTTTGCATTCGTCCGCTGTGATGATGCCTGGGCAGTTCGGACCTATGAGGCGAGTGGCACGTCCATTGAGAGCACGCTTCACTTTCACCATGTCATTGACAGGGATGCCCTCCGATATACAAATTATTAGCCAAATTCCGGCTTCAGCGGCCTCTAAAATTGCGTCAGCCGCAAAGGGTGGGGGAACAAAGATCAATGAGGTCGTGGCTTCCGTTTTCTTCACGGCATCACGGACCGAGTTAAACACAGGGATCCCTTCGACTTCTTGCCCGGCCTTGCCTGGCGTCACACCAGCGACGACCTCCGTGCCATAGGCTTTGCATTGAGTCGCGTGGAACGACCCTTCTTTCCCCGTGATCCCTTGCACGACCACTCGTGTATTCTTATTAACCAAAATACTCATGCCACGTCACCTTTCACCAATCGAGAAGTATGATTCCAATAGCGATTTTATTTTTTCTTTTTTCGTAGTGCCACAATGCGTTGGGCCGCTTCCCAAAGGTCAGCGACCCCTTCCACCTTCAAGCCTGATTCAGCCAACAGCTTTCGGCCCTCTTCGGCATTGGTGCCTTGAAGCCGAACTACAACAGGAAGCTTAATGCCCACTTCTTTGGCTGCTTCAATCACACCATGGGCGATGCGTTCACAACGGACAATCCCACCGAAAATATTGATAAAGATGCCTTTGACTTTTTTATCTTTGAGCAAAATACGGAATCCGGCAGCCACGGTTTCTTTGGTGGCGCCTCCGCCCACATCCAAAAAGTTTGCTGGCTCGGAACCGGCAAGTTTAATGACATCCATTGTGGCCATAGCTAACCCAGCACCGTTTACCATGCAACCAATGTCGCCATCTAATTTGACGTAATTGAGATTATGTTTGCCGGCTTCTATTTCCATGGGATCTTCTTCATGAAGATCTCGAAACTTCTGAATATCAGGATGTTTATAGAGGGCACTGTCATCAAAGGACACCTTGCCATCCAACGCGACGAGGCGCTTATCCGTGGTAATCACCAAGGGGTTGATTTCGAGCATGGCAGCATTTTTTTCCATGAACAAACGATACAAATTGTCCAACATCTGGAAGAACGGCTTCACCACCGCAGGCTCAAGGTCAGGCAAACCTAAACCGAACGCCAGATTACGTCCGTTGTAGGCTTGAAATCCTACAGCAGGATCGATAGATTCTTTGAGCACTTTTTCTGGGGTCTGTTCCGCCACTTCTTCAATATCCATCCCCCCTTCGGTGCTGGCGATAAAGGTAGGAAATCCTGAATCCCGATCCACGAGCAAACTCAGATACAGTTCCTTGGCAATCCCTGCTCCTTCTTCAATGAGCAATCGCCTTACTTTCCGTCCTTTGGGTCCGGTTTGATGTGTAACCAAAGTTTTGCCGATGAGGTCTTGCGCAAGACCTGGAACCTCTTCGTGATTCTTGGTAATTTTGACTCCACCTGCTTTTCCTCGCCCTCCGGCATGAATTTGTGCCTTGACCACATAGACCGATGTCTCAAGAGCTTTCGCCCATTTTTCTGCGGCCCGAGCATTCTTTATTTCTTTGCCTTTGGGTACCGGGATGCCAAAGTGAGCAAATAATTGTTTCGCTTGAAACTCATGAATATCCATAATGTTCCTTTTTCAAAGAGGCCATAATGGGCGCTCTGTTTTACTTCCCCTAACCCCTCCTTACAGAGGAGGGGGAAACGGGCTGTCTATCTATACTTGTCGTGTATAGGCTGGCAACACCATGGGTGAAGTCATCCCTGTGGACACCTGATGACGTTTGGCTTCCGTTCGAAACTGACTCAAATGATCAAGGGTGAGCTTCCCTTGCTTCAATGATTTCGCTCGCTCAGCTGCGGTTTGCCCTGCGCGTTTCCCAAATACCATTAAGTCCAAGAGAGAATTTCCCATGAGACGATTGCGACCATGCAACCCACCGGATGCTTCCCCCGCCACAAATAAGTTTGGAGCTGGCGTCTCACTCTTCACATCGATTTTGACCCCACCATTTTGATAATGCAGCGTAGGGTAAATCAACACGGGGTCTTTACGAATATCGACCTGATAGCGCTCATATTGCCGTACCATGGCGGGGAAATGTTTATCCAAGGTTCCGGGGCCATGTGCGACATCAAGTAACGGAGTATCGAGCCAGACACCTACACGTCCGGCCGCCGTTCGTACCCCACGGCCCTCTTCGCATTCTTTGATGATCGAAGATGAGACGACATCGCGCGTATCCAACTCGTTCACAAAACGATCACCTTTGGCATTCACCAAATGCCCACCTTCGGAACGAATACCTTCGGTCACGAGCGCACCAACCAATTGTTCCGGATACACTCCACCAGAAGGGTGATATTGAAAGGTATCGATCTGCACGAGCGGCACACCCATGCGATAAGCCAACACCAACGCATCACCGGTCGCCCCATAATGGTTACTCGTGGGGAATCCTTGTATATGCAGACGCCCAATTCCACCAGTGGCCAGAATGACGGTTTTCGCCGCCACGACGACGTAGCGTTTATTATCTAAATCTTGTAAGACCGCGCCCGTGCACGCGCCTTTCCCATCACTCAGCAATTCGACGACCGCACCAAATTCCAAGAGCGGAATTTTTTGATTCAGGACTTCGTCCTTCAGCACCCGCATGATTTCGAGGCCGGTATAATCTGAACAGGTCAGCAAACGAGCCTTGGAACTGCCTCCGCCTTTTTTGACATGTAAATTACCATCGGCCTGGCGATCAAATAGCACACCCAATTCCAACAGCCATTGGCCGATAGAGGGGCCTTCTTCAACCATCACCTTTAAGAGGTCGTGGTCGTTTTTCATATGCCCGCCCTTGAGAGTATCCAAGAAATGTTGGACAGGAGAATCATCTGGTGCAACCGCAATCTGCATTCCGCCTTGGGCCATCACGGAATTGGAGTCGCCTAAACGCAACTTCGTGGCTAACAACACATTCGACCCTTCAGCATGTGCATGAAGCGCCGCAGCACAACCTGCGCCGCCGCCGCCAACGACCAGCACATCCACCGAATATTCTGGTGTCAAATCAAATTCAGCAGAAATTGGGCTATCCCCCTCCAGGAGAGTTGCCACTTCAGTGACCGTTGATTCACCAGCATTGGGACCAAATTTGATGGATCGATACGCCTGACCACGGTGGTCAGGATGATATTTTTTGATGAGAGCATCGCGTTCAGCAGGAGAGAGCTTGGGAAAATCTATCGCTCGACGCGCGTCACGAGTTTGATGCACGAGATTCTGTTGCGCCGTGATGTCCATAGGATTACTTCGAAAAATCGTTAAGTGACTATCAATTGCTATGTGATCGAGGCTGAGGTCTTTTGCAATTCATCATCAGATAATTGCAGAATTCTGTCCCAGTCTTCCTGGTACTCCCCATCTGCAATCTTTTTTATTCGGGTCGCGAGGCCCTCGGGCTTCTCAGTAAAATGCACGCCCTGCGAACGACTGGCATAGACCGCAACCAGATTAGGTGCAATATCCGCGATACAGACCGGCGCGCACATCCCGCACATGACGCAGTCCATAAACATATCTGCCACCGCTTTAAAATCACCAAACACCGCCTTCCACACCCCTTCCCTGACATCAATTTTCTGCGGACACGCCTCGGTGCAGGCATTGCAATTTCGGCATAGCGGAGCTTCTGGATACAGTTCAAATAAATCCTGTTTGGGGTCTTTGAGTTCTGGAAGGTTATAAATCGCTTTTCGGGCTGGGAAGGCAGGCATGAAGGAAAAGGACATTCCATCTTCCACGGCCATCGAACAGGCTAAACAGGTTTTCACCTTAGGGTCATCTTTGGTGCGGTAATAGGTTGCACACGCGCCGCAAAATCCACCCAAACACCCCGCTCCTCGCAAGACTTCTTTCCCTGCATACCACATGGCTTTCATCAGCGTGACGCCAGCCGGAACCTGAAATGGCTTCCCTTCGATTTCCACCGTCACCATTTGTGGTTGAATTTCGCTGGCTTGCTCAGCGAATTGCTGGGGTTTGATAGAGTTGTTTGCCATAATTCGATACCTTACAAAAAGTAGCTAGCATTCATTCCCTCACCGGGCGAGGGAGACAAGGAATGAAAGACTTGGGACTGCGTACCCTGAGGCCTCACTCTACGATGTTTAGTTTAACGCGTTGAGCGCAGAGCCTGCTCTGAACCAAGCTATTTGTGGTTCGGTCATACTATGATTCCCTTGAATCGTGATGTCCTTCCCATCTTTTTTATGAATCACCACCGAGACTGGTTTCCCTGGCGCCAAATCACTTAACCCTGTGACACTTACCTGATCCTCTTGCTCAATTTGATCATAGTCCGCAGGATTAGCAAAGGTCATCGGAAGAATTCCTTGCTTTTTTAAATTAGTTTCATGGATTCGTGCAAAACTTTTAGTGAGCACCGCCAAGACTCCAAGAAATCTCGGGCACATGGCCGCATGTTCTCGGCTACTGCCTTCACCATAATTTTCATCACCAACCACAAAGGACCCAATGCCTTTAGCTTTATAATCACGAGCAATGGCCGCAGGCGTCAGATTCTTTTCGCCTGTAATCACATTATTGGCTTTTCCGGCCTCGCCCGTGAACACATTATTCGCTCCTAAGAACATATTGTCACTAATCTTATCCAAATGACCGCGGAACTTGAGCCAGGGACCTGCGGGTGAAATATGATCCGTCGTGGTCTTGCCTTTGGTTTTAATCAAGATAGTAAGCTTTTCGAAATCCTTGCCACTCCAACGAGGGAACGGTTGAAGTAATTGTAGACGCTCGCTGGTTGGCGGAAGATCAACTTCCAATCCCTCACCATTTTCGGCAGGCTCCACCAACCCAGCTTCCCCTTGGGCAAAGCCTAATTTCGGCAACTCATCACCCTGTGGAGCTTCTAATTTAATTTCCTTGCCATCTGCCGTTTTAATCGTGTCATTGACTGGATCAAAACCTAAATCCCCTGTCAAAGCATAAGCAGTGACGACTTCTGGGCTCGCCAGAAACGACAAGGTTTCAGCAATGCCATCATTACGACCAGGGAAGTTGCGATTAAAGGTACTGACAATAGAATCGGCTTTGCCTTTGACACCATCAGCCCGCTTCCATTGACCAATACACGGCCCACAGGCATTGGCTAACACGGTTGCGCCCATATCTTCAAAGGTTTGCATAAACCCATCGCGCTTCATGGTATGGAAGATTCGTTCAGAGCCTGGAGAAACCAGGAACGCTGTTTTCGCTTTGAGACCGGCTTTTAATCCTTGCGCAGCGATGTGCGCCGAGCGTCCAATATCTTCGTACGAAGAATTGGTGCAACTGCCTAACAACGTGGCTTTTAATTCGACGGGATAGCCTTTTTCTTTGGCTTCCGCCGCCAATTTGGAAATGGGTCGAGCTAAATCAGGCGAATGCGGCCCAACGACATAGGGCTCAAGTGCTGAGAGGTCAATCTCGACAATCTCATCATAATACTTCTCAGGCGATTGATACACTTCGGGGTCGGCCATCAACATCGCCTTATTCTCTTCAGCTAATTTCGCAATGTCGGCCCGTTCCGTTATATTCAAATAAGCCACCATTTTTTGATCAAACGGGAACACGGAGGTTGTCGCACCTAATTCAGCACCCATGTTGGTAATGGTGCCCTTCCCGGTCGCACTAATGGTTTCTGCGCCTGGGCCAAAATATTCAACGATTTTATTGGTGCCACCTTTGACTGTGAGTTTGCCACAAATATAGAGGATGACATCTTTGGGAGAGGCCCAGCCATTAAGTTTTCCTGTGAGTTTGACGCCAATGAGTTTGGGATGCAGCACTTCCCAGGGTAAGCCTGCCATGACTTCACCGGCATCAGCGCCACCGACGCCAATCGCCAGCATACCCAATCCACCACCATTCGGCGTATGAGAGTCGGTGCCAATAATCAGCCCACCTGGAAACGCATAATTTTCCAGAACTACCTGATGAATGATCCCTGCTCCTGGTTTCCAAAATCCAATGCCATATTTTTTCGCAGCAGATTCTAAGAAATTATAGACTTCTCGATTTTCATTATTGGCGATCATGAGATCTTTTTCTGATCCCATTTCGGCACGAATGAGATGATCGCAATGAATCGTGCTAGGCACCGCGACTTTCGCTTTCCCAGCTTGAATAAATTGCAACATCGCCATTTGTGCCGTGGCATCTTGCATGGCTACACGATCAGGGCGAAGCGCCAACATAGCTTTACCACGTTCCCATGTTTGGGTATCAAAATTATCGGCATGGCTGACAAGAATTTTCTCAGCCAACGTCAATGGACGCCCAAAACTTTTTCGGGCTTTTTCAATTGCAGGCCCCATTGAAGCATAGAGTTTTTTGACCATATCTACCGACATAAGATCTTCTCCTGGTTTCAGTTCAATATTGCGTGAGGTGCAACCCCCACAAGAGCCCAAAGTTTTCGTTTATTTTAATGGTGGTACTGCTCGACGCTTAGGTGACGCATAGTTCACCAAGTAATCAAACAGACGAATCAATCGACTACCCTGTCGTTTTTGATCGGTCCAATGGCCAATAATCCCAATCGTTCGGGCCAGAATGAAGAAGCCGTTTAAACTATCCACCGGGAAACCGATATCAACCAACACAGCGGCCATCGTACCATCGACATTAAGAATCAGATTATCTTTTTTCGCTGCCGTCACTTGTTCAACGGCTAACGCAAAGTCTAAATGGGGAGTCTTGATCCCAAGACTTTTGACATGTCCCACAAGCTCTTTCACACGCTTATCAGGGTTCTTCAAACTTTTGACTCGATGGCCAATTCCTGGAACCGGGCCCACGTTTTTCTTCATATAAACCAAGAAGTCATCCACCGTCAGTTTGTTATCAATGGCATATTTGAACCAATTACCGGCATCGGTCACCGCACCACCAAACCGTGGCCCGATCATAATCATTCCGGCCGCCACTGATTGTGAGAGACCAATGCCCGCACAAGCCGCCAGAACCGTGGCCATAGCACCGCTGACACATGGGCCATGGTCAGCCGACAACATAAGAATACGCTTAATGATTTCTGCTTCTTGTTTGGACACCAACCGGTTGTCCCAGAGTAAGCCAATGACGTGCGGAATATCATAGCCGGCATTGATGAGTTCTGAAGCTGGGTACCCTTGATACAAGGGCTCTTCCCCTCGATCATCACTAATGGTCGAGCGAATAAGTGGCGCGACCAAGACCTCACCGTCTTTTTTAGCTTCAGCCACCGTTTTAGGGAGCCGTGGCACAGCAGCAGGAGCCAAATCTGGAATAGGCTTGACCGTTCCACTCTTGAGTAATTCTTCATGCGTCGCTTTGATGGCAGGACCTAAGGCACCAAACGTTTCAGGCACAATCGCACCAGCCTTCTTCAGGGCTTCAGATTTTGCCCGAGCCGACCCTTCGCCTTTTAACCCTTCTTTCGCACCGGCATGACCAAATTTCATGCCTTTGGGAAGACTTTCTTGGCAAAACCCCGACACGACGGCTAACAGTTTTATTCGACGTTTCTTGGCGCCATACCACTCGGCAGCACTTTCCTCTAAATCACCGCCCATTTCACCGACGACTACTACGGCGTGGGTTTGCGGATCGTTTTCAAACATTTCTAAGTAACTGACGTAATCGGTACCCGGATAGGCATCTCCACCAATACCGATCGCTGTGGTAATCCCATCAGCAAATTGGGAACAAATCCAGATAATCTCGTTGGACAGGCCGCCTGATTTGGTAATGACGCCAAATGATCCAGGTCGATACAACTTACAGGCCACCAAGTTATCAAAAGCCCCACCGATCACACCCAAGCGGCATTCCCCTGCAGACACCACGCCAATAGAAGAGGGCCCGTTAAACGTTTTCCCTAATTTTCTGGCGTGTTTCCCAAGAAGCTTGGCGTCTTTTTCAGGAACACCTTCAGTAATCATGGAGACAGTTTTGATTTTGGAGTCATTCAGAGCATCCATTGTGCCTTCATAGGCCCGATTCGCACCGATATAGACCAAACTCGTATTAATTTCAGGATGAGCAGCAGTGGCATCGGCCACTGTCTTATAGATGGGGATCGCCACCAGCTCTGTCCCACACACAATTTCATTGGTTTTTCCTGAATCCGGCGGGTACACAAACGCGGATACATTTAACGGCTGTTTATTCATGTAGCGGAATTCCGCCATACGACGGGCAGCATTAACACCAGCCACACCACCCTGAATAACGACATGCGTGTCTTTCGTGGCAAGAATACTCATTGAGACGGTCTCCTAATTCCTCGAGTTCAAATAATTTATTGTGCCGCCATCGCCATATCGACGATGTCCGTTAATGGCGTCGTGCGGTCAAACACGTGAATATCAAATCCCTCATCCTCTAAAGCACGCATGGCCGCCAATCCTTGCAATTCATTGGGGCCACCGCGCCGTACCCAGATCTTTACTCCTTTGAGTTTGCCTTCGCCTTTGGCCTTTCGGAACGCATTAATAATGCCCCCGAACGTCTTTTTCACGTCGGTAAAATTGGCAATAGCGCCTCCAACGATAATATGTTTGATATCAGGCAGGGAACAGATTTTTTCTGTCAGGACTTCTACCGCCCAATCAGGCGGATCACCTGAATATTCTGCGTAGTTGGCTAATTTTCCTCCACGAGCGACAACGGCATCAGAGTAATATACGCTGGCTCCGCCACCGGCAGGCAACATCGCAATATTGCCCCCCGGAATTTCAATCAATTTCACTGAACCTTTGACCTTGGCATCTACCGCCATCACTTCTTCTTCATTGGCGGTATACGCCCGACCAAATTCAGCGGCGAAGGGGAATGTCCAATCTTTATGACGGAACTTGGCATCGCCATCCAATAACGTCACGGCATCGAGAGCCACCAAATCGCCACCTGCATTTTGGACAACTGGATTGATTTCCACATATTGCGCATCTTCATTA
This sequence comes from Nitrospirales bacterium, assembly GCA_029261275.1. Lineage (GTDB taxonomy): Bacteria > Nitrospirota > Nitrospiria > Nitrospirales > UBA8639 > Nitrospira_E. The sequence continues at coordinate 12,160 of JAJDBR010000253.1, forward strand.
TCAAAACAGGTATACAGTTTCTTTAAAAAATCCGCCATTTTGGTGGCGGTATCACCAGAGAACCCGGCGTCTTTAGATAATTTCGCCAATTGAGCGTCCGTTGGAGTTTCTCCAATTTCAATCGCCAATTTCTGGACTTTCTCCCAATTGTCTTCAACTTCGACACCGCCATAGGTCGTCACCATCACATCTACGCCTTCGCGGGTGGACTTGACCGAAGCATAATATTCCTCTTTGTGGCCGATCGCTTCGGAGACAATCACTTCACGAATGGTCACGGATTCGAGTTGTTTTCCCAGCATCTCTTTCACCGCCGATTTAGCGGCCGCCAAATCTAGCCCCACCTTGACCAGACCTAGTTTGAAGCGAGAACCCAATGCTTCATGAGCTTTGACGACCAGCTTGTTCTTTTGAAGCCAATCATTCACTTTGGAGAGTTGCTCAAACTCTTCATTTGATGTCACCACGACATAGTTGGGGGTTGAAATTCCCCATTTTCGCAGCAAGCCCATTCCTGGGCCTTCAAGGACCTTTGCCATAATCCTACCCTTCCGTCAGGGAATAAAATGTGAAAGACAAAATCAGACCAACCCACTCGTTCGTGGGAAACAGCATTGTACGAATGAGCTACGGAGTCTGCAATCAATCAAAAGACCCAATTTTGAGCCCTAAAGTCCCAGTGGGTTTTCCCACCCCTTGGGCCCTTAATGGTCAAGAGGAAATACCATTAAAATATCCATATAATCATAAAGTTATAAATAAAATATCCGCATTATCATTCAAAGCCCTGTGCCATTGAAAAAAACAAGCGCTTGAAAGGGGACTTGGAGCGGATTTAGGATGAAGAGTCGCTCCATCCCAATACCTGCCCCTGAGGCATAAAAGGGTTTTCGGAGAAAGAGCCCTGGCCATGACTCAAGACGAAATCATCCGAGTCGTTACAGAACAACGCCAGTTTTTTAATAGTGGCGTATCGCGAGATTACTCTATTCGCCACGAAACTCTGTCCAAGTTCAAGGAGGCTATAAAGAACTACGAAAGAGAAATTCATGCGGCTCTCAAAACCGACCTAGCCAAGCCTGAGTTCGAAGCCTACTTCACGGGGACCGGCTTTTGTCTGCATGAGTTAACAGAAACGCTCAAGAACCTCCGCAAGTGGATGAAGCCAAAAAATGTTCGAACCGGATTGCTCGTCCAACCGGCAAAAAGCACGATTTACTATTCACCTCGAGGAGTAAATTTGATCATTGCCCCCTACAATTTTCCCATCAACCTAACCTTTTCCCCACTTATCGCCGCTATCGCAGCCGGTAACACAGCGGTGATCAAGACCTCCGAGATGGCACCAGCCTGCAGCGCCGTCATGCAGAGATTAATTGATTCGACATTCGATTCACGGTACATCGCGTATGTCCCTGGTGAAGTACCGGAAACCACGATTCTCCTAGAACAGAAATTCGACCACATATTTTTCACTGGAAGCACTAGAGTTGGATCGATCGTGATGAGCGCTGCTGCGAAGACATTAACCCCTGTCACTTTGGAGCTCGGAGGGAAAAGTCCCTGCATTGTCCATCACGACGCCAAACTGGATGTCGCCGTGAATCGAATTGTGGCAGGGAAATTTTTAAACGCGGGACAAACCTGCGCAGCGCCGGACTACCTCATGGTGCATCGGGAAATAAAAGAAGAATTCCTAGACAAGCTCAAGGTACGAATTATTGAAGCCTACGGGGAAGACGCCAGCAAAAGCGGTGACTTTGGCCGAATGGTCAATGCGCAACACTTTGAACGTGTTGCCTCATTGATTATGCCTGAAAAAGTTGTGGTCGGAGGGAAAATAGATGCAGCAAGTCGATTCATTGCACCGACGGTCATGCGAGATATCACGCTGGACGACCCAGTCATGCGCGAAGAGATTTTCGGGCCTGTGTTACCAATTCTGGACTATACGGAATATGACGAAATCTACGATACTATCGCGAAATTTCCCCAACACCCGCTTGCAGCCTATGTGTTCAGCAGTAGCACCCAAATTCAGGATTTACTCATCGAACGGTTACAATTCGGCGGAGGGTGCATCAATCAATGCATCCTGCATCTGGCTAACCATCACTTGCCATTTGGCGGTGTCGGAGAGAGCGGCATGGGCGCCTACCACGGCTTCAGCGGTTTCGAACGATTCTCCCACAAGAAGGGCGTCATGAGATCCGCTACCTGGCTGGATCTACCACTCGTTTACGCCCCCTACAAAGACAAGCTGAAGTGGCTACGACGGATTATGAAGTAGGGACAAACGCTACTCATTTTAGGGTCGGACCTGATTACATGTACCGACCTCACTTTAGCCATCTCCATCCGCCGCTCCGAGGCAAGCCTGAATCATTACAATCTTCATTCTTTACCCAACTCTTTCTTCGTTCGTTCAACCATACTTTAGTTGCCAATGCTTAGAGCCACCCCAAATTTCACATTCCTTGCGATTTGCGACACTGCCCTGCCGACTGCCAAAAAACTCTAGGTTTATTATTTGATGCCGGATGTGCAACACCTATTACGTACCGGCTCCGGCACCGAATGTTTAAGCCAACAGCGTGCCGAGGCGCCTTGGATTCCGGGTTTCACATAGGTCCATGCTTGACATTTGGCTTCTGCGTTACAAGCGTTTTGACATTCTTTGGAGGAGCCAACGAGGAAATTACGATAGTCACGCCCGGGACGATCAATACCAATCCCTTGCCCCGTTTTTAGAATTCCCCGAATCCCCAGGGTATAGGGCTGCGCCGACCGCCCATTGTCGGAACTATCACGCAGTTCGAGGTAATAGGTGCCCGGGGCCGGCAGATCCACAATGCGGATATGGTCGACACCCGGTTTCTGCGCTGTTTGCCACCCATGCACCACCTTCTTGTTTGCCCCCCATACCTGAAACGTCACATTCACTTCTTGCGGCATATTCGTGATGGCCACTTCTAAGGCCCCCTGCGCGGGAATCGCTAGCCGATACCAGTCGGCATCGCGCTTGGGGAGAATATTGGCTTGGATGGATTGCTCTAGTTTCAATGGCGTCGCCGTCGCTAGCGTGTTGTTGGGTTCGCCGGTGTCTTTGGTGGCTGTCAGGACGGTGCGCAAGGTATAGGGCTGCGCCGACCGCCCATTGTCGGAACTATCGCGGAGTTCGAGGTAATAGGTGCCCGGGGCCGGCAGATCCACAATGCGGATATGGTCAACACCCAGTTTCTGCGCTGTTTGCCACCCATGCACCACCTTCTTGTTTGCCCCCCATACCTGAAACGTCACATTCACTTCTTGCGGCATATTCGTGATGGCCACCTCTAAGGCCCCCTGCGCGGGAATCGCTAGCCGATACCAGTCGGCATCGCGCTTGGGATCAATGAAGCCTTGCAATCTAGTAGGGAGAGTGACCGCTTGAGCCGTATCAAGGGAATTATTGGGTTCCTGTTCCTCAAGGGTTGATGAAGAAGATTCCTGGTCGGGTTCGGTGGCCGTACCGGTTCGTTTTCGCGTCCCGTCCCACTTTTGGGCCGGCACATCTTCACAATACCCCCAAACACCTTTGAAGACGTCAAAACTTTCCGTAAAGGTGAATTGCACCTTGCCCCAATACGCACTACCATTCTTCTGGTTTGCACACTTCCGCTTGGAATTCGACTCAACCCATACTCCGGTGAAGACCAGACCATCAAACTTCCCAACCAGCCTGCCCCCATCCTGGTGGTAGTGCGCCGCCAAAGGGCCCGAATCCAAAAAGGTCAATTCGCCTTCGGTCGTCGTATAGGGGCCGGACGTGGGATACGGTCCTAGATCGACGCCAGGATCGTCACCGCCGGAGGTTCCGGTCCCGCCTGAGGTTTCTCCAAAAGAATGCTCCTCTGGCTCTCTTTGTTCTTCTGGCAAAGAAGGCAGATCTCCTGAGCCACCGGGTTCTGACGTTGTTCCGGTTCCTTCTTGCGAGGTTGGGGGACTCGAAGAAGTCCCAGTGCCTTGCTCCCCAGTTCCTGAGGGACCGGACCCGTCAGCCTCTTGACCAGAGGGCTTAGAATTTGATCCCTCTGGGTGTTCGTAATCGGCAATTTCAATGGAAGTCGCTACGGGCTTATACACAAAGCGTAGATCGCCTATGATAATTGCGGTCCAATTTTTCCAACGTTCACGTTCTTTTTTATCGGGAATGTAATGTATTAACCACTCAGGCCCTGGTATTTCCCGCGCATTCGCATCAGCCGTAATTTTTGCAGTATAAAAAAATGAATACGGATCGGCTTGTTCTGAGATAGGTGTGTTTGTGTCTTCAGTGGGAAGGCTTGATTCAACATCGCCGGGAGGTCGAGACGATGTGTATTGAACTCGAAAACTCATTCGCTCTTCTTTTTTGACAGCCTCGATGGGGGCATTATGTTCAAGGCCTCTACGTTCACGTAATTTCGTGCCATCGCTGCAGTAGATCGTAAAGTCTGTACGACCCTTGAATCGTGCTCCCATAAAGGTGCTCGTTGAATTCATCAGCTCCGTACCAGCACTCAACTGCATGGTACTTCCTGGAGAAGAACGTTTACTACTGGAACACCAGGGCCAACCTGATACTGTCTCAACACGTTGTACGGCCTCCCCTGCTATTTCAAACGGTTCCCCTGGAATTATTTCTCGTGGAAATTCTGTAAGCTTGGCACTGAAGGTTTTGGTTTTCCCCTTATGAGTATTACTTTTAGAGTAGCCCGAGCTATTCACCTGATGCTCAAAGCCATATAGATGTTCACGGTTATATCGAGGCTCAATACTCACCAATCGATAGATGGGCACCTTTGGCTGAATTCCCAAGATTCGAAAACTGAACTGCAGGGTCTCTTTGTCATAGCTCAGTATTTGGTTGGATGAGGGAACAAAAAGAAGTTTCTCAACTATTCCCGGTTTGATATTTGTCGCGATATCAAAGGTAATTGCAAACACACGTTCTGATACACTTGCAAGGTTTTTTCGTTGAACAACCTCCACATTAAGTGCCACACCAGAAGCTTCTTCCAAGGCAAGTTCTATGTCAGTCGATTCCTCAATGCCATTTTCAAACAAGAGGCTGAGCAACACTTCATTCCCAATACTTCCGACATAAAACTCAGGCACCTGTTCAGGGGTAGAAGGCTCCGCAAACACTTGCGTGGAAACCACACAAGACAACACAAGCCAAACACAGAGCATTACATACTTTGAGGAAACAAAAAGGCCCAACCTCTCGAAGAAAGGCTGGCAATATGATGTAAGGGGTACAATCATTCGGAGGAAGTTCGTCCTTGTTTAACGCCTTTGACTTGTGCGGCGAAGCTGAGACTGGCTTTTCTCATGGCCACCACAGGTGGCAAGCCTTGCACTTGTACCGAACAGACCATATACGCAGGAGAGCCTTCTTCAATGTACGCCTCAATGCCCATTGGCTTTGTCACACCTTTGCTACTCATTTTTACTTCTTCAAGCTTTTCATTATGTGTGATTCGTCGCACATTTGAAGCCAACAAACCTGCGACCAATCCTGAAGATTGGAGATCCCCTCGCCAGATCATCTTGTCATCCAGATAGTCTAGGATCTGTTGGGTGGCTGTACCAGACTCCCCATGTATTTGGCCTTCAAATGCCCCATGGAGAATGGCATCCAAATTGGCGTGAACATCATTCTCCCGGGGAACGAGGAGTTGACAATGTTCGTAGACAGGCAAGGCATTCGGCCCAAACTCAACTTTGGATTCAATGGTATACATGTCTGTCGAGGCTTCTTTCCAATTTTCATGATTCTTAGAATGTCTGGCATCTAAAGGCATGGTCAGGGATTTGGGCTTAGTCATTTGGATAGGGAAATTGCCATTGAGGCCTGGAACCATTCTGAACACATTATATTCAAGCTTCCAAGAATACGAAGACTGATCAGACGATCTCCCGATGGACATATTGGTGATTTGAATCCCAACATCTTCCACCATGTACAGGGTATTCGTTCTGGGATTGGACCGAGGATTTCCTCCAGCCACCACATGACATGGGATAGCTTTGGATTCAATGGATGCCAGATTGTTCACCTTCTTTGACCAGGACGGTAAACCTTTGCCTGTCTTCTGGCTTCGATCAGCTTTATACACCCGTCCGCAATAGTCATAGTCAAATTGAATCACACTGGTTGGAATGCCAATAGGTTTCCAAGCATCTATTTCGGCCTCTAACTCAGGCTGACCTCCATCAAAATGTTGATCGATAATCCGACTCAAATCTTCCTTTCTCTCTTCGAGACGTAAATCATAGGATCGCCATACCGGGATCAGATTGGCACGCACTTGGGTGCTGAGAAATCGAACCGCTCTAGGGAAATCCGGCAACCCAATCATTTCATTTGTCCATCCGGTCACCTGGCTTTCTTCGATAGAATGGGGAGGTCGTTGCAGCAACTTCTGCAATCCCTGCCACGTGACCTTTGACGATCTCACTGACGGGACCTTACTTTGTTTCCCTAATAGGGTGAGTATATCTTTTAACGAAACATTATCCTCTGGACCGTTGGAAAGTGAGTGTTGAGAAATAAGGCTTCTGAGCGCTGAATCTGTGTTGGGTTGGACGTTTTTGCAAAGCTCTGACTCAACAATTCTCTGTCCAACAAATACTTTGTCGGAATACGTCGTGTTCCCCCAATCGACCGATGACTCCCTAAGCTCATTTTTAAACTCACAAAGTACAATGATGGTATCAACTGTTGCATTGATAGCATTAAACCTATCTTGATCAATAAAATCTGGCACGTGATTCGCCGTCGCATGCCCATGAAAGGTGTTGTAGGCCCCATGGGAATGCAGATCCTGGATGAAATGTAGAAGAGGGCCAGGGTTACGATCGTGTTTGGCCAATTCCCATAATTGCCGGACCGATTCCCCTCGTACGGCATTGACGGCCTTTGTGGGAGCATGGGAAATGCCAAGTTTTATCGGTTCTTGGGGGTCCCAATACTCATTGAGAAGATAGATTTCAATATCTCGCATTAAGGCAGAAAAAATAAGAGGCCATGCCATTCCAGTTTCTTTTTGAAAAATTTGAATATGTGCAAGAAAGGGTAAGGAGGAAATTTTGTCATATATTCTGGTTTCCAAGGTCCATTTATGTATTTGGTCCTGGACTCTACGGTCGTTCTTCTTGAGGGAAATTTTTATGATGGCGTCCAGTACTGTTGAAATTTTTTGGAAGAATTGGTCTGTCGCGTCAATTGACGGTTTGCCCTCACAAGGCAAATAGTCTCTTTCCTCAATGAGGGGAACATCTAATTCGGATGAATAATTCGTTTGTATCGATGCCAAATTCTTGGCTAATTTGTTAGGGTTTTCACAGAGGCAGGCTTTCATCGACTCCTTCTGACAATAATTAATGGTCTCCATAATAAGGTCATAGGAATTCGCATCAAGCTTACTAAAATTTCCATTTTTCCCTTTTGCCGGAGTGGTGAGTTGGGAGGCAAGGCCCCAAGTTAAACGAGAGTTCGTCAGTATCCATCCTAGATCGTTTTGTTGAAAACTTGCTAACGGAGAATCCAAGGATAAGAGGTCCGAATGTCCCGTTGAAAAATTGGTATGAAAATCAGATGACCTATTCTTATGCTTCTGCAAAACAATTGGCTGGAACGCATGGAGTTGAACCCATGTTCGCACGGCAGGATTTCGTTCAATCAAGGCATCGTAGTACTTCTGCCAGGCCTTTCCGAGCATATTGGCAGGAGGATACATGGCTTGCACCTTTCTGAGACTCAGCAAGGTCGCATCCTGATCTTTTTCTATGAGGCCTGGTTCCTTCGAGTTGTTCTTCCACAAGTTATGGTCTAATTCACCCCAAAGTTGATTCAATTTCTCGTCAAGATATCGAAACCGTTCCGCACCAAATGCGGTATCAACTTTACTGTCTAAAGGGCTGGCAATAGGATTGGTTTCACCATCCCAGTCCAAAGCATTCGTCCCGCTCGCAATTTGATAAGCTTGACGTTCGGTAAATCCCACCTGAAGGGCAAGGTAATACGTCCAGGCATAATGAAATATTCCCTCATAAGCCTTTGCGGTTGGCACAAAGAGGGTTTGGGAAAATACAATAACGAGGACGAAAAGTTTCATAGCTTTCACAGGTATGTCCTCCGAGATACTTTCATGTAAAGAATTTCATCATTCCAGATAACGACAACACCTGGGCAACCTCTCATGAACCCAAGGATCAGAAATTGCTCCCCACCCCTTCTGTTGCTTTCAAGAGGTTCAATCCGAGTGAGGCGGTGGTCCGTTCAAGGTCTCCTCTAATTGGAACTTGTTTTTGGCTATCTCTTCTTCACATGCGGTGTTCTGAACCGTAGCTCGTGCCCCTTCCTTGAATTTTTTCATCCCCCAATGCCTTATAATAGCCACGTTTGCTTGTTCTTCTCCTGCATACCCATGGGTCTTCCAGAATTTCAACATTTTTGCCTCTTCTGCGGCCTCTTCTTCGGCCGACTGGTCATCAAAGAACCCTTCCCAAGATTTTGGGTCGATGACCATACACAGAAGATCCGCATACATAGTACCAGCTTGTTCGGCAGCACCTTTTATCTCCTTTTCTACAACTTGCGCTGGCAATACCACCGCGCACAGGAGGAGAATCCCTAAGAAAAAACGGGAAAGAATTTTTGACGAGAATTCGTGTTTTTCTCCATGACATCTTCCCTCTAAAAGGATTTCTAAAAGTTGGAGTGGCAAGAATTACTCCTCCCGGGGCATCCTCGTTAGACCTTTGGCAACATTGCACAGACAGGGTTCCACGAGAAATTTCCCTTGAGAGGCATAAGCTACTTGGGGCCTGAGCTCCATGAGACTTATCATCCCAATCATAATGAGCTCCTAACTTCTGATGTCTCTGAATGCCTAACTACCTGAACAGCCTCGAAACCACATAAAAGGTATTTTTGAAAAGAAGAAAAGTCAAGAGCACCCCCACCCAACTACAATGTACAACTAATGAAAATATTTAAATCCTCGTATATGGCGAAATCCTACACAACGAGGATTAAATAAGACCAGTCATCTCTTCGGACATTAAATAGGGGTCAGACACGTTTTATTCCTTACCTCAACTTCGACAATTTTTATCCTAAAGTCCATTTATGACTGCCACCGTCTGCTTGACCACATCTTTATTGCCAATGATGAGTGCTGTTCGCTGATGTAATTTCTGGGGTTGGATGTCCAAAATGCGCTTCTTGCCAGAAGAGGCCGCTCCTCCTGCCTGTTCGGCAATGAACGCAAGCGGGTTCGCTTCATACATGAGCCGAAGCTTCCCTTCAGGACTTTTCTGGGTGCTTGGATATAAGAAAATCCCGCCTTTCAATAAATTTCGGTGAAAATCAGCGACGAGGGACCCCACGTACCGAAGAGAATAGGTATTACGTAGCTCTTCGATGGCTTTCTGAGTTCCGGAATCCAGCCCTTTAAAGTTTCCTTCATTCGTGCTATAGCAGGAATTTTTTTCAGGAATGCGGATATTTTGGTTGGTGAGACGAAACATTCCATCCTCAGGATCAAGCGTAAAACCTTGGACGCTTTCACGGGTTGCTACTACCATCATAGTGCATGACCCATAGACCGTATAGACCGCCGCCACCTGTTCATGGCCTTTTTTCAACAGGGTCACATCCGTGATTGTTTCATTAGTGTCACGTTTCCAAATTCCTAAGATCGAACCAACACTCACCGCTACATCGATATTGGAGGAACCATCTAACGGATCCATTTGCACCAAGTACCGATGCGCCGGACTATCACCTACAAAAACCGTCTCTTCAATTTCTTCAGACCCTATCGCCGCTACTCGCCCACATTGGGTCAACGTATTTACCAAGGTCTCAGAGGAAAACGTATCCAAAATTTGAACAACTTCACCCTGGATATTCGTTTCTCCAGTGGTACCCACCGCTTGGGCCAACACAGCGGCTCGAACTTTGGCTTGAATCTGCTGAGCACCATCGGCAACCCCAGCTACAACGGCTTCCAAACCATCGTATTCCATAGACCCCTTCCAGGACGACGCTGCAAAATCTGTTAGTGTTTGAAACATGGTGAAAATTGTATATGGACCTCTAGAGCCCGTCAATTATTCGCCTGACCGTCGCATAAACAAGTAGATGTTGCAGAGCAAGGGGACAAATACTTTTGTAAACGCTTTAACTGCAACTAAAAGGTATTGGGAATCGAGTATAGTCAAAACACTTTGTGAGAGCTGGGGGGATGTACCATTGTTTGCACATGACTTTTTAATGAGAGGAAGCACTTTCTCGAAAAACCGCAGGGGACATTCCATGGAATTCTTTGAAGGTAGAAGAAAAGTGACTACGGCTGGAAAAACCTACTCGCATACCAATCTCTTCGACGGAATACGAACCACCGGTCAGCAACACAGCTGCTCTTTGCATTCGAAGGTGGTGAAGAAAGGTCATCGGTGGCTGACTAAACGCTCCGGTAAAACTTTCGGCAAAAACAGAACGGCTCATACCTGCGACATCAGCCAGTGATTCGACTGTGTGATCTCCCCCAGGATCTTCAAGGATGCGATCCAGTGACTTCCCAAGTCGATCATCATCCAAAGCAGACAACCAGGACAATGGCCCCTTATCAGCAAGATGTCGAAACAAATGCACCAGACATTCGTTCATCAAAGAAGCAACGAGGGCTTTACTGCCAGGACCAGGGTGGGATTGCTCAGCGAGGATACCTTGGAAAGCCGTGGCTACCTGGGATATCCCAGCTAAATCCGCAACGAGGATTTCTTTGAGATGCTGAAATAGTCTTAAGGACTGCCCATAGGTCACATGAATGATGCCACAGGCCACTACAAAATTTGGGTCTTTACAGGGACCCGCAACCAGTTCACATATGGAGCGATCCGTCGGCGGTTTTTCTATGCGCTTCTCATATTGAATGGGACCGTTGGGCTCAAGCGTATGAAGAGCACCTGGCGGAACCACCACCAACCCACAAGCTGAAATGGGTTGTCTGCCAGCTTCGGTGCCAATAACCGCACCTTCCCCTTTAAGAACGAAGTGAAGCATAACCGCAGGCGGTCCTGGCAGATGCAGTCGCCAACCCTCACAGATCAAACACAACGCAAAAGGTTCAACAGAGATTTGGAGATTAGAGAGTAACTTATCCAATTGCATATGAAGCCTCAGTCTACAATGTCACCTTGATGGTCAATAAAAAATTTATGGCCCTAGCAGGCATCCTCAATTAGGACGCTTCCGCACATCTTTCGGACCACATCGCACTGGGTATTGTGCAATGCTCAAGCCCGGTTACACAAGGTAGATATTTTAAAATTAACAACAAAAAGAGGGAAAAAATGAAATCAATTTCGGCAATGCAACGAACCCTATGGACTATCTCGCTTCTGGCTACCGTATTTCTGACAGGAATTGCTCATGCAGGACTACCCAACCCAGGGATGACGGTTGAGCCAGGAGAAACAGCTCTCGTCCTGACGGACCCACAAAATGACTTTCTCAGTCCAAAAGGTGTGACCTGGGGTGTTGTGGGAAAAAGCGTCGTGGCCAATAAGACCGTCGAACATATCGAAACTCTCTTAAAAACTGCCAAGAAGTCAGGAATCCCCGTATTCGTTTCTCCACACTACTACTATCCTACCGATCAAGAATGGAAATTTGGTGGGGCCGTCGAGACGATGATGCATGCCATCCATATGTTCGACCGTAAGGGAGCATTGACGACAAAAGGCTTTGATGGGTCAGGAGCAGACTGGCTAGCACAGTATAAACCCTATATTGAGGATGGAAAAACTGTTGTGTCCAGCCCCCATAAAGTCTACGGACCAGAATCAAATGATCTTACTTTACAGCTCAGAAAACGGGGCATCACCAAGATCATCCTGGCAGGAATGTCCGCTAATCTTTGCGTAGAATCTCATCTGCGAGAATTATTGGAGCAAGGATTTGAGGTTGCGGTAGTGAAGGATGCCACGGCTGCCGCGCAAGTTCCTGATCTTGATGGCTATCAAGCCGCCTTGGTTAACTTCCGATTCCTTGCCAGTGCGCTTTGGACAACAGAACAAGCCAGCAATGCCATGCAGGGGAAAAAGGAGACCACTTCAAAAAGTGCGCACTAGTCCGATGAGGAAATACTCAGTGAGAGCATGGTATTCAATCCAATTCAAAAACTGTCTCAATTTCATACAAGGAGAATAGGATGAAAAATCTACGCTATTTAGCATTGTCGCTTGTCTTATTTATACCAACGTCAGCTCTAGCTGACGATGGAACTATTGCCAGCGCGGAAAGTGCTGGTCCGGCATCAATTTCCAAGCATGCCACCATTAAGGATTGGAATATGAAGGTTGTGCGAAAAGGGACCAATGATTGGACCTGCCTCCCAGATAATCCAAAGACGTCAGGGACCGATCCTTGGTGTGTAAATGATCCCTGGCTCAACCTTCTGGACGCCATGATGAACAAAAAGAAGCCCACTTACACGAAAATGGGCATCGCCTATATGCTCCAAGGGGACACCCCCGTCAGTAATACAGACCCGTATGCCACCGAACCCAAACCAGGTGATGATTGGGTCGACGGCCTGAAGGCCCACATGATGTTCCTCCTCCCCGATCAAGCACAATTGAAGAGCTTCCCAAGCGATTCACAAACCGGAGGCCCATGGGTCATGTGGGGAGATACCCCCTATGCCCATTTAATGATGCCTATTGACAGTTACCCTGCGGCACAATAAAAGTATCCTATCTACTGGTGGATTGTCGCACGTTTTAGATGTGGCCCCAAAAAATTCTAGGCAAGACCCGTATTTACTTACTGTTTAAATAGGAGAGAAAATGAAAAAAATTTCATCTAGAGTCAAACAATCCTACGCAAGACCGACTGCCGTTATCGTTTTTGCATTCACCATCTTAGCACTGGCGCTTTCAGCACACGCCGATATTGCCGTAAAGTTTTTCGGAGAACTTGAAAAAGATCAACTCAGCCCACAATTTAATGCAGTGGTAGATAACTTCTTCGACAACGATTCAAGGGTTCGTGATGATTTCTTCTGTTACCAGGGGGATCTGTTGGACCTACAGAACGGACGGAAAGTTGGCATCGGTGTCGATTGCCTCAGTATCGCACAAATAGAAGATACCACTACAGGTATTGCGGTTCCGGATCCGCCGAATTTGGGCCTACTCAGTAACACCGTCAATGCTAGTGCGGCTGTTGACGCGGTGACGTTCTTTTTCCTCCCAGGTGGGTACATCGTCAGTGACGGTCTTACGACCGTTCGCCCCTTCTTTGCGGACATAGGTAATGGTGACGGCACTGCTGACGAGGGAAGCGTGACCCATATAACAGGTTCGGTTCCAGGCCAAACGCCAAATATTGTTGCTGCCACTGGGAGATTTTCTAGGTTGACTAATACCGGAAACGTCCGTCTCTCTGGCGCGGTCAATCTTGGTAATGCGCCTGATGTGGTGTTCTTGAGCTGCCTATTTGTCATTAATTTTGATTCATTACCGTAGAAGATAGTAGCCAAAATTCATGAAAGGAATCCATCATCGAAGTGCCCAAAACGCTTACCCATACCACGTGAAGGGTGCGGCTATCAGGATTTGTTGATTTAACCAATCATACCAATTCCTTAGGAGATTCAATTTTCTTTGACTGGCTTTTTGTGAATGATTTGGATTAAATTGGCTTGAGAAAGACATGTGGGATTGGGGAATATTTCTCCAATCCCACATGCTGCTTTTGCAGAAGTAAAGAGACTGCCCGAAATTTTTGGTTAGTGAACTTTCCCCACAATTCCTGACTCAGTCCATTTAATAATGAACCGCTTTGCCAGGTGAGCAAGGGTTCCGTCAAATAGTCGCTTAACTTCTGGCAGTTAATTCGTACAAATACACCATCTTATCTTGGCTCTTTTCTTTTCGGGGAGGCCAGGTGAGAGGGATTTGTTCAATGGACAGATTAAACTTCTCTTGGAATGCGAGTTCAATCGTATCCAGCCCCAATCTATTTGGATCACAAAAGATGCCTTTTCCACCTGGAGAAAGCACTTGCTCAAGGACGTGAGCAATATCCGCTAAAATTGCCACGTCATAAAAAACTTCACAACCTAAGACCATATCATAGCGTTCTTCGGATGGAATTTTTTCTGACCAATCCAATGTGCACGTATCAAATTTCTTAATGTGATTCAGTCGGCATGTCTCCTTGACCGCTTCCAAAGTCACTGGAACCATATCTGAGAACGTTGTGTACGCCCCAAGCTGAGCCGCGACTACTCCAGGCACTCCTGTCCCGCATCCAATTTCCAAAACCTTTTCCCCTGTCAGTCTTTTCGGGAAAAATTGATGAATGAGATATTCCGACAAAGCCACTGAAGAAGGCCAAATCCGATCCCAATATCCCCAGCCAAGAGATTCGTTATCCCTTTTATCTAAAGGGGTTTCAACAGAAATGTCTCGTTTAGACTTACAGACGATAGAAACATCACCGATCCTGGGAAATGTCACAACTTTCACATGACTCACGCAAAGACCCCCTCTCACTGCAACAATTTGGGTTCCGTATTTAAAACTCTCTAGACTCATTTTACAAGAATGGCTTGCACGATGAGCAACAAAGAATTTCAAGAAACTTGTAATGTTTGAGTGGAATGAAAAGACTCATATCCCATGAATGGGCCTTTTGGGGGAAACCTCTTTACGAGTAACAGGAGAAAATTATGATGAAATTCTTATTGGGAAAAATATTGGTGGTGTTAGGCGTGATGGTTGCTCTTTCAGCACCCTCGGCATTTGCGTTTGATTTTTCCTCATGGGACGGTCTACTAAAGAAATACGTGGCCCCCAAAACCATCAATGGGGTCAAGCTTCAGGCGGTCGATTACAAGAAACTCGGTAATGATCAGGCGTATTCGAAGCTGATCAAAAATTTGGAAAAGGCCTCCCTGTCTGGTTTAAACACTCGCGAGGAGAAGCTGACTTTTTGGATAAATGTCTACAATATTATGGCGGCGAAGATGGTTCTGGATCATTATCCCGTAGACAGCATTAAAGACGCGGGCAGCCTCTTCACGGCCGTTTGGAAAAAAGAGGTCGGAATAGTGGCTGGAAAACCACGAACCTTGAATGAAATTGAACATGAGATTCTTCGAAAAATGGGGGAGCCACGAATTCATGTGGCGATTGTCTGTGCCTCCGTGAGTTGTCCTGATCTTCGCGGGGAGGCTTATACGGTCGAAACACTCGAAAGGCAGCTCAATGATCAAATGAAACTCTTTCTCGCCAATTCCAAAAAAGGTTTACGTGTAGATACGAAAAAAGGCCGCGTCTATATGTCTTCCATATTCAAATGGTTCAAGGAAGACTTTGAGTCGAAAGGTGGGGTACGGAAATATCTTGCTCCCTTTGCACCCGAATCGGGGAAGGCGGCCTTAAAGAACAATAAGCTTAGCATCTATTACTTGGACTATGACTGGGAACTCAACGAAGGGTAGGGTCTATGTAAATAAGATATTAGAATTCATCATCTGGATCACGAATTAGCGTGCAAACTACGCGACGCTCAGCCCGAGGGCCATCGAATTCGCAGATAAAGATATTCTGCCATTGAGACAATCCTAATTGGCCGTCAATAATCGGAATGGATTCAGATGGCCCGACAAGACCCGCCTTCAAATGCGCATCTCCATTGCCATCCTGAGCATCATGCAACCATACACCAGGAGGAATGAGCTTGCGGAGCAGATTGACTACATCTAGTGGAACACTATCATCCCAATTTTCTTGAACCATCAGAGCAGCAGTCGCTCCCTGTGCATAGACATGCATCACACCATTCTGAATGGAACTACGGGTAAGAACCGCACGTATGGCTTCCGTGAGATCGATTAACTCTTCTCTCTGCGTGCTCTTTATCAGGAGGGTTTCGCGCATCAAGCAAGCCTGACCAGGTATTTGCCGACCATCCTTCTTTACCGTACCACCACATTAATCGAATCCGAGACCGTCACCATATCATGGTCATGGGTAGCAACTTTTACCGTGACCGTATGTGGGCCGAATGACACATCATTAAATCTGCCAGTAAACCCCTTCTGGTACTTCCCATCCATAAACACATGCACATGATCCGCCAGCAATCCCTTCCTAAAGGAATACACTAAGTCGAACGAATTCCCGACAGTTGCTCCATTTTGCGGAGACGTAATCGTAATTGCCGATCCATCATGCACATCCAGTTGCTCCCCAGCCCATGCTTGATAGGAAAATACGAAGCTTAAACACAATACCACGAAAATCTGTCTTCTAAACTGACCCATAAATTCCTCCTTTTCTATTTCACTAGGTGTTCAAAGATTTTCAGCCTGTTATTATTCTAACGTCTACAAACATTTCCTGTGAAGAAGTTTTATCCTTGAGGACACCATGAATCATTTCCTACGATGCTTTGCTCTAATGATGTCACTTACCTTTCTCTGGCCGTGGAAGGCCCTAGCCTACCAAGAAGAAGTTGATTGGATTTGGAATGATGTGAAATCCACCGCAAGACGGGGACCAGTGTGTATGAAATATATTGTGAAGGCCTACCCCATCAAAATTCTTCGAGGGAATGTGTCAGGTCATACTTGCCTGAACAATGCCATTGAATCATATCGAAAAGGCGATCAAGAAGAGGCCTTGGGATGGATTCTCGCGGGCCAATGTCATGATCGACTCGCACGAGAAACGATCGTGAAACACGCCCCACAGGTCCTGGAATATATTTTACGGCAGTATGGGAATGAGATTCCGGTAAAGTAATATGGAAGCCCAAAATCGCATGCGGATCTTGTATTTGGACAGAAGCGAAGAACGTTGGCAATAGTATTTCCAGAAATCCCAAGAGCCCTTACCCTACAAACGAACTAGGCCGGGTTCCCATAAGAACCCGGCCCAGCATTCAGACTTCACCTTTTCTGTTCGTCGCCTTCCCTCTTAATTCAAAGTCGCCAAAATCTTATTGAAGGTGGCGCTGGGACGCATGCCAGCGTTCACCTTATCTGGACTGGCATGATAGTAGCCACCAATATCAACTGGCTTGCCTTTGATCGCTTTTAGTTCCTCTAAAATCGTCTCGATATTGGCCTCAAGCTCTTTGGCGACCGAAGCAAATTTCGCCTTCAAATCTGGATCCTCATTTTGGTTGGCCAGTTCTTTGGCCCAATACATCGCTTCCCACACATGGGAGCCGGCATTATCCAATTCTCCTAACACACGGCCTGGAGCCTTTCGATTATCCATGAGCTGCCCAGTGGCTCGATCCAGTGTATCCGCGAGTATTTGCGCTTTTTTATTGTTTTTGTTTTTGCTGAGATGAGAGAATGATTCGGCTAACGCAAGAAATTCCCCAAGCGAATCCCATCGTAAATGCCCTTCTTTCACAAACTGCTGCACATGCTTAGGAGCTGATCCGCCTGCTCCAGTTTCAAATAGACCCCCTCCATTAATCAATGGAACGATAGACAACATTTTTGCGCTGGTGCCTAATTCCAAGATGGGGAAGAGGTCGGTGAGATAGTCCCTCAACACATTACCGGTTGCCGATATGGTGTTTTTGCCGTCTTTTGCCCGTTGCAGTGACAGCTTCATGGCATCCACTGGCGGCATGATTTGAATATCCAAACCATTCGTATCATGATCCTTGAGATAACGGTTCACTTTTTCAATGATCTGCGCATCATGTGCCCTATCCTTATTCAACCAAAACACGACAGGGGTAGAGGAAGCTCTGGCTCTATTCACCGCAAGCTTCACCCAATCTTGAATCGGAATATCCTTGACCGTACAAGCTCGGAAAATATCACCTTTTTCCACATCTTGTTCATGAAGAACGTTTCCCACTCCATCAATCAGCCGAATGCTCCCGTTGCCTGAAGCTTCGAACGTTTTGTCGTGTGAACCGTATTCCTGAGCTTTTTGAGCCATCAATCCCACATTCGGTACACTGCCCATCGTGGACGGATCAAATGCGCCATTCTCCCGACAAAAGTCGATGACCGCTTGATAGATGCCCGCGTAACTCCGATCAGGAATAATGGCCTTCATATCATGTTCTTTGCCATCTGGGCCCCACATTTTTCCAGAGGTCCGAAGCGCGGCAGCCATCGAGGCATCAATAATAATGTCACTTGGAACATGTAAGTTGGTGATGCCTTTATCCGAATCCACCATGGCCATCGTCGGCCCATTCTTTAACGCCGCTTCGATATCGGCTTTGATTTCAGCTTGTTGTGCCTCCGGCAATTGACCAATTTTGGCGTATACATCACCCAATCCATTATTCGCATTGACGCCCAACTCGTTAAACGTCTTTTCATGCTTGCTAAAGACATCCTCAAAAAACACCGTAACACAATGGCCAAAAATAATGGGATCTGACACCTTCATCATTGTGGCCTTCATATGTAATGAGAAGAGCACATCAGCGTCCTTTTTCGCATCGGCCACTTGGTCCTTGAAAAATTGTCGTAAAGTCTTCACGCTCATTTTCGTGGCATCCACGACGTCACCCTTGTCTAACGTGACGCCATCTTTCAAAACCTTGGTGCTGCCATCGGCTCCTACAAATTCAATTCGGCCTTTTCCAGCATTCGCTTCCGTGATAGTCGCTGACTTTTCATTCCCAAAGAAATCTCCACCTGACATATGTGCGACGTGTGACTTCGAATCTTTCGTCCATTTTCCCATTCTATGGGGATTTTTCTGGGCATATTGTTTCACTGATGAAGACGCCCGCCGATCAGAATTTCCTTGCCGTAACACCGGATTCACCGCACTACCTTTTACTTTATCGAATTTGGCTTTTATCGCTTTCTCTTCATCGTTTTGAGGATCTTCCGGATAATCTGGAATGTTATACCCTTGGGATTGCAATTCTTTCACAGCCCCCTGAATTTGCGGGAGAGATGCACTGATATTTGGCAGTTTAATCACATTGGCTTCAGGCTTCATGACCAACTCGCCTAGTAAGGCCAGGTCGTCCGGCTGTTGTTGCTCTGGCTTTAATCGATCCGAGAATTGCGAAATGATTCGCCCAGCCAGGGAAATATCTTTCCTTCCCACATTCACGCCTGCGGTTTTGGCAAAGGATTGGATCACGGGGACAAACGATCCACTGGCTAATTCTGGCGCTTCGTCAACTTTTGTGTAAATGATATCGGGTTCTGCTGACATACGGTTGGCCTCCTCAATTAAATGACTGAAAAAACACTATTTCAGGTATTTGTGGAAACTGTGGAATTTCAAAGCTTGTGATTCTAATAAGATTTGGGAAAGTCGACAATCAACCGAAAGGCCCAGGAAAAAGGGAGAGACTAAAGACCCAGATAAAGAGCATTTTTGGGAAATAATTTCGACAATCTAGGGAAGCCCTTCAAAACTCATTAAAATTCAATGGCTTGCAGAATCCCTCTAATTGCTACGAACTATCAAGAAAGCATTGATCAAAAAATGGCTAATAAGGGGTCTCTGGAGAATTTGGGGGAGGGAGGGGAATTAGAGCAATTGGCGCCAGGTGAGGACCTGGACCGGAAGGGTGCGAAGGCTTGCTTCGATAGGACAGGTATCAAGCGTGATAGAAACGTCGTCATGGAGCACGTGGACTCTATTGGCATAGAGCGCACCTTTCAGAATTGATGATCCCAGCCCTCCAGCAAATGTGACTGTACCCGAGACCACAACCACCCCTTGCCATTGAAAGGGTGCTGCAATTTGGACGTTACCTTTGACCAGGAGGATGCCATAACCCGTGACTTGAGAAACTACCAGATCCCCGCTTGAGGGTTCGGCATAGTGAACGGCAGGTGAGGTGGTCGATCCCAATGTCAGGCTAATTAAATTGTTAAGTACAGGTGTGGCACTTTTCTTTAGGTCGTTGATCTGTTGGACCAAATTCAAACTCACAGGACTTATTTGAGGAGTGGCTGGATTACCAGTTAGCCCAGTTGTCCCTACTAGCGACGCCGATGTTGCGAGTGAGATCGGCGTAAGGCCAGCAGGGAACATCCCACAGGCGTCCATACCTTGAATCGTAACCATGCTGCCTGAAAGCAGGACTTCCTTGCCTGCGTACAATGGAGCCCACACTGGAGGACCGGCAGGATGCATCACATTCACCTCAAGAATCGAATCAGCCCCTTCGACCTGCCCATGGCTCGTGATCATTTCAACCGGTGGATACATGCTCTGAAGATTGGTCGTAAATTGTTCCGGTTTTACAGAAGTGGACAATGGATACCCAAACCGAATGAGATGCCCTCGATTCCTGGTGGAATGCAATGTGGTACCACCATCACCGTCCACATAGTGCGGTGTGGCCTGTCGATGTCCAGCCTGTTCGGCGTCATACTCCGTCTTGTGGTGTACCTTGGTCCAATAGGTCAAGTCAGTTTGCACACTATTTGGCAGAGCAAGTTTATTCGTCGCCTTTCCTGAGAGCGGAACGTAGTTGGTAAGTATGGCATTGTAGGTTTGATCGTCGGCTGGCTTCCACTCAGCATGAGAGAAAACATAGGCTGACCAATGTGATTGATGAGGTGAAGCAACATCCCCGAGAAAGACGGGATTGGACGCTGGCGATCCATTTAATCGTCGTTGAGTTTCAACTAGCCCCGCCTCTGCGGCATAAAAGGTCTGGATGGCTCTTCGGTAGTTTCCGCTGATCTGCAACTCGGTCGAGGTCGCAAATAGAATCGTCGCTCCCATGATGCCAGACACGGCTACCAGCAATAGCGCAGCAATGAGCGCACTGCCTTTTCTATTACCCTCCAAGACTTTTCGCCTTACCCATCGTTCCCTCGTATTCATGTTTAGAGATTCCTTGGGGTCAGGCGAGACTGTAGGGTCACAGTTCGATATCCTCCGTTCGGCACGTATTTGAGATCGGGATCTTCTGTACGCGCGGTCACGGTGATCTTCACTTGTCGAATACTGGCAGAGTCGATGGTGAGATTTCCGCCTTGATCGAAATACTCTACGAGGAATGATTCGATGTTTTCTCCAAAGGGTTGATGGCCGCCTCCAGTATTCCGTCTCAATGTATGGGTCTTGGGATCAAACATAAAGGTGATGGACTCGTTGGGATCGGCAATCAGGCCATTGCCATTCAAATCCGCCTTGATTTTTAAACGACTAGGATCATAAGTAATCCCTAGAAAATCGTTGCTCAGATCCACATCCTTGGTGACTCCTCGGGGATCGTAACCTGCCATCAATAGTTCACGACTGATGACATCCATGACCACCCGTGCTTGTTGCTGCATCTCCAACCGATCTTCTCGCACGTACTGTGTCCTGAGTTCACTGACATACAGAGAATAGACGGCACTCACCGTCACCAGACTCAAGCCAAGCGCCACTACCATTTCGATGAGGGTAAAGCCTTCTTGTGATGAGGTTCGCCAAAATGACATCATTAAATTGCTATTCCGGAGTCAGATAAGTTTTCAGAGAGGTAGCATGTTCACCATTATCCCATTGCACTTTGACAGTAACCGTGTGTAAACCCGCCATTGGAACATGAGGAATAATCGTGAGGATGCGTTGATGCTGAAGTGCTCCAGCCATGGAGCCATAAGACTCAGTGGTACTCAAGGGACTTGCTAAACCAATTGGCACACCTTCTCGTTTGACGTCTTCCATTTTTTCCTGCGCCAACGTGACCGCTCGTGTCATTTTTTCACTGGCACTCATACCGGTATGTGCGACAACAGAAAATCCCGCAAATCCCAACAAGGCTAAAAAGACCACAGCCATGGCAATGACGACTTCCAGCAAAGACAATCCCTCCTGCTTCTTAACGCCTTGAGAAAATGCTGAAAATCGTTTCGCATTTACAGGCATTTAAGATTTCACCTTTACTCGACCCGTAATACCGAGGGTAATTTTTTTTGAGCCAGCCGTATTGGTCAGGGTGATGGAGGCCAGGTGGGAGGCCGTGCCTCGTGGTAAAAACGAGGGATTGTTTGAGGCGGTCAGCGTGACATCTTGATAGTCGGCCTGAATATCACGGGTTTCTTGGGATTCACCAATATCAATTTTCCCATTGTTGTTCTTATCGTCAAGAATGACATAATGCCGATTGTCTTGAAAAAAGACCCTTTGGCGATTTCGTTCGACTACAGCCCTCATTTTTGCTGCGACCAGGTCGGACACTACCTGTCGCACAGCGCCATTTAATCGCCAATGAGGCAACTGTGTTGATAGCCACATATTCGTGAGCATCAAGGTGATACTCATAATGCCAAGGACGATCATCAGTTCCATAAGGGTAAAACCCTTTGATGCAGGTTGAGCTCTGTCTACCATCTGCTTGTCCCTGACCTCCCGTTACAAAATTTTCAGCCTGTACCAATTCAGATCAACCCGCGAAAATACCAATGCCATAGATCTGTACCCCAGATCATGGCAATGAGCGCTCCAAGCGCCAAATATGGGCCAAAAGGAATATATTGGCCTTTTTTCATAATCTTCAGAGCTAAAAGTCCAATTCCAATCGCCGCACCAAATACCGACGCCACCATTAAAGTAATGAGAGCCTGCTGCCAGCCTAAGAATGCACCTACCAAAGCCAAAAATTTAATATCGCCTCCGCCCATACCTTCTTTGCCAAACACATAGGGACTTATCCAGGCTAGCACCAACAAGATCCCTCCCCCAACAACTATACCTAGAAGCGAGTTCAGCCACCCAATGGGCAAAAGGAAGGAACCACAAAGAAACCCAACCACGATCCCTGGTAGGGTAATCACATCCGGGATGATTTTGTGATCCCAATCGATCCACGTCACCACCCAAAACACCGAGAACAATCCGGCATATATGACGGTGGCCCAGGTGAACCCAAATCGCCAGACCACCAAGAGATATCCCAGGCCGTTGATCAACTCAATGACGGGATATCGAAGACCAATCGCTCCTTGGCAGGCCCGACAATGACCCCGTAGCCAGAAAAAGCTCAACAGCGGAACATTGTCGTACCAGCTGATTGACTTCCCGCAATCTGGACAGGCAGACCGGGGAGCCACGATTGACCGTCCAATCGGAACTCGATGAACACAGACAGTTAAGAAGCTGCCCATGATGATTCCCAGAATAAAGACGCTTGGCCAAACAATCCAGTGAGCCATAAATGCAACAGATTCCGTAGTTATTTCGACTAGGGTGAGTTTACGTATATTTTCAGTTTACAATCCCAAAATGACCTGATATTCTCCCTTAGATAATTTGCCTAGCCAAAGATGCCGAGGACCTCATGAATACGAAACCCAAACCCGCAGATGACGCTCCCATTAAACGCAAACGCCCGGAAGCCCTGACCCAACGGGAGCAGGAAATCCTTCAACTCATCTGGTCTGGGCTAAAAAATAAAGAAATTGCGCAGCAGCTAAAAATAAGCGTCAAAACCGTGGAAGCCCACCGTGCCAATATGATGAAAAAGGTTCGGGTGTCAAATGCGGCACAACTGCTCAACGCAGCCATTCAAGAAGGTCTAATTCAAATCAAATAAACCGCTTCCGCGATTATCCCTTTCGCTCCCTTTGCCTGGCCGCTTCAAAAAGAGTAACTGCAACTGCTACGGATACATTTAAGGAATTGATCTTTCCCGATAAAGGAATTCGCACTCGGTCATCACATTTTTTGAGCACAATCGGTCGAATCCCTTCCCCTTCATTCCCAAAGACCAGCGCAAGAGATCCCGTCAGATCAACCTCAGCATAGGAAGCCTTCGCTTCCGCATCCAGCGCAATGGTTGTGATGAGCTGTTTCTGGCACTGTTCAACAAATTTACCCGTATTAGCCACTCGCGCAATTGGCACATGTTCTAAAGCTCCTGCAGAAGCCTTGGCCACCCCCGCCGTTAAACCCACGGCACGATGTTTTGGAATGACAATACCATGTCCTCCTGCTCCGTCCACTGTCCGAACAATAGCCCCCAAATTATGCGGATCTTGTATCTGATCCAAGACTACCAGCAGGGCGGGAGTGGGACGTTGCTCTACTTCCTCCAACAATTCCTCGCCTTCAAGAAACTGTTTGGCCGCCACACTTGCGACAACCCCCTGATGGTGGCGGTCGCCAGCTAAACGATCTAAACGATCACGGGATTCGACTGAATAGGGAATATGTCGTTCTTTGGCAAGACGCGTGAGAGGGAAGAACCGGCCATCGGCTTTTGCTAGCCAAAGTCGTTCGATAGAACGGGAAGGCGATTGCAGGGCTTCGGTAACAGGATGGAACCCATACAGCACATTGATGGACTCATCGTTTCCAGCGTGTGGTGCCATCGGGTCGGTCTTCAAGGATAATTTTCATCTTGTCTAATTCTTGGCGGATTTTATCTGCAGTGGAAAAGTCTTTCTTGGCGCGAGCTTCATTACGAAGTTTGATTTTCGTTTCAATCCCAATAGAAAATTCATCAGAGGCACTAATTTCTCTTGTAGTTCCAAACCAGACATCTGAAGAAATATTAAACAATCCAATGGGCTCCCCAAATTTTCTGAAAATTTCTATAGCGTTTCCCTTGGCCTTATCGGATAAGCCTTTGGCTAATAACGTATTGATTTTTGCCCGTAAATCATGAAAAGCAGCGAGCGCTTTCGGCGTATTAAAATCATCATCCATACTTTCCTGAAAATTTTTGACAAATTCCTTCAAGACTTGTTCGCAACCTTCATCACCTTGATTGCTTTCTTGAGAATCGGATTCCTCTAATCGCCGAATGAGTCCATAGATCGTAGCCAGAGCAGCATTGGCTTCAGGAAGCGATTGTTCGGAAAAATTCAGATCACTTCGATAGTGTGTGGATAAGAGATAATAGCGCAGGCATTCACCAGTTTTCGCTTCCGGACCTGCAATTGGCGACTTGTCTAAAATTGCTCGGATAGTGAAAAAATTACCAAGTGATTTGGACATTTTTTCTTTGTCCACCGTCACAAATCCATTATGTACCCAATACCGCGCAAACTCCTTCCCGGTAAAGGCACAGGATTGCGCCACTTCGTTTTCATGGTGCGGAAAGATTAAATCCTTTCCTCCGCCATGAATATCGAAGGTGGGACCTAATTCAGCCACCGACATGGCCGAACATTCGATATGCCAACCAGGGCGACCCTTACCCCATGGACTGTCCCAGCCAGGTTCTCCAGATTTTGAGGCTTTCCATAGGGCAAAGTCCATTGGATCCTGTTTTCGAATATCAACCTCAACTCTGGCACCAGCCTGCAACTCTTCCAAGTTTTTTCCAGATAGTTGCCCATAGGCGGAAAATTTCTTCACGGAAAAATACACATCACCTTCTAGTTGATAGGCCATACCTTTGTTTACAAGGCCCTCAACCATATGAAGAATATCCTGCATATGTTCGGTAGCTCGAGGCTCTGCGGTAGGTTTGGTAATACCCAAGGGCCCCATGTCTCGGTAAAAATTCTGAATATACCGCTCGCTAATTTCATTCCAGGCCACACCATCTTTTTCGGCCCGATTGAGAATTTTGTCGTCTATGTCGGTGAAGTTTCTTACATAGGTCACCTGGTACCCTGAAAATTCCAAATAGCACCGAATCACATCGAAGGTGAGGGCACTTCGAGCATGTCCTAAATGACAATCATCATAGACCGTGACCCCACAAACATACATGCTGACCTGCTCGGGGATCAACGGGGCAAAGAGGTCTTTTTTCTTAGTCTTGGTATTATAGATAGTAATTGACATCGTCTACGGCTCGCGAGATGAGGTTTTTTGTGTCATTTTCTGCCCCTGGTACTTTACGATCCAAAAACCTAGGACTAGTAAAACGATGAAGGCGATAGAAAAGAAATTAAAATATTTTTCAATAATTTCTTTCATCCAGGGACCAAAGAATTGGATCGCGCCGGCCACGAGAAAAAATCTGGCGCCCCGACCAACCACTGAGGCCAGTATAAATGTTTTGAAATCCACAAAAAATGCGCCAGCTCCAATCGTGAAGAGCTTATAGGGAATAGGAGTAAACCCTGCAATGAGAATCGCCCAGCCTTCATAGCGTTGGAAATACTGGTGTACGAGATCCATGCGGTCCTGTCCCATAAATTTTGTCAATATGGGCCGGCCACCATACCAACCAATGCCATAGCCCAAGGCCCCTCCTAGAACTGACCCGACTGTGGCGACGGTAGCATACCACCAGGCATTTTCAGGATTGCCAAGCGTGAGGGCAATCAACAACACGTCAGGAGGGAGAGGGAAAAAAGAGGATTCGGCTAAGGACAAGCCAAAGAGGACGGGAACTCCATAAGGCGATTCTGCCCAGGACAGCATCCAGTTATATAATTGTTTTGCCCATTCCATATAATTCGGTAAAGTTACCTTGAGAATGATTCCCTACAATGCCTACGTTCCGATCTTCCCTCTTTTTAAGTTAGTTTTTCGACTAGCAGCTGCCACAGAATTTGATTTCCCTCTAGAGAGGATTTTCTCCCAACTCTTCAGCGAATTGAGTGCCTCATAATCGGTTAAATCTAAATGCAGCGGAGTGACGGAAACCATGTTCTTTTCCACCGTATCATGGTCGGAGGGCTTTTTTCTCGCCCACGATACCCGTTCCCCTGCGATCCAGAAATAGGATCCTCCCCTCGGATCAATTTTTTCCACTACCGGTTTATCATAACGCCTTTGGCTTAAACTGGTGAACTGTATACCTGCGATGGTCTCTTTTTTCGAACTAGGGACATTCACATTGAGAATCGTCCCTTCCGGCAATCCAGATTTCAGAATTCGCTCCGCCAGTTGTGCCGCATAATTGGAAGCAATCGCATAAGAAGCTCTGGAGCAATCTTCTAAGGAAACCGCCATGGACGGAATCCCATGGAGCATGCCTTCCAACGCACCAGCCACCGTCCCGGAATTCGTAACGTCATCTCCCAAATTCCAACCCTTATTAATTCCCGAGACCACTATTGTCGGCAGCTCAGCCTCCAGAAGCTTGCATACTGCCAAGGTGACACAATCCGCTGGTGTTCCATTGACCGCAAACCACCGAGAACGTATCTGTCGAAGACGCAATGGTTTATGAAGGGTCATGGCTCGCCCTACCGCATTTTGTGTTTTCTCTGGAGCAACAACCCACACTTCCCCTAATGTTGCCATTGCTTTCGCCAGAGCACGTATACCCGGCGCATGAATGCCATCATCGTTGGTGACAAGAATTCGTCTTGTTTTGGAAGAAGACATAAGGTATTGGGAGTTTGCAGAAGATAAAGAAAAGCCCGCCCCAATTTCTTTGGGACGGGCTTGTCAATTTACTCAATTGTTGGACAATTGAATTAGATGCTTTTCATAAATTCTGCTACGGCGGCTGGATCTGCCACTCCCATAATTGCTGAAGGAGGAACGGTGTTGGATTTTTTCCCAGTCAAGCCGCATTCTATTTCGTCGGTAATCATTTCAACGGGCATGGACATTCCCCCGTAGACATGTGGACCAGCCACAATTTTTGCATTCGAGAACCCGTAAATTGCGGTAGCCACATCCTTCGCCAGCCAGCCAACAAAATTAAACTCGGGAATAACAATAAGCTTAGCCTTCGTACACAGTCTCCTCAGTTCGTTTGTTGGGAATGGTCGCAAGGAACGAATCTTGATTAATCCTGCTTTAATACCTCTTTCCGTACATTGACGGACTGCCTCGCGGGATTGGGCGGCTGCACTTCCCGAAGCAATAAGGAGAACATCTGCTCCATCCACATCCTGCGCTTCTAACAATCCGTCCATATATTGTTCAATATATTTCCTTGACCGCTCAACACCAGCCCAGACTTCCTGCTGCCACACCGCGTGGATGTTGTAGGCCATAAAATTCGATTTTTGAACTGGAGCATCACGAGACAATCGAGCTGGAGGATTTTCAGCATCTAAAACGGGCACAGAGCCTCGGTAAGGATCCCGAGCTGGTAACTTGAACCCTTTATCCTGCATCGAACAATATCCTCGAGCATGCGTTACAAAAAAACCATCACAGCAGACACCGACCGGGAGGGTCACGTCATTTTTTTCGCTGATAATAAAGCCCTTCATAATAAAATCAAACAGGTCCTGTTGATTTTCTGCATGAAAGACCAACATCCCGCTGTTCAATAGGTAGGCAATTTCAATATTATCCGGTTGGATAGCCAGCGGAGCATTGACGACTCGGCATGTAAACATGCAAACAGCAGGAAGACGGTGACCAGCCCACGAGACGATAGGCTCAAGACCCCGTAATGTTCCAGGACCAGCTGTGGCCGTAAAGGCTCGCACACCTGCGCGCGAAGCACCAGCAATGGCCGACATGACTCCATATTCTTCTTCGCCTCGATAAAATTCCTTCACATACCCTTCGCCATACAAGACCCCAATTAATTGCAATGTTTCACTTTGTGGGGTAATGGGATAGGCGACGGACATATCGACATTTGAGCGCCTCACCGCTTCTTTTGCACATTCACTACCCGTGATGAATTCCCGTTCACGAGGAGCCTCATTAAACATAAATTCCGGAGAAACTTCTACCTGGCGTTTGGCATCCCCATGGGGGTCTTTTCTTCCTTTTCCACTATCAGCCTTTGGTGCTTCAGGTGCACTCGTAATTGGATCACCTTGGGGATTGGTTTTGACTTCTGCTTCTAAACCTTCACTCATGGTTAGATCCCCCTATTCCTAAAATAAAAAAATTCTAACAAAACTTATGATTCCCTCTGCATGTGCTCAGCTTTATGTCCAAACGCCGCGGCGTTTCCATCAACCGGGCTTGCAATACTGAAATCCAGAGGATTGGTGTGTGATTTACCATCATGCACCCTAGACTGCAGACCGGTAAAACGCACATTCTCTCCATTTTCTGGTAATTTAATTCCCATTTCTTCGCGTACCCGTTTAAAGACGGCCGTAACTCTTCGGATCTTTGCCGCATCCGAATCTCTTACCGTGAACATGGCATCTTCATGGCCTTGTTCCGCACAAATAGCAGAAGTCCAACAATTTGTTCCGGCCCGAATCATCTTAAGGGTCAAATTAGCATAGTGACAATGCACCCCGATAAAAATACAGGCTTCAATCTTATTCCCCCAAATCGTCAGATTTGGATGATTCGGATTGATCACTTCTTCCGGTTCAACCTTAGGGTACTTGGGGCGATAATCTGGCATGGGGATGACCAGCACTTCTGGCAATTGGGCTGCGAGCTCTAAAACAGCCCTCGCCTTATCCGCAGCATGATCATTCCAATTCCACAATACCAACGGACCGGGGAAAATTGTTGCATTCTTGCGGGTCAACATCGTGTGCGCCATGGCTTCCATGGCCAGCTCTTCCGCGACAACATGGCCAAATTTCAGACCATTTCCTTCGTCTGGCGTCAGTACGCCAAGCTCCGCAGCCGATGGTGGATGGAAACCTTGTGGCCCTGGAGCCACAATTGCATCTTCTAGTTCTTTCGTTAATTCCACGTTGGACTCCGATTCAAAGTAATTACGAAATAAGCAAGAAAGCCATTGAGTTTAAGACTGCCACGGACTTGCTAACACCGCTTTGGTATTTTTTTCTTTGTATGTAATATTTGGAGTGAGCGCCTGATCACCGATTTGATCAATCATTTCCATTTTAATGGCCTTATGTTTCGCCATGTTATCGCACACCCACACACATTGAGCACAGCCCTTACAACGGTCAACAGCCACATAGGCCGACCCATATTTCAAGCCCTTATCTTTGCCTGCCTCGGTATCATATTGAATGGTATTGGCTTCTGGGCAATATTGGGTACATAATTTACAGCTGGTGGCCGCACATATTTCCTGATCAATATTTGCTACAAGATACATCGCATTCCCCTTTCAATTTCCTCTTTATTAGGCTGAAGCCTTTGCTTTTGCATCTGTTTGATCGGACATTGAGGACGCTCCCAATGTCCACCCATTATCGACAGCATAATCCCATCCAGCCTTGACCACCGCTAAGTTTTTATCAATCAGCTCTGCCTTTTTCTTGAACTTTCTCTCCACCACACTATCCAATGCGGCTGTTCCTCCAGAAACCACAAATCCTTTTCCGAGAAATCGATCTTTCACAGCCGTACCGCAGGCCTCTAAATTTGAAAGGCCCGTGATCGCGCCGATTGCCCCAACCATCGCCATATTCGTGGCCAAATCGATTCCCGCCACATCTAGCGACATTTGAGTCGCTGGAAGGTAATAGATTTTCGCATTGAGGTCTTTTAATTCCGCCGCTTGATCTGGCTCAAGAGTCATAGGGTTATTGCTAT
The DNA here is from genome assembly GCA_029261275.1 of Nitrospirales bacterium. Taxonomy (GTDB): domain Bacteria; phylum Nitrospirota; class Nitrospiria; order Nitrospirales; family UBA8639; genus Nitrospira_E. Next base: position 42,529 of record JAJDBR010000253.1, read on the forward strand.
TGATCAGAACGATTCCGTCCTGTTTTAAGCCATAATAAAATGGATTCGTGTAGCTCTTCCCATGGGTGATACACTGCGGATGAAAGATCATGAGGATGTGGGGGAAAGTTATTTCTCCAATTTCATAGATAGGTTCATTCGAAACCCGTACGTAGCTTTCGACCGGAGCCATTCGCTTTTCAGATCCATAGAACGGAACGATGGTACTTTCACCACCGGCATTAATAACCGCCGTGCTAAAAATATGCGAGCCGGTTACGACACCTTGACCCCCAACGCCTGCCATACGGATGTTATAACGAATAGCCATCTCTACACCTCCCTCATCACAATGTAAACCGCCAAAACCCTAATAATACCGAACACAAGAAGCTAGCCCTTTGTCACTGCCTTAGCCGGCTTCGGGAGATATTCTTTATACCCATAGAGTCCAGCTAAATGCTCTTTTGCTTCGTCCGAAATATATTCAGTAAATGCATAACGGTCGCTCTCAACATCCTTACAATCTTGCAACACTTGATCTGTGGGAATCGCATATTCAATGTTACAGGAGGTATAGGCTTGGATGTAGGTTGGGCCCACTTCACGGGCGATTAAGATCGCTTTTTTAATGACACTTTCTACTCTTCTTGGGTTGTTGGGAACCACGGTCGCCACATACGCACAACCAGCCACCTTGGCCATTCCCAACATATCCATCTTTTCAAATTTTTTCCCCAAAGGCGCCATCTTCAAAACCTGGCCCTTGTTGGTCATTCCACTTTCTTGGCCACCAGTATTTCCATACACTTCGTTATCCAACATGATGGTCGTAAATTTTTCTTTTCGAAACCAGGAATGCAAGGTTTGAGCAAAACCAATGTCTGCCATTCCCCCATCACCCGCCATCACAACAACATCTTTGGGGCGATCTCCAAACCTTAAGCGAAGTCCGCGCGATAACCCACTCGCCACGCCATTTTGGTCGCCGTAATTTCCATAGACAAAAGGAACAGCAGCTTGAGAAATCGCCAACCGTCCACAACCAGCCGTTCCAACCGTAATGGTATCTTCTGGGTTTGGGAAGGCAATAAACGCTAAGCGAATAAATAGCGTCATCGCGCATCCCGCACACATGGGATGCTCTTCCATTATTTCTTTAAAGGTCCCGACTTGGGATACGGCCGTCTTTTTGCCAAAAGGGCCATGATCCACCATATCGCGATATTCTTTAGGCATAAACTTTCCAAAACCTGGGGTAAATTTCACGTAATCGAGACTCATATGCTGTCTCCTCCTTGTTAAAAAAACGATCAGAGTATCCGTCGTTTTATTTGGTCAGAAAATTTATCTCGTATCCACTCAAAACCACTGAAAACACTTGCAATTCATCAAGCTAACAGAGAAACCAGACTTTATCAATTTTAGTGAGTATTAATCTAGGTGAATTTGGTTGACAATTCAATACAAAAGAAGGCCCATTCCCTAAAAAAGAAGACCCATGAGACCTTCAGCCTGATTAGGCCTTTTGTCCCAGAAATGTTGGAAATTCAAAAATACAAAGGAAGGATGAATTCCGCTAAAGGGCACCAAACCAAGAAGAAGTCTTGCCCCTGCCACCCCAACGGAGGGAATGTTGTTTAGTCTAGAATATAGTGAATCGGGTCGACAACCTTATCATTGACCGCTACTTGATAATGGAGATGGGGTCCGGTTGAGAATTTCCCAGTGCTACCTACCAGTCCGATAAGATCGCCTCGATGCACTCGATCACCATATTTCACAAGGATTTTTGACAAATGGCCATAGGTGGTCTCAATCTCATATCCATGATCAATGCGAATGAATTTTCCCATTCGACCATCATACGCTGCGACAACCACTTTTCCAGAACCGGGAGATCGAATTTCGGTGCCTTTTCGCGCACCAATATCAAGCCCAGCATGTAAGGCCTTTTTCCCCGTAAAGGGTGAGACTCTTGGCCCAAAACGAGAGGTAATGGATCCATTTACCGGCCATATGGAGGGAGTCGAGGCCCATTGAACCGCTTTTTTCTCGGCCACAGCGGAAAGTTCCTCAAGAATTTTGCTCTCAAATTTACTCTGTTCCCCTAGCCAATCTAACCCAGCTTTAATTTCTTTGATTTTCTGGTTTGTGGATTCAAAGCCTAGCGAAGCTGACCGATCCATACCAGTCTTTTGAGTCGAGCCATCCCTAGCCTCAATTACATTCTCGGTCAGTACTTCATAAGGAATCTCCTCACCTCCCTGACCAGAAATTCCAGAAGGCAACCCTTGAATATCATCAGACTCTAGCCCAAACATCGTTTGCAATTTCCGATTGAGTGATTCTAACGCCAGCATTCGCTTTTTCATGCCATCAACTTCTGTTGAAAATGTGCCGGTTTGGGCTCGAGAAGAATTTAACTCCTTCTTAATCTCCTCCAACTCACTCAACTGGCTCCATTGATAGACATAATGCGTAACGATTCCCCCTTGAATGAGGAGCAATGCTACCCCCCAAATCAATCCATGCTTCACAAAAGCTTTACGAATTTTTAGGCGCCAAGGGTTGGCACGGGCACCGCGAAAAACAATAACGGTTAGAGATTCTTCGGATTCTTTCATTCATTCACCGTTGATAGTTGAAGGAAATTGGTAAAAATGCCTATCGGCTCGAGTTCAACGCTTAATTTATGCTGTTGGACCTGTCAACTTGGTGACTTCCCGAACCCAGCTCAAATATTCGGGGAGTCCCTGTTGAATTGGAAGAGCAATCACTTCCGGCACACGATAACTATGTAAAGACTTCACCACAGTGGCTACTTGTTCGAAAGCTTGCGCCACCGTTTTGGCTATGAGTAACCATTCTTGCTCTTCCGCCACCTTGCCTTCCCATTGAAAAATTGATCGCATGCCGGAAAGCACATTCACACAGGCGACTAATTTTTGCTCTACTAAAGCTCTCGCAATTTTGGTCGCTTCGACTTCAGATCCCGCCGTGATCAGCACCACAATTTCGTTCATAAACACCGAGAACCCAATAGAAATTTTTGGTACCCATCAAGACGGATAGGCCGCTTACAAATTCGAGAAAGGAGAAATCTATCCAATACCCTTCATTGTGTATCATTATCGGTTGTTTTTTTGTCGGCTAAAGTCTAAAAGTAATCCTCTAGCTCGGAAAGATCAACCTTCTGGGGTACCTTTTTTTCAGTCTTCAATAAATCCAACAACTTAGCGAGGCAACAACCGATTGGGGTCCTGATTCGCCAATCCTACCAAATCCGCGACCGCAGGCTTGAGAGCCTCTTGTAAGGCCAGGGGATAACTCTCTACCGCATCTTCAAGGCCGTAGTAGGGACTATCGAACTGTTTGCCTTCAAAATTCATCGTCATATTCCAGAGAACCTTCGTTGGATCATTTAACGGAGTAAGGCGAAGGTCTAGTTCGAGATCAGTCGTTGTTTCACTCATAGGCATCCCCAACATCCAAAAAATGGTGCCGACCGGACCCAATAAGTAGGTGTACAACCTGCGCTTCCACTTTGTAGAACGCAACTGTCCTCGAAATGCGACATCAGCTACTGCTTGTTGAACGTCTTTCGCATACGTTACGGATGAATAAATTCCCGCCTGTGAAATCTCTGCAGCAATAGCTTTGGCAAAATCCTGCGACGGTTCAAATCGAAGGATATCCACTTGTTCTGGGCTTTCAGCAGCCTCCGGACGTTCATAGATGGTGTCGCCATAAGGTACAAGAGGAATCGCAGCTTTCCAATAGTCTTCCTGGACCGCTGTCCCTCGTAAGTCTTCTAACGGAAAGACAATGGCCTTCGCTTCTAGGGCTACGGTGGCTCGATTCTCTAAATATGTCCCAGAGGCCGAAGGTGGATATTGCCAATTTCGATTACCGAGGCAACCAGATACGGCCATCATGGCCAACATGACAAGAATGGAGGCCCAAACTCGTGGGAGAGAAACACGCATTCTTTAGACTCCTTTCATTTATTTATATTTAAGGCCTATTGGTTCCTCTATGATTGAGGAAATTTCGCAGGAGAACATTTCGTGGGGGAAGTGAACAGCCGGAGACCCGCAGGAGAACTCCAGAGAGAGGGAAACATAGCACAATTTACCTTACATCGCACAAATTCTCAGGGAAGAAATTCACCAGCTCGGCCTAGGTGTTCCTGAAATTCTTGATAGGTTTTGGCCACTGGAAACTGCGGGTATTCTTGCGTAATAGATTCGGGGGGACAAAAGAAAAACCCGGCATCGGCCTCTTGCAACATGGAAACATCATTATAGGAATCGCCCCCGGCTAATACCCTAAAACCAAGAGACTTTAAAGCATGGACCGCCTGGCGTTTTTGATCTTTCTGGCGAAGAAAATAATCTGTAATCAATCCATCAGAATTAATACCCAGACTATGGCAGAAAATGGTGGGGAAATGAAGCTGCTCCATGAGCGGCTGCACAAATTCATAAAAGGTATCCGACAGGATAATCACCTGCGACCGTTGCTGCAACCACGCTATAAACTCGGGGACGCCTGGCAGCGGCAGAATGGCTCGAACTACTTCATGAATATCGTGAATCGTAATGCGGTGAGTCCGTAACACCTCCAATCGTTTTTTCATCAAGACATCGTAATCGGAGATGTCCCGAGTGGTGAGCCGTAATTCCGACAAACCAACCTTATCGGCCAACCCCAGCCAAATTTCAGGAAATAAGACCCCCTCCATATCCAGACATGTTATCACAGGGTGTGGCAATTCAATCCTCGTCTATTTTCTAACAGCGATTATTTAGAAGAAAAATGACAGAAATTTCTAGATGATCATAAAAGAAATCCTGGTTGCGTCACAACTCCCAGAAAAGATCCACTCGCATTTTACCAGACCCCTACCAGACATCAAGGAGATCGTGAGGAGTCTCGCAATAATAATCCGGCTGTAAGGCAATAACTCGCTCACGATTCCCATAGCCATAGCCCACGGCACAAGACCGAATACCAGCAGCTTGAGCTGCTCGGACATCGTTGGTGCTATCGCCAATCATCACAGTCCCTTCAACGTCAGCCCCTAGGAGTTCAAGGGCTCGTTCTAACATCACAGGTTCCGGCTTCAGCTCTGATGTATCTCGCGGCGCTTCCACATGTTGAAACATATCACGTGCCTGCAAGCCATCGATAATCGCGAGAGTGTATTCCAAAGATTTGTTCGTCACAATGACATTCTTTCGATCATTATAATGCTGAAGCACCTCCCAAATACCCGGATACCATCGCGTCGTCTGCACACAATGCGCTAAATAATGTTGGCGGAATATTTCGAGAGCCCGATCATACTGCTCATGCTTATCCTCTCCCACCGCAAGACGAAGAAGGCGCTTGACCCCATCGCCCACAAAACTAAAAATTTCCTCGACCGAACGAAGGGGCAATCCCAAATCTCCAAGCGTAAGATTCACTGCAGTGGCAATATCCACCTTTGAATCAATCAAGGTTCCATCAAAATCAAACAGCAACACCTCTGCACGCCACTTTGTCATTTCTGATAATCTTCCCTATTTCGCTTTCAGTTGTTCATGTAATAGAGCCAGCAAGGACTTCCTTCCCTCTTCGGATTCACTCAATTCCGTCCAACGTACAAAATCGATCACCCGTTGCCGGCCGACATGAGGGGGTAATTGGGGATGAATAATTTGCCATCGGTCATACACGGCTTTAATGTGAAACAAATAGGACTCCTGATGGGGATCAGGCACAAACGTCACGCTTTCCCAATGCATCATTCCAAGAACATCAAATACAACAGGTATTTTGGCTTCCAACCCACTGACAATTTCCCATTGCGCCACATCCTCAACAATGTAAAATTTCGCAATAACAACCACCTGCCCCCAAGCAAAATCTTCTCCCCATTCGACATAGGGTTTAACCACTGGCCAAGAAGAAGCCTCGAGCCTCGCCCCTTTTTTGTCCAATGATAAAAACTTGCCTAAGACTTTTACGGGATCTTCTGTAATATGACGATTAAAGGCATGTGAAGGCGCTGCCACTACCACCAGGGCACCAATCATTATCAATAGCGTAATCCCGAGTACACCTCGTACACGATTCACCATCCTGCTCAATATCATATTACCGAACAATCGTGGCTAGAAGATAACTGAAGGGAAGGACCGGAACTTACCCTTTAAAGAGAAGTACCAGAATAATTCCGAGAAGCAGCCAAAGAGGAATAGACAACATGAGGCCCCAGGCCAATCCTTGAGCAGTTTTAAGCCGACCTTTTAAAGTTCGCTTATCCAAGGCTTTGGAAATGCGCATTTTCACATCTTCCAAGTGGAAAGGCTTGGTAATGTAATCGTCAGCCCCACGATTAATGGCTTCTACGGCCGTATCAAGTGAGGGATGACCGGTGATCATCAAGAAAATGACCTCATTATTTTTTATCTCACGAATGCGCCGTAACAATTCCATCCCATCCATGTTGGGCATAATCAAATCGGCCATCACGACATCAAAATTACTCTTCTCATATTCCGCCACAGCTTGCTTCCCACTCTCAACCGCTACCACGACATATCCAAGAGAGAGTAAAAACTCCGACAAGGCTTCTCTCACCCCAGTGTCATCATCCACGACCAAGATACGTTCAGCCATTACGGTTCACCTTTCTTAAGAATTAACTGAACCTCCACACCAACTGCACCATCTTCCCTAAAAGGTAGGGAAATCCACGACCACCACGTCCGGTGGCAAGGTAAACTTCAACAAGTTGGCCGAAAGCCCCTGATTCACCTGAATATGATCAAAATGCACTCGGGAAATATTCCCGCTTGCTTCAAAAATCATAATGGTTTGGATAAGATAGGAATCAGGAAATAGTTGCAATTCAATTTTTTTGATCGTTGGAGCCGTATCCCCATCTGGCTTAGGGATTAAGGTCAAGTCTGATAATTTTGTAGAGTCATTTGAAGATTTAGAAGACTCCAATACGGTGAATTGCTGAGAAAGCTTACCAACACCAAGCAGCAAAGCTAGCGGACCTTTCGACGCCACGATTTGAGTGAGCGTACCCTTCACCACCTGTTGATGCTCAGGTACATACATCATCACCGCATCGCCATCGACATAAATATGCTCTTGAGACGGTTCAAGATAATCCCAGCGTAAGAGGCCGGGCTTTTTTAAATAAAATTTCCCCGTCGATTTAAACCCTGACTCAAATCCTTCGATCATCGTTTCTTGGGTGAACTCCCCTTGTAAATCCTGTGTTTTCGAATAGCGATCATCCACACGCCCAACCACATCGTCGACGGTGGCCGCTAAGACATTGACCCCGTGAAATAGAAAAAAGATCGCTCCGAAAACCATGAGGGGCAGCATCATACGTCTCTTCATCCAATCTCCGCTGTAGCGGTTCCTCGGGCTAAGACCTCCCGTCGGCCATCACGCCCGGGCGCACTCACCAGACCTTCCTCTTCCATTTGCTCAATCATCCGAGCCGCTCGAGGATAGCCAACACGGAGACGCCGCTGAATAAAGGAGGCTGAGGCTTGCCCCGTCGTCATAATTAATTCTCGGGCTCGCTCATAGGTTTCATCTTCCGCTTGATCTTCGCTTGATGATTCTTGCACTGAGGCCAAAGCCGTTTGGTCATAAACCGGAGACGCCTGCGCCTTCACCCACTCCACCACATTTCGAACTTCGTCATCCGACACGTACGGCCCATGCAGCCGAACAATACGTCCTGTTCCTGAGGCTAAAAACAGCATATCACCTTTTCCTAATAAACTCTCAGCCCCATTCGCATCAAGAATCGTCCGTGAATCAGTTTTCGAAGATACTTGATACGCGATACGCGCGGGGAAGTTGGCCTTGATAATTCCGGTAACCACATCCACCGAAGGTCGCTGCGTCGCTAAAATAAGATGTATACCCGAGGCTCTCGCCATTTGTGCAAGTCGGGCAATACGATCCTCAATATCTTTCGGTGCTACCATCATGAGATCAGCAAATTCATCAATGACCACTACGATATAGGGTAATGGAACACGGGCCTCAATGGAGGCCTCTAATTCAGGAGCCTCGTCCACATTCATCGACTGCCCTTTACTCAACCTTTTTTTCCTTGAACCAGGTGATTCGGATTCTTGAAGCTCCGCAACTTTCCGATTATAGGCATCAATATTCCGGACACCTAATTCGGCCAACACTCGGTATCGTCGCTCCATTTCCTGTACCACCCAACTGAGACCACGGGCAGCTTCTTTCGGATTGGTAATCACCGGCCGAATGAGATGTGGAATTCCATCATACACTTGTAATTCTAAGACCTTTGGATCAACTAACAGGAGTTTCACCTCATCGGGGTGGGCGGTGAACAAAATATTTAAGAGCAGACAATTTAACCCCACACTTTTTCCAGAACCTGTGGCACCGGCGACCAACAGATGAGGCATCGTGCGCAAATCAGTGACAACCGGTCGACCATAAATATCCTTCCCTAGGGCGAGCGCCAATTTTGACCGAGCCTTGGCAAAGGCTTCAGACGTCAACATATCTTTTAAACCTACCGTTTCCCGCTGTGGATTTGGCACTTCAATGCCCACGGTCGATTTGTTCGGCAGGGGCGCCACAACCCGAACTTTTAACGCCTTCAGGGCCATTGCCAAATCATCTGCAAGGGTAACAATGCGCGAGACCTTAATACCTGGCCCTGGGGCAAATTCATACATCGTGATGACGGGACCGGGGTGAACATCGGTCACACTTCCTTCAATCCCAAAACTACCTAGGGTTTGCACCAAAATGTCGGACTGGGATTTCAGCACCGAATCGGTCTGGTGAGCGGCCCGAGCTGCATGGGTATCGAGAAGATCTACAGGCGACGGCATTTCATAAGATTCCGAGACGGTTTTCCGCGACAGATACTCCTGATCGGTTTGGTCAGTCAAAGCCAAATGGGGCTCGGCGTCAATGAGGGCAGGATTTGTCTCAGGATGAACCTTACCCCCTTTAGACGATTCCAAGATGGAATCCAAACCCAGAGTCCCAATTCCTCCCCGGGCAGCCAATTCTCGATTAATACGAATCGATTTATTCTTTTTGGGCTCTGTACCCTCCGCCCACCATTCACGTTCTCTCATGGTCGCGAAGGATGCAGCCAACAGGACCCACAATTCTTTTCCATGAGCAATCGTCCCACGGACCATTTGTCCAAGAGACACAGGCACCAACAACAAAAAGGCTACCAACAACATGGCACCTAAAATAATTATGGCACCAGTTGCACCAAAATAGGGGCCCAGAATCTCAGAGACCCCCCGACCCACAAAACCACCAGCATTGGCACTAAAAGTATCGGCCAGAACCTGAGGGGAAGATTGAAGATGAAGTAAGGCACTCACGGACAAAATGGCCAACAATGAACCCAGCAGTCCGACAAGAGTAAAGCGTAATCGTTCTGACCAGAGCACCGTCAACCCAAAGCCCACTAACAACATCGGCACCACAAATGATCCCCCACCCACGACAGTCAACAAGGAAAAGGCGGCGGTTGACCCCACAAGTCCTACAGCATTATCCGGGACCAGTTGGGAGGAAGAATGGGGAAACAATAAAACAGGGTCGGCAGGGGAAAAGGTTAGCAGGCTTAACAACCACAAGATTCCCACTGTAGCCAGAAAAACCCCTGCAATTTGAACAGTTAACGAAGTAGTTTCTTGAGAAGTTTTCTTACTTTTTACGACTTTCTTGCTCGGAAAAACACTCATCAAAAAATCGTACCATAAGGGTTTCTATTGAGCAAACAACCCTTAGACCATTCAAGCCTCATGTTCGAGGGACAGGTATAATTTAAGGAACAGTAGTCAAATGGAAGGCAACGCTCGGCTTAAATTCCGAAATTCTTGAATAGAAAGGGTTTCCGCACGGCGGGTGAGAGAGATACCAGTGTCCTGTTGAACCTGTTGCAAACAATCGTTGGGAATACCTGCAGCGCGGAACCCATTCATGAGCGTTTTGCGACGTTGCCCGAAAGCGGCACGGACTATCTGTTGAAAGTGAGCTAGATCTTCTGGTTGTTTCTGGCAATCCTGGCAAATATCCAGCCGCACCACTCCGGATTCCACATCGGGAACTGGACGGAAGCATTTCCTGGAAACTTTAAAGCCAAACGTCACGTCGGCCAAGTGTTGCACCATGACCGACAAGACCCCGTATTCTTTGGTACTCGGCTTAGCCACTAATCGCTTGGCCACTTCTAGCTGAATGGTCAAAACCATGCGCACGACCGTCGACTTCGCTTCTAGGAGACGAAACAAAATTGGAGTGGAAATATTATAGGGAAGATTCGCAACAACAATGGTAGGCTCTGGAAGATCTCCAAACGAATACCGAAGCGCATCCTGCTCCTGAACCTCGAGATTCGTATACCCGGCCAAGTTTGTTTTCAAGAAGACCACCATCCGAGGGTCCACCTCTAAAGCCAACACCTTCTTGGCCGCCTGACACAATAATCCAGTCAACGCACCACCACCGGGTCCAATTTCGCAGACTGAATCTGAAGGCTGAATGTCCGCCAAACTGACAATTTTTCGAAGCTGATTGGGATCAATCAGAAAATGCTGGCCGAGGCGTTTGCGAGGACGAGGAGGACGGTTCGCCATTGTGGGTGAGGAGGATGAAATGCGTGAGAAAAATAGAGTCGTCAAGGTAAGGACTTCAGGGAATGCCAGTTGTCTGTATATCTTTGACAAGCTTTTTGAGATGCCGACGGCACATATCCACTTCATCCGCTAATTCATCGAAAATATCCCCTACAAAGTAAGACGTTTCCAGCCACTCTTGGGTAATGTGCTGAAGATACGCCGCACTGACATGGGGCGCGAGGCCATCGACTACTTTTCGCTTCCATCTCGTCACATGGTCTTTTCCCTGCACCGCATTGAGGGCCTTCTCTGCTTCAGCATGAATAGTGGTGATTTCCGCTATTTGGCTTTGAATATAGGCCAACAACTCTGACGTTTCATCACTCATGAGCGTCCTCTTTTCCTTCTATGAATATTGAGCCGAACGGTATTTCAACATTCTTGACAGCTAGCTAAGACGACCTGACAGGCTCACATCTACTCAGGTATTCCCCCACATTGCATGCCTTCGACAATATGGTGGCCAGTCACATACTGAGTGACAGCCATTCGTTTCTTATTTGCCGGTTGAATTTCTAGGAGACATAGAACCCCATTACCTGTTTGAACATGGATGGCATGGTTCGTCACTCCTACAATCGTTCCCGGTAAAGATACCCCAATCTTCGAAGGTAATGCCGAAACCTCATTAGGCTCCACCACGTGGACTTTCCAAATGCCCCAGCGCTCTCCTTCCACAAACGTATAGCCACCCGGCCAGGGGGACAGGCCTCGGATGCGATGAGCTAAGATTGCGGCAGGTTGATTCCAATCGAGAAATCCATCTTCCTTCTTGAGTAGGGGGGCCAGAGTGGCTTCGGATTCGTTTTGCGGTCGCGCGACCATGGTCCCGGCCATCCATTTTTTTAAAGTAGAAACCAAGAGCCCCCCACCAATCTCAGCCATTCGAACAGCGACATCCCCTGCCGTATCTTCTTTAGATATCGGCATCACAGCGTGATCGAGAATGGCGCCAGTATCCAAACCGGCATCCATCACCATAATGGTGACACCCGTCTCAGGCTCTCCATTGATGACGGCCCATTGAATGGGAGCGGCCCCGCGATATTTAGGTAACAAGGAGCCATGCACATTCAGGCACCCTTTGGGAGGAAGATCCAGGATGACTTGCGGCAATATGCGGCCAAATGCGGCCACCACGATCACATCCGGATTCCAAGACCGAAGGGTCTCCAAAAGTGTCGGGGCTTTCATTTTATCTGGTTGGACAATCGGAAAATTCTGAGCCAAGGCAAACGTTTTGACCGGGCCAAATTGGATTTTTTTCCCTCGCCCACTTGGACGGTCCGGTTGACACACCACACCAACCACAGAACACTCGGAATTGACGAGATGTTGAAGCGTCGGAACCGCAAACTCAGGGGTTCCCATAAATACCACGCGCATGATTTTCTTCCCTCTTGCATTCACAACGAAAATCCAGATTACCATATAACCTCTGATTCAGAAGAACAACAGGCCTGAAGGTAATTTCTCGATCTTTTCTCCAACCCTTGAACGCATTGACTCCCTTTCAAATACTATGATAGAAGCCCACGCAAAGACCGTTCCTGATACTGTTGACCCTTTCATTTGGGAAATGGATAGCAAGTATGGGTGGGCATAGCCATTGGTCGACAATTAAGCGACACAAAGGGGCGCAAGATGCCAAGCGGGGGAAAATTTTCACGCGAGTGATCCGTGAAATTTC
>JAJDBR010000254.1 GCA_029261275.1 Nitrospirales bacterium
TGGGATCGCTGGCAGCGTGGCGAATCCATGAGTTCGATTGGCCGCCTCTTTGAGCGAGAGTCTTCGGCCATTTATTCTCTTCTTCAGCCTAGTGGGGGGATTCGCCCTCCGACGAGAACACGCTCACGATTGGCCCTGAGCCTGGCGGAACGCGAAGAGATTTCCCGTGGGGTCGCGAGCCAGCAGTCCATGCGCTGCATGGCTCGTCGATTGAAGCGCTCACCCTCCACGATCAGCCGTGAAATCCATCGCAATGGGGGGTCTGATGGTTATCGAGCTTCGGCAGCAGACCAAGCCACTTGGGCTCGAGCACACCGACCCAAACCGTGTAAGCTGGCTCGGCATCGTTCCTTAGCGAACGTGGTTGCGGCCAAGCTACAGCAGCAGTGGTCTCCCCAGCAAATCGCCGGGTGGTTGCAGAGACAATCCCCTGAAAGAGAACACAAACGCGTGTCCCACGAAACCATCTATCGCAGTCTGTATATTCAGGCCAGAGGCGTCTTGAAAAAGGAGCTCCAGGCCTGTCTGAGGACCCAACGAGCCATTCGCCGCTCGAAGCATGCAAGTCTGAAGCGCCAAGGACTGGGGAAAATCACGAATGCTATTTCAATTAAGGACCGGCCCGCCTCTGTCGAAGATCGTGCCGTCCCTGGGCATGGGGAAGGTGATCTCATTGGCGGCACCCACAACAGCTCTATAGCGACCTTAGTCGAACGTCAGTCGCGGTATGTCATGCTGACCAAAATAGCAAAGAAGGATGCGGACACTGTGGCGACGGCCCTTATTAAGCATGCCCAGCGACTCCCTGTTGAGCTCTATCAATCCTTGACCTGGGACCGAGGTACAGAAATGGCGCATCATCGCCACTTCACCCTCGCGACCGATATTGCCGTCTATTTTTGTGATCCAAAGAGCCCCTGGCAGCGTGGCTCCAATGAGAATACGAACCGCCTGCTCAGGCAGTACTTGCCAAAAGGCATTGATTGATCCAGGTATACGCAAGCCCAGCTCAACAACGTGGCGCGGCAGTTGAACGAACGTCCTCGAAAAACCTTACACTACGAAACACCCGCAGAGCAATTTCAGGCCTGTGTTGCCGCGACCAGTTGAACTCACCGTCGTTTGCAGCCAGTCCGTGCACGAGCCTGTGCGCGTTCGCTTTAGGGCGATCTGACAGTGTCTGTCAGGTCAACTCAGGGTTAGTACACCTAGGATTAAACTCAATGGTCATATTATCTCTCAGTTCCCTCAGGTGTTACTGAATAAGCGATCGTGGGCCCCACAAGATTAACCCTGCTCCGACAAGACAAATACCTGCACCAATAATATCCCATCTATCAGGAACCACTCGTTCGACGACAAAGAGCCATAACAGAGAAGCGGCGATATAGACACCGCCATAGGCCGCGTAGGCGCGTCCTGCAAACGCAACCTCAGAGCGGGTTAATATGAGGCCGAAGACCACAAGGCTCATCGCACCTACGAGCCCCCACCATGGTGATCGTCCTAATCGTAACCAGGTCCAAAACGCAAAACATCCTCCAATCTCTGCGATGGCAGCGATAACATAGATCGCGATGATGTTCATTCAGGAATCCATTGGCCAAATTTATGGTTTGGAAGGAGAGAAAAGAAAATGCCCTAGTCTGTTTTTATTTCCATGCTTTTCGGGAAAAGATAAAGCGGCAGATGATGGAGGAATCTGCTGTATGATTATCAATGTGTTTGACCGATGAGCACAGTAAATAAAAAAGGGGCCTTGATGGCCCCTTTTTTATTAATTCTTTTTGAGAGATTGTATCTTAGCTTTTTTGTTCTTTCCCATGGTGCTTGTAGCCTCCAGGATGGCCTTTGCCTCCCATGCCTCCACCTTTATAGGCGTTGATCCGGTCATGGACGGTTTTCATTCGAGCACGTTGTTCTTCCGTCAGTACGGCTTTGGCATCCCGGCTAGCCTTTACTGATGCGAAATACATACTCGCCCGCGTGTCATAAAGATCTTTTAATTTGGCCTCGACCTCATTGAGTGACCCTTTGTCATCCCGCAAGAGGTCATGCAGGTCTACACTAGTCAGTTGAATTTCCGCCTTCATTTTGATCTTTGTCTTTTCAAAGTCAGTTTTAATTGATTGAAGCTTGGCGGCTTGATCATCGGTAATGGCCATGCCATCTTTGAATTTCAAAATATGATCAATGAATTTTGAGGCACTTTGGTGCGGACCATGGCTTCCGCCACCCATACGTCCTTTTGACCCATGCCCACCGTGCATGCTTCCGCCAGGGTACCCTTTCCCATGTCCCATCGTGCCTGACCCATGAGGTGAGGTTTTTCCTGTGGCATGGTGAACACTTCCACCCCCATCGCCATACCCACTTGCGAGGGCGAGTAAGGGCAATCCCAAGACCAAGGCGAAGACTGTGGCCGAGAGTGGTAACAATCGAAAACCGTGGCTACCGTGGTTACGTCTCATGTGGAAAACCTCCTTTCACTCTACGAAAGAGCGGGTTGTGGAAAGAGAATGGTATGTGAGGTCGTGATATGTACGATCACAGATATATCGATATTATACACGGGAATGGGTTTCATGCAGCAGTGAAGAAGTAGGCCGGAGTTCAGGCGAATGGCATAGAGCGTTTGTGAACCCTGAAATTGCCGATTTTCAATTCGCCCCGACCCCGATTCGGCAGGGGTAAATTCAATATCATTGGGACGAATCATCACCAAAACGCGGCTTTCGCTGAGAAAATCAGACTGATTGGGAAAAGTGCCAATTTCTGTTTCAATCTGACCCTTCTGAATGATCCCGGGGATGGTGTTGGCCTGTCCAATAAATTCCGCCACGAAGGAACAGGAAGGCTGTTGATAAATGACTTCGGGTGTATCGCATTGCACTAAGACCCCATCTTGCATCACCGCAACCTGATCGGCCATGGCAAAGGCTTCTTCATGATCATGTGTCACGAGAATAGCGGTGGTCTGCGTTTGCCGAAGCACTCGATACAATTCCTTCCGCATTTTAATCGTCATCTCCGGATCCAAATTGCTGAATGGTTCATCGAGCAACAGCATGAGAGGTTTAGGGGCCAGCGCGCGCGCGATAGCCACACGTTGTTGTTGGCCGCCAGACAGTTCATGCGGAAAGCGATGTTCTAGGCCTTGTAGGCCCACCAATTCCAATAAGACCTGAATTCGGGATTGACGGTCAGACGTTTGCCAATGATAGAGCCCAAACGCCACATTATCCTCAACAGACATATGTGGAAATAACGCATATTCTTGAAAGACCATTCCCACTCGCCGTTGTTCTGGAGGCAGGTGGAATGAAGCCGAAGCCAGCACTTGCCCCTGCAAGCGAATTTCCCCAGCGGAAAGTGGTTCAAACCCAGCAATGGCGCGAAGTGTCGTCGTTTTCCCGCAACCAGAAGGCCCCAACAGGCATAAGATCTTGCCGGGCTCGATATGGAGCGACAGGTTGCGAACGGTGGGGACGTCGAGCTGGTATCCGCAGGTCATGTTGTGCAACTCCAACATTGGCGGCTGAGTAGAAGGAGAGGATGCGTCGCTGGATGAAGCCACGGGATTCATTCGTAATTTTTCAACAGAAGGAGACATCAATAAGGTTTCAGCGACTATTGTACTGTGGCTTAGCCCGCCTGCCAATTCTTTTTGGATAAGAGAAAGACGGCAGGAATGGACAGCATCACAATGAGCAAGGCTGGCGGGGCAGCCAACTGATACAGCTCTTCACTGGCTTCCAACCAAATGCGCACCGCCAATGTATCAAAGCCTATTGGGCGAAGGAGCAATGTGGCCGGCAGTTCTTTCATGCACAGGAGAAACATGAGCAGCCACGCAGCTGAAAATCCTTTTCGCACCAAAGGAAAGGTAATCTGCATAAATGTCCGAATTCCCTTGGACCCGAGATTGCGTGCCGCTTCTTCTAAATTGGGATTCACCTGTTGGAGAGCTGATTCCATGGCTTGTAGGCCGGCCGGTAAGTAATGAATCAGATACGCCAAGATCAGCACAATGACGGTGCCATACAGAATGGGAATCATATCCGTAAACAAAATCAGGAGCGCTAATGCGGCAACGGGTCCTGGGAGGACATAGCCAATATAGGCGCCTTGCAAACATGCCACATGTAGTGTAGACGGAATCCGAGAAGCTAAATAGGCCAGGGGTGTGCCTAAGGCCAGAGCAGCGGTCGCAGCGGTGGCAGAGAGGAACACACTATTGCCAATGTACGTTCCGAAAGACGTGCCGATTTCACCATTGATCCAGGCAGTGAGCGTCCATTGAATAAGTAAAAATACTGGCAACCCAAACGCGGCTGTAAATATCATCAAAAATGAGAGATTAATGGTCAGAGCTCTGGCTATGGAACAGGGTTTTGGCGTGGCGGTTCGGACTCGGCCTGAGGTTTGATAAAATCGGCTTTGTTTACGGAACCATCGTTCGGCAAACAAAAACACCAGAGCAAAGGCTACTAAGAGCAAGCTCAGTAGGGCGGCAGATTGGTAGTCAAAACGTCCAGTGATTTGTTGATAAATGGCGTAGGTAAACGTTTGAAAGCGCAAGAGTGAGACGGCGCCAAAATCTGACACCACATAGAGCACGACGAGAAACATGCTGGCCATTAACGCAGGTCGGATGAGTGGTAACGACACGCGCCAAAATGTTTCCGAGCGAGTGGCCCCAGTGGCTTGTGCCGCTTCTTCAAAGGACAGATTGAAATTTTGAAAGGCCGCACGTGCGAGTAAGTAGACATAGGGAAAGGTATTCAAGCTCATGACCACTAAGGCTCCCGTAAAACTATAGGGAGACGGAATGCGAGTATCAGAATTCGTGATCCATTGCCAGGATTGCTCAACGGGTCCGGCCGTATCCAATAAATAGGTATAGACATAGGCCAAGACAAATGAGGGAATGGCCAACGGCAAGACAAACCCCCAGTCCCAAAAGGCTCGTCCCCAAAACTGATAGCGGGTAATGATCCATGCGGTGGAAACCCCAAGGGTCAGGGTGACAATTGAAACCCCCAGGGCCAAAGAAATGGTATTGGTCAATAATTCAGGAAGGCGGGTGTTCCATAGTTGACCGGCCTGCGAAAGATCGCCGGTCAAAGCCGAATAGGTCACATAGACAAGGGGGAACGTCAGGAGGGCGGCAATGCTGAGGCCCACAAGGGAAAGCGGAGTCAGCTGGGTGTGGCGAACCATGCAGGAGCGCCGCAATGCTTAGCGAAGACCCAGGCGCTGGATCTCTTGAATGATAGGATCTCGCAGCTCGGCCAATCGCGTGAGGGGAATGGTTGACGCACGAAAAGAGGAAGCTGGCGGTACCGCCGGGTCGGCGCTGACGGCGGGATTCACGGGATATTCTTTATTGATCTCGGCAAACATGCGTTGCCCGGTCGGAGACATCAAAAACGTAATCAATTGGTTTGCTGCTGGCAGGTGCTTGGCATGCGCTGTGAGGCCGATGCCCGCCACGTTCATAATGCTGCCCATGCCACCTTCGTCCTGGTCGGTGATCAAGGGGGCAATCGGAGCCTGAGGGTCTTTGCTCAAATGGCGGAAAATATAATAGTGATTGACAATGCCGACGGAGACCTTTCCTTTCGCCACAGCATCCACAATCTGGCGATTTTTTCCATACACTTCATTTCCCGCGTTATCACGAATGCCTTGCAAAAAGGCATCAGCCGTCTTTTCCCCTTTGGCGGCTAACACCATGGAGGCACCTGCTTGAAGATATTCACTATTGGCTGTGGGAATGGCCAATTTCCCTTTCCATGTTGGAGTAGCTAAATCCAACAAAGAGTGAATCGACGAAGGGTCCACCATCGTGGTGTTGTAGACAGTCACCCACATGCGTCCGGAAAGTCCAATCCAACTATTATCTGGAGCTCGAAAAGGCTGCGGTATCGTTTTCTCTATATCAGGAAGAGTAATCGGCTGTAGTAAATGAAGCTTTCTGGCTAACTCTAATGCCCCAGCTTCATTGGTAATGAACACATCTGCTGGAGTTCGAGTCTTTTCCGCACGTAACCGGTTCACCAATTCCGTGCTGCCTGCCGTCAACAGCTGGACTGTGGTACCCGTCGTTTTTTCAAAATGATCCAAAACCGGCTTAATTAATCGTTCGGCTCGCCCCGAATAGACGATGACCGACTCTCCTGCATACAGATCTCCAACCTTAAAGGATCCAAGGCCCAATAAAATGAAGGCCAAAAGTATTGAAAGATAAGGCACAATGTATGATTTTCTATCGATTTGAATAATCATTTTCATAATTGATACTGTACTATGGATATCCTTCAGGGAGCAAGATTACACAGGGGAGGGAAGCCGAGCGTTTTTAAGGAAATTCTAGGCAGGCTGACAACTGGCGCAGAGGCCGTAGAGTTCTAATTTATGGGTCTGAATGGTAAACCCATTTTTTTTGGCCACGGCTTCTTGTAAGTCTTCGATTTGACAGTTGTTGAATTCCACAATTTTCCCGCATCCAGTACAAATCAAATGGTCGTGGTGACCCTTGTGGGCCACGTTGTCGAACTGTGTTTGGGTGCCGAAATGGCGTTCTTGTGCCAGGCCGGTGTCGCAAAAGAGTTTGAGCGTCCGGTAGATTGTGGCGAGGCCGATATGGGGGTCTTTCTTGGCTAAAATATGATATAACTGCTCGGCGGTGACATGCTCCATTTTCAGGAACGTGGTGAGAATGAGTTCTCGCTGCCGAGTTAGCTTGAGGCTATGTTTCGCGAGATGGTTTTTGAGCAGGTCGAGTTCTTTGATGGGTTTGGGCATGGCGCGCTATTTTCTGAAAGGGGGAAGGGCTATTAAACCCCAAGACGCGAATTGGGTCAAGGAATATTTTGAGATGACCGTATTAGATAATCCTGTGGAGTTTGTATGCGAAAACCCGTAGAAGTGACTAGTGATCGTGCGTTTCTGATCTATGCGTTGCATTTGATCGAAGCGATGGAACATTCAAATGGCCTCATGAGTGACGTCAAGCTTCAACAGTTGTTATTTT
>JAJDBR010000255.1 GCA_029261275.1 Nitrospirales bacterium
GACAGCAAAAGTGCTGAGAGAACGAAAGAGACTATCGTTTGACGAAATGCAAAAGGTAATCCAGGATTTCATTCAGTATCAAAAAATGCGACCCGATCCAGATATGAAAAAAGAAATAAAAAACCAGAATGCAGTCGAGGAACGACGGTCCCAACAGGTGATGAACAAGATGATGGGGTTGGTTCGGGAGCATCGAGAAAGCCTGTAGGGCTTTCCATATGAAAAGTTCATAATGATTCTAATGCGGCTGGCGCCAGCTGCATTTCTGATCTGGCCTGCGAAGTAGGCCAAGAGCAGGAGTTGGGTCAGCTAGGAAATGGCGAAGCAGAACTCAGGTGCTGCAAGACTCAAGACCTCCTCCCAAATTACTTGCAATTCTCTTATGCAAGTGTTAGACAGCCCTTTCTCTATTTGTTAATAGAACACTGGCACAAAGGACATATTTGACAGAGTGAAGACTTTTGAAGGAAAGCTGGATGGTGCAGCTTCCTCCATTGGCATTTTTGCAAGTTAGTTTAATGAATCGGGCAACTGTCGTTTTTTGGCCTACGCCATAGAGACTCTGCGGCAATTGGGAAAGCGAATATGAAAATTTATTGTCAAATTAATTCTTAAAGCGGTCCATGATTTTGTTACTAATGATTGAGGAGGTTTGGATATGTTACGTCCAGGTTCGAAGGGACCAAGGGTCGCCGCTCTTCAATCCCAACTCAACGTTGTTGGTGGGAGTGCTTTCCAGCTCCTCGTGACAGATGGCATATTCGGGCCATTGAGCGATCGACGCACCCGCGAATTTCAGATAGCCCCATCGAAGAAACTTGCCGCCGACGGTATCGTGGGCCCGCTCACCCAGGGAAAATTGAACCGTGCATTGTTAGCGATATTATCCGACTTTTCGTCTGGCCGTTCGCGTCATATGTTCGCGGGGCAGGCTGGTGGATCCGGATCGGAAACTCAAAGCGGAGCGAAATCTGTTGGGCTGGCAACTGTCACAGAACCGCGGCAGGATGCTCTGCATTGGGCGCGACAAGTCGAGCAGTTCTGGTCTGCTCTTCCAAATGTTCATACTCATACGGTTGTACAAAGCCAACAAGAAACCGTGAATTCCGCTGCGCAGAAGATCGAAAAGGCTGCGAATCAGGCTGGCAGAAACGGTGTGCTGTTCCTGAGTGCTGGTCACGGTATTGCCGTAACTTCGCGTGGCCGCATCGATGAGGGTATGTTCCAGCTGGCACCAAGCGGATTCAACGTTGTTGGGAACAATTCCTTCAGCGAGTTGGTCTCAGGTAAGTCTCAGGTGAGTGTTTTTTATGACGTTCGTCCCCCAGCACGGAGGGGTATCGTTGTGAAATCCGACAAGGAGAATGACGAAGAGGAAGCCAAAAAAGGTAACCAAGGGGCGAAAAAGAGGCTCGAGAATTTCAACCGTTTCATAGAAATGGGGCGGGAACTCCGAGGGTCAGGGATCGCTGGCATTGTTCTGGTAACCTGCCGAGTAGCCTCCGCGACGAACTTTCTGAAACGCGCCCGTCAGCTTATGGGCGTTCCGCTCTTGGCCTATAGACGGCGCGTTGTAGTGCAGGTCTTGGCCAGCCGGCGCACGCGGATCTTTCTAGAAGGCGACGCGCAAGGCCAACGCACCAACAATGTGGTCGGAGAGTACTTCGTTCCATCCAAAGGTGCAATGTCCAACGACATTATCTTTTTCCCCTAAACTCGGTTAAATAGGAAAAGGACATGGAAGGAAAGAGGTTGGTTCTGATTGCCGGATTTTTCTTTTTCGCTGGCATTCTGACGTGGTGCCTGATCGGCTATAATTTTCTCCACCGAGATTGGAATACGACCTCTCATTAATCTAATGGGGTCAGGCTTGCCTTGTTGCTTTAATTGAAATGGGTATCAGGAATCATTTTTCGGGGAAATATGGCAAGGGCAATTGAATTGAAGATCTTGAGTGCGAGCAGCCTATTTTCACCGTGTTAGGTCAACCTTCAGTCGACAATTGGAAAGATTGATGCGAGAAAAGGAGGGCAGGTTTTGTAATAATAAATCAAGCTCTACTGGTTTTTCTCTGCCTTGAAACTGGAAAATCTTGTTGGGTTGTTAAGAAGGGGAGTTGAAAATTAAGGTTAATCAAAATGTGGTATTACAAGACCTGTCTCCGATTCTGAGCTCGCGGGAGATGGATGGCCCATTTTCTTTACTGTCTTACGGCTTCAGACATCCAAATTTTCGACGGATCCTGCATTGGCCATGAGAAATTCATAGCGGGCTTCGGTGCGTTTGCCCATTAAGTCGTGGAAGGTGCGGTCGGTATTGAGTTCGTCAAGTAACTCAATTTTGAGAAGGCGACGGGTGGCAGGGTGGAGAGTGGTGTCTCTGAGTTGATGTGGAAACATTTCTCCAAGCCCTTTGAAGCGGCTAATGATGGGCTTGGCATTGGCGCGGGCGGCCGCCACAATTTCCATTTTTTCCTCATCGGTTCCTGCCCACTGAATTTCCTTGCCAATTTCAATCCGATACAGCGGTGGTTGGGCAATGTAGACATGGCCTTGTCGTATGAGTTCAGGCATGTGGCGAAAGAAAAAGGTGAGCAACAATGTGCTGATGTGGTGCCCATCAATATCGGCATCCATTAATAAAATAATTTTGTGATAGCGCAGTTTATTGAGGGTGAAATCTTTTCCGATACTGCAGCCGAGCACTTTAATAAGATCGGCTAATTCTTTGTTCTCGACGACTTTTGAGAGTGTGAGTTCTTCGGTGTTCAACACTTTTCCACGGATAGGCAGGATCGCCTGCGTTTTCAAATTCCGACCCTGTTTGGCTGTCCCGCCTGCTGAGTCCCCCTCGACGATAAAGAGTTCGCTGATTGAAGGATCCGTACTTTGACAGTCAGCTAGTTTGCCTGGAAGGTTCAGGCGATGACTCACCGCTGACTTGCGCATGACGGCTTTGGAGGCTTCGCGTGAGGCTTCCCGTGCGCGAGCGGCTAAGACCATTCGACCGACGAGAGTTTCGGCTATCGTTTTGTTTTTGTTGAGATAGTTTTCCAGGGCTGGCCTGACGATTGTGTCAACTTGTGCTTGGACTTCTGGATTATTGAGGCGCTCTTTGGTCTGCCCTTGAAATTGCGGGTGGAGGACCAGAACACTCAGGACGGACGCCATCCCCTCACGAATATCTTCTGCTTGCAGCGAGAGTCCTTTGGGCATCAAAGTATGCGTCTCAATGTAATTACGCACGGCTTTGACCAGTCCACCGCGTAATCCCATTTCATGGGTTCCCCCATTTGGGGTGGAGACGCCATTCACATAGCTTCTGACGAATTCAGCCGGTTCATCGGTCCATTGCAGGGCCACTTCTAAGCCGAGATTCTGCGTGGCTCCGTTTGAGCCTGACGGGTCCTTGGGCAGTTGCCGATCAAGGTAAAAGACAAAATCGACGGTGGGTTTTTTCCCTCGGTCTCCCACCAATTTCTGTAAATACTCCTGAATGCCCTGTTCGTGATGAAACTGATGCGTCTTCCCCGTTGTTCCATCTTTAAACGTGAGCTTCAAGCCTTTATGGAGGTAGGCCTTGGCATCCAAGCTATCTTGTAGTAAGTCTGGATCGAACTGAATGGTTTTTCCGAAAATTTTTGGATCAGGACGAAAGTACACCGATGTTCCAGTCCCTTTGGCGCTGCCTTTCGCCTTCACGGGGCCTTGGGGAATCCCTGCTTGATAGGTCTGTTCCCATTCCTTCCCTTCTCGTTTGACCTGAACCTCCAGGTGCCGAGAGAGTGCATTGACGACTGAGGCGCCAACGCCATGCAGACCTCCAGAATGGATATAACTTCCGGTTTCAAATTTTCCACCGGCATGCAAGGTGGTCATGATAATTTCCAAGGCGGACTTTTTATGCTTGGGATGCTTATCCACTGGGATGCCTCGGCCATTGTCGGAAATGCGGAGGCCTTCCCGGGATTTATCCAATTCCACAATGATTTGAGAGGCGTAGCCATTCATGGCTTCGTCAATCGCATTATCGAGAATCTCCCAAACCAGATGATGCAGTCCTGTTTTATCCGTTCCACCAATATACATGGCAGGCCGTCGTCGAACAGGATCGATCCCTTCCAACACAACAATATCACTGGCACCATATGATTTAGCCATCTGTGAGTTCCTTAGTGTCTATCGATGAAGAATGGATGGTCGGGTTGCATATCTCTTCTTTATTATCGATTATTCCGTTTGAAATATAGGGATGTTCAATTCGCCAGGTTCCATTCCGCTGAGACGTCCACGCTTAAAGAGCGCATGCCCTTTCCCGCCTCGTCCCACTACTTGATATTTACGAAGAGTGACAGAAAACGGTCCTCCACCTTCTTTAAGAAGAACCAGACGGTCATCTTTTGTGCATAAGAGTTTAAATCCTATCAAGGTATCTTTGAGATCTAATTTGATAACAATCACACCCCGGCCGGGACCGGCTAGTTGAGCGACGTCTTCAGCTTTACAAAGGAGCGCACGTCCTTTGGTGGAGGCCACTGCCACGACAGTCTGTTTCAAGGCGCCGGTGATGACTTCAAGGGCCACAACTTCTTCGCCTTCTTTGAGCTTGCAAAATTTTCTACCTAGCCGAGTCGACGGTTCTTGAAACGAACTCAGAGAAACGCGAAGCCCCATTCCGCTGGTGGTGACCGCAACAGCTTCCAGGGATATTGGGTTTTGGGGTTTACCATTTTTATCGAAAAGTGCGAGTTGCCCGCCTTTTGAGGTCCCCCCTGAAGGTGTTTTTCCGGTTGCCGACACCATGCGGGGATCGAAACTCCACCCACCAATGATGCGCTCCCCATCTTTAAACTTAAAAAGTTTTTGCACGGGATCGCCATATCCGCTTCTGGCGGGAGGAATATCACCAATTCGTATCGTGTATGCGCTGCCAAAATTGGAAAAGAAGACCATAGGGTCCAGGGTGCTGCCTCCGAGAATGATCATCAAGCTATCGCCTTCTCTGACGCGGGCTTTTGAAAGGTCTTTAACGATCCCAACTCTTCGGATCCAGCCGTCGGTCGAGATGGTGATGACTGCGTCTTCTTTGACACGAAAGGCCTCCGGATCGAATTCGACTTCCTCTGTCTGTTTGCGGCCAATTTTGGTGCGTCGTTTATCGCCGAATGTTTTGGCCACCTCTTGCAATTCCTGTTTGACGACGTCCCATAATCTCTTCTTGGAAGCCAAGAGCGCCTTCAGATCTTTGGCCTGACGCTGTTTGTCCTTCAGCTCATCTAGCATTTTTTGGATTTCTGGCTTGGATAACTTATAAATGGGTGTTTCGAGGATGGCTTCTGTTTGAAGGGCGTCCAGATCGAATTGTTGTTGTAATTTGGTGGCCGAATCGGCTTTGCCGTCACTTGCGCGGATGATTCGTAAGACTTGATCGAGGGCATCAAAAATTTTCTTGAAGCCGCTGAGAATATGAATGCGCTTTTCTAGCACCTGTAGATCGTAGGTGAACCGTCGGGTGACGGTCGTAAAACGAAAGTCGATGAACTGTTCCAGCATCTGCTTGAGATTCAGGCACTCGGGGCGCGACACGGAAGAGTCCGGTACCGGGATCAGACAGGTCATGTTGACCGAAAAATTATTTTGGAGCGGCGTGTTTTTGAAGAGATACGCCATGGCCAAATGCGGATCAGCGTCTTTTTGGCATTCCAAGGTAATACGCACGTCAGTGGTTGATTCGTCCCGCACATCCACTAATTGGGGAATTTTTTTGGTGATGATGAGTTCCCCAATGCGTTCCACAATGGTGGACTTGTCTACTGCAAAGGGAATGGATGTAATGAGAATTTCCGATTTGCCCGATTCACCAGCATTGACGGTATATTCCCCTCGTAACCGAATCGATCCTTGCCCCGTTTCATAGATAGCTCGAATTTCGTTCCGGCTATTGAGAATTTCGCCTCCTGTTGGAAAATCCGGACCCTTCAGCGATTTCATGAGGTCAGCAATTGAGGCATCCCGATTGCCAATGAGTGCAATGGCTGCGTCAATGACTTCGCTGAGATTATGTGGCGGCATGTTGGTGGCCATGCCCACGGCAATGCCAGTCGATCCGTTGATCAGGAGATTGGGGTATCGAGCAGGCAAGACCAGCGGTTCTTCCGCTTTGCCGTCGTAGTTGGGTTGGAAATCGACGGTGTTTTTGTTGAGTTCGTTCAGCAGTTCAAGTGCGAGAGGCGTCAATCGGGCTTCGGTATACCGGTAGGCAGCAGGACGATCTCCGTCTTGGCTGCCGAAGTTCCCATGCCCATCGACTAAGGTGGCTCGGAGCGACCAATGTTGGGCCATGCGAGCCATGGCATCGTAGACGGCCACGTCTCCATGAGGGTGCCATTCACCGATGACTGATCCGACAACTTTCGCGCTTTTGATGGGTGGTCGGTCTGGGGTGAGACGATGATTATGAAACATGGAAAACAAGATGCGTCGCTGCACGGGTTTTAACCCGTCGCGAATGTCGGGTAGGGCACGAGAGGTAATAACCGACAAGGCATAGTTCAAATATCGCTGTCGTGTGGTTTCATCTAACGGAACCGGAATAACAGTCGTGGCAGTTTCTGCCGAAGAAGACGATGGAGTTTTCGGGCGTTTAGCCATATATAAAAGCTTTCAACTTATTGGAGACATCTGTAACACGAAAAAAAGATAAACAGAGAATGGGACGGAATGGACGAATGCATGTATTCGGTCACGTCTTACCACGTACCCCTTACTGCTCAATTTTTTCCCTGATTTAGGGGACCTGGGCTGGCTCGGGCCCGAATTCTTCGGAAGGTCGTTCGGGTTCCGGCTCGACATCGGAGGCTTTGGTTAACGAAGGCAGGCCGAGTTTGTCTTTGATCCGTGTTTTGACCCAGAAGGGGTCCCACCATTCCGTAGGGTTAACCTGCTCACCATGTATGATGAGACTGAAATGTAGGTGATCGCCGCCAGCGAGTCCA
>JAJDBR010000256.1 GCA_029261275.1 Nitrospirales bacterium
GGGTCTAACCCAACAAAGGGACGATAAGTTGCCTAGGATTTCGCCTAACCTGTTGGAACCATTGACGAAACGTCGGTTTTGGACCCCCCGTTTTTGTGCCCAGATTAGGCGAGAAGTTTCGGGGGCTTGATGCCGACCGAATCTTCGAGCCGTTCTTCTGAGAAATCATACTCCCCCAACAAATTAATATGCTGCCAACACACGACGGATCCATGGCGAATCGCATGGAGTAAAGTCTCTCGCAACGGGCCGTCTCCTGCCTCTTCAAGTTTCTGCGATAAATACAAATAATTCCAGCAAATAATGGCATTTTTGATCAGGCGTTTGCAGCCCTCCTCCATGTCTTGTTCCTGTTTGTCGGCTTCTAATAATTCTCGCGGATTGCCCACGGAGATCGCGCGCGTAAACTTATGGGCGCTTTCACTTTTATTGAGCTGCTTTTCAATGGCCTGCCGTAAGGCCACATCATCGAGATACCGCAAAATAAATAAGGACTTGTGAATGTGCCCAAAGGTTTTCAGCGCGCGATAGAGGGCATGTTGTTTCGAATAGGAGTTGAGGCGACGGAACAAATCCGAGGCCGTCGTTTCTTTCACCTTCATGGTGGCCACAAAACGGAGGATCTCATCCCACTGCTCAAGGAGCAGTGCGGTGTTGATATAGCCCACCGGACGCACGGTATTCGGGAGGGCCTCCTGACGTGTCTCTTGCCGAAAGGCATAGAGCCGTTGTTTCTTGAGGTTCCGAATGCGTGGGGCGAATGAAAATCCCAACAAATTCATGACCCCAAAGATCACTTCGCTATAGCCGTGAGTGTCGGTGGAATGCATGTCACTCTCAATGACGTCATTATGCAGCAAGCCATCGAGGACATAGGTGCTTTCACGTTCTGCCGCACTAATCACCGTCGAATAAAACAGGACATGCCGTTCATCAATAAAACTGTAGACACTCACGCCTTTGCCCTTCCCGAAGTATTTAAACGAGTAATTGGCATTCAGGGAATCTTGGCGGACCTCGAATTTTTGTCCATCGCTGGAGGTGTGTACCGTGTCCGACGTCTGACGATAAATATTGGGAAGGGGCAGACGCGTCATGAGGGAAGCCACGCGATCATTGGCGAGTCGGGTCGCTTCTGGCGAAAAAAACCAGTTGACTGTTTGTTCAAGTTCCCGGGGCCGCAGTTGACGAGAAATGCGGGCAATCTTTTGGGTCCCAATGCCACAACCTAACCCAATAATGCCGGCGAAAAATGTTTTCCGAGGCGGTGGCACGCGACGATGACGATGCTGGGCATGGTGAAAGGCTTCGAGAAAGCCACTGTACCGATCAACGGTCGAAAGGACTTCAAGTAACGGGATATCTTGTCGATCGGGGAGAAAGGTCTGCAGGGCCTCGCGTTCTTGCTCCTCGAGTTTGGGGGTGGTGATTCGAAGGGTGCCGGTGGCAGACCACTGCACCTGCTCGTTCGCCCCCGTCAGTACTCGCTCATTGGTCGTGGCATATTGGGCGTGCAGAGCCATCTCAAGTTCGTTCAACACTGGAAGAGGATCGGCAAAGGCGGTGAGGTTGGCGCGAGCCAGTAGGCGCGCTTTCTCGTGCTGCCATTGCGCCCGGGGAATGAGATAGTCATCGAAAGGGCGATATTTATAGGAGTCGAGAAGATTCATGGTGCCGGACTTGAGACACCGCATGAGATGAACCAGCAGCAACATTTTATAGAGGGTGACACGTAACGTTCCCTCTGGATTCTGCACCGCCCGGCGTTCGGCTGCAGTCAAAAAAGCCATGGGGACGGTCAGGTCACAGGCGCGTGGAGGCAAGTGCAGCGTTGGGAGCGCCACCATGACACCCTGCGCCCCGGGGTCAGCTTGAAAGGTGAGGGCCTGCACCACCGGAGCCAGTCGGCGAACGATCCGTCGCCCCTTCTTCTCCAATACCTGATAATAGGAGATGTCCGTCAATTCACGAGTGATCTGTTCCCGGAGCGGTGGCAGCACCGTCAGGGTGTGTTGGGTGGTGGGATGATGCCGGGTGAGCGTCGCTTTGATCTGCTGCACTTTGTGGGCAGCATCCCAATCGGCCTGCTGCACAATGTGCTCAATGGCCGACAAGACGGTGAGGAACGAGTCATCGAGGTGGCTGAGTAGGGTTTGGACTAAGTGCGTGGTTGATTCGCGCCGCTCATAGGAGGCCGCCTTATGGTCACGTTGGGCCGTGTTCACCGCCCCTTGCATCGTTTTCACAATGACCTCAATCATGGCATCATGACGACGGTAGAACTGGTGCATGATAAAGGCCAAGAGATGCAGATACCGATCCTCCTCGGTCCGGCGAGTCAGTTGGAAAATTTCTGACTTGAGCACACTGTGGGCATAATAGCGAATACCGGCATGCCCTAAGGCTAACCGTTGGAGGGCTGGCAGGATCCGTCGGTGCAACACCTGGAGACGCTTGAGATTGGCCAGACTCTTGGCAATGGAGGATGGGGTGGTGGATTGGGGTGCCCGTTTCAAGAGCGTCAATTGATACCGATTGATCAGGGCGCCTCCCTTGGTTTGGTGTTTGGTGAGCAAGGCGTCGAGTAGCTGGCGTGTCCCCTCAGGAAGCTCCTGTTGAATGATTCGAATGAGGTCGACTTTGTGCTGCGTGAGGGCCTCCACGATGAAGGTCCGTAGGACGACATAGCTGGGTGGGGCAATCTTGGTATGGATCAAGACGTCAACCAGGCGATAGAAGATCTGTTTCGGAGAGAGGTAGGCCTGGATCAGTGGCCGGAGTTCAGTTGCCAGCACCACCTGCGCGTTGGCATCAAAGAGGGTAAAGCCATAAAACGTGCGGATGCGTTGCTGATGGCCAATGCGTGCGTATTTGCCATAGCGCCTGAGATCGATCTGTTGAGGACTCAACCCCCATCGCTGGGCAATAAATTCGATGTCATGCTGATGAAACGACTGCACGGGAAAGAAGCGTTTGGTGGCTCGAAAATACGCACAGCTGAGGAGGAATCCCACTCGATTGGTGGGAGAACGAAGGGTGTCAGCAATCGCGAGCAGGCTCGCGGGGAAATCACAAAATCGTTTCCGCTCCACGTGAGAAAATACAGGGGGCTGGCTGTAGGCGTCTTGTTCTAACGGGGTCAGAATAGACATGACAGGCATAGGGATTCCCTCCTTGTTGAGAAAAGGAGCAGCCTACCACCCGGTTCGTGAACGAGGGAGAAATGAGGTCTGGTTCAGGACACATCAGGAGCACAGGGAAGGCTAAGAAGAGAAATAGAGAATGGTACCTAGGTGGCTAGGCAACCTTTCGTCCCTTTGTTGGGTTACACCC
>JAJDBR010000257.1 GCA_029261275.1 Nitrospirales bacterium
GATAATAGTGGGCGTAGTGCGGTATTTGGAAAGATGGAATTGTTTGGGTTGGATCTTTCGCAAGATAACCCAAAGGTCCAAGAATTATTAGGTTCCCTCAAAAATTTAGAATATGAGGGCTTTCAGTTTGAGGGGGCCGAGGGATCGTTTGAACTGCTGGTACGAAAAGCTTTAGGAACCCACACGCCTTCATTCGAGCTGTTGGGGTGTCGTATTATTGTCGAGAAGCGCAAAACGCATGAAGAGCCTATCTCGGAAGCCACCATTATGGTCAAAGTCGGTGATGTCGTGGAGCATACCGCAGCTGTCGGGGATGGACCAGTTAATGCCCTTGATCATGCCTTACGAAAAGCCTTAGAGCATTTCTACCCGCAACTCAAAGAAGTCAAGCTGTTGGACTATAAAGTCCGGGTCTTAACAGGGTTGAGAGGAACAGGATCGCGAGTCCGAGTGCTGATCGAATCCGGAGATCACAAAGAAAAATGGGGGACTGTCGGGGTATCTGAAAACATCATCGAAGCCAGTTGGCAGGCGTTGGCAGATAGTATTGAATATAAACTCATGCGAGAAAAGCTCTAGGGCTACAGAGGTTCTATTTCCTCCTATTATCCCCGTTCCCCTGACTCGTCTATGGTGAATAAGACCCTGAAAAGTAAGAAGTTCTTGACAAGATTGCTGAGGGGGGTTACGTTCTGCCCATTAAGGCCATTAGGAGGTAGGGTACCCTATCCCTTTCCATTCCTTTCACAAGCATTTGCCAGGGGGTACTGATTATGAGAAAGGCGGATATCGCCGACATCATCACAGAGACTGCCGGGATTCAGAAAACAGAATCCATGGAAATGGTAGAACAAGTTTTGGACTTGATCAAAGCCATGATGCAACAAGGAGAGGTCGTCAAAATTGCTGGGTTTGGTAATTTTGTCGTCCGAAACAAAGGGGAACGAAAAGGGCGAAATCCGCGGACTGGGGAGGAGATTGCCATTACCCCTCGTCGGGTCGTGACGTTCCGTCCAAGCGCGCTCTTTAAGCAATATGTGAATGCTGAAGGTCAAAGCCAGGGCGTATCATGACTATGGTGTGAGTCAACATGGGAGTGGGCACGAAACACGAGGAAAAAGCTGGATATAAGATCGGGGAAGTGGCCTCGATTGCAAAACTACCAGCTTATGTCCTACGGTTTTGGGAATCAGAATTCATTTTCCTGAAACCGA
Source organism: Nitrospirales bacterium (assembly GCA_029261275.1). Taxonomy (GTDB): domain Bacteria; phylum Nitrospirota; class Nitrospiria; order Nitrospirales; family UBA8639; genus Nitrospira_E. Next base: position 1,215 of record JAJDBR010000257.1, read on the forward strand.
AGAAAAGTCAGGGGAAGCACCGTATTTATACAAAGACAGATATCGAAACGATTTTTGAAATCAAGCGAATGCTGTATGAGGAAGGGTATACCATTGCGGGCCTCAAAAGATTTTGGTATCGCAAGAAAAAGAGCGGTCAAGCCGTTCACATACCGAAAGATCGTGTAAAAAAAGCCAAAACTGAATTACAGGGTATTTTGAAAATCTTAGATCGGCAATCAGCCTAACGTAGGCTGTGAAACGAACGAAAACGATTCAAGACGACAGTTGTCGGGGCGTAGCGCAGCCCGGTAGCGCACTCGCTTGGGGTGCGAGAGGTCGGCCGTTCAAATCGGCTCGCCCCGACCATTTTTCCCAAGAAAAGAAAGGGAAAAGTAAGGAGCAAATAATGAGGAGTAAGAAATAGGAGCCTCCTCTTTTATTTGCGGTCATCCCTAACTCTGTAAATCTTCATCCTCAATTAAGTCTTCACTGTCAGGCATCCCATACGCCACAAATTTTGCATACGAGAGATAAATTTGACTGCTGTCTCGCATAGCAGTTGCGCCCGCCTTCATCCGCTCAAACTTCACTTGATCCCCTGGTTCTTCACTCTTTTGTAAGGCCACGACGTGGTCCTGTAGCAATAGAGAATAGCGCTGCATGGCCTGCTAGATTTCCATATAGGCTTGCATAATGTCTTCTTGCATTGATCGTCCTCCGCGTAAATGATTTTCACATTACAAAAGCCCGTTCCCCTGGTCAACTTTTCCTAGAGTCCTCGAGGGATATCAACGCGACGGCTTAAGGCGATCCCATGAACAATCCACTACGGCTGATGTTTGACCGGTTTTTCAGGGATTCAGTAGAATGCCTTGGCCAAGTTGGAGTATCTAAACGTGGGTGGTTTCCCAATAGTAAGGACGGGCCGTGTAAGATGTTCTTTCCATGAACCTTCCTCCTCTCCCATGGATATCGGTTGTCATTCCCATCAAAGATGAACGGGACAATATTCCGTTATTAGTCAGCCAACTTCTCAAATTCTTTGAAGTTCGACCTGAAAGTGAGGCTGCTTCCTTTGAACTGGTATTGGTGGATGATGGGAGCACCGATGGCAGTGAGACCCTGTTGGATGAATTCGTCATGCAAACCCCAGGGGTTCGAGTCATTCATTTAGACCAAAATCATGGCCAAACGGCGGCATTTGATGCGGGGTTCCGACAGTCAAAGGGGGAACTGATTGCGACCATGGACGGGGATTTACAATATGATCCCAATGATTTTGCTAAATTGCTGCCGTTGGTTAATAAATTTGATTTGGTCTGTGGGCGCCGCGCGGCGCGGCATGACAATATGGTGCGTCGATGGTCATCGACCATAGCCAATTACGTGCGGAATAGGGTGGTGCATGATGGAATGTCAGATACAGGGTGTTCCATGAAAATATTTCGACGCGCCGTTATCGAACGGATGCCCTTGTTTAAAAATATGCATCGGTTTTTCCCGGCCGTGGCTCAGATGTACGGGTTTACCGTGACTGAAGTCCCCGTGCAACATTTTCCTCGGGCACATGGCACGTCCAAGTATGGCGTGGGCAATCGGTTGTTTGTGGGGCTGTATGATCTGTTTGCCGTACGATGGATGCAGAAACGCTGCCTCAACTATACGATGCGGGAATCCAAGCGTCCTTCATCCCATATGTGATCGTGAACCAATGGATTTCACATCACTGACAACAGAAGAAATGGTGTGGTTGGGAATCGGCTTTCTTGGACAAAGCCTCTTTTTCTCTCGATGGTTGCTACAATGGTTCTCATCCGAACGGCGGGAAGAAAGTCATATCCCGATCTCATTTTGGTATCTGAGCTTAGCGGGAAGTATCATCGTGTTAGCGTATGCTATTCATAAAATTGACCCGGTCTTTATCGCGGGGCAAAGTGTAGGGACCGTCGTCTATGTGCGTAACCTCATTCTTCTCTATCGGGCCAAGAAGCGAGTGGTGAGTGGATAATCTCTCGACCCCTTCCGACTCTTCTTCGACGCCTCCTTCTGCCTCATCTTCTCTTCCATCTAGGTTTTCTCGCTCCGCATTCTCCCATATTGCCTTGCTGCTTGTGTTGGGCATCTGGCTGTTTGGCCTGGAAGGGGGCTGGCTGGGGGGGTTGGAGATGGGTGGCTTAGGACTGACCGATCGGGACGAAGGCAGCAACGCCGAAGCCGCTAGAGAAATGCTGGAAACGGGTGATTGGATTTCACCCACTCTCAATTACGAACCGCGCTTTGCCAAGCCAGCATTTACCTATTGGCTGATCAGCGGTTCCTATCGCCTATTCGGCATCAATGAATTTGCGGCGCGGTTTCCCTCGGCCATCTCCGGACTCCTTGTTCTCCTGGTGCAATACGCCTTTGTGTATCGATGGTTGGGTGCGCCTTTGGCCCTCTTGTCGTCAATCATGCTGTTGCTCAATATGGAATTTTTGGCCATCAATCGAATGGTCATCACCGACCCAGAGCTCGTCGTCTTCACCACCTTGGCAGGCTATAGTTTTTGGCATGCATTAAACCGTTCCACGAAAAATAGTCGATGGTGGTTCATCTGTTTTTACGTAGCCATGGGATTCGGGATGTTAGTCAAGGGGCCAGTCGGCATTATCATTCCGTTGGTGGGAGTCATTCCCTATCTCACACTCACGCGACAATGGAAATTGTTTTGGCAAAGGGGTTTTCCGCTGTTCGGTATCAGTCTGGTTATCGTAGTGGCGGCTCCCTGGTACATTGCGATGTTTCAAATTCATGCCGAAGACTATTGGGCAGCGGCACAAGCCAATACGACTGGTCGATTCATGAGTCCCATGGAAGGGCATGGAGGGACGTTCTTTTTTTATGTGCCCATCTTGCTGCTGGGATTTTTCCCCTGGAGTGCGTTCCTGCCTTCCGTGCTCTATCAATCGCTGAAAAAGTGGAAAGCCTATTGGAACGAACAAGAGTTTGGTGCGCGAGAAAGTCATCTGGAATTTTTCCTGAGTGTCTGGGTCGTGGGACTGTTCGTCTTCTTTACTCTCTCGGCTACACGGTTGCCGCATTATATTTATCCCCTGTTTCCTGCATCGGCGATTTTAGTGGCGCTTTGGTGGAAACGTTTTCAAGGAATGGTCTTATCCCCGAATTGGCGAGTCTCTCGACTTCTCCTCTTGGGGATTGGGTATGTGCTGGGGCTTGCCATTATTCTGGCTCCGTCCGTATTTCAGCATTTCATGAGCAAAATCATCAAGGAGTTCCCGGCTGCGGTGAACGTAGATTTTGAGTGGCTTCCCGTTATGATGGGATTGGCTATTATTCTTGGAACGATGGGTATTCGATATTATTTAGATTCAGAAACGAGGCGATCCTGGGCGGTGGGCATAGCCGCTGGAATGATGCTGGTTTTTGGGGTGCTCCTTGTGAAAGGTGCGGTTCCCGTGTATCACATGTATTTCATCGAACCGCCTCAGCAGTTAGCCGCGATTGCTGGGTTTAATTTGGAGAAAGACGGCCGCCTGTTACAAGTCGGAAGAAAGCGCCCATCCCTGAGTTTTTATGCCCAACGCAAAGTGCATTTTCTGGGGCCACATGATGAGAAAGAATGGGAGACGCATTTGGCGGCTTCAGGTAAAAAAATGATTATCCTTCAGACTCCACTCCGTCTTGAGATTCCAGAAGCCGTGGCTGCTTGGACTGTTGTCCTTGAACGCGGTGGCTTCTCTCTCCTCTCCAGCGAACCGCTGTTGTAATCAAAATTCCTTGACTTATTTTAGTGATTGACGAAGAATTACGGACCTTTGAACTGGTATCCGTTCTTTTCATTGGAATCGGCTACATTTATGGTAAATGCCGGGTTTCGGCCCGGCAGCCGAGCTCCTTTTGTTTCGGCAAAAGGACCCAAAACCATTGACGCCCCGTCCGGCCTCATCGGATTGGACGGACGCTAACAATGGAGGGGCGGACCAACTCGCTGCGCTCAGACAAGGCCCGCCGGACGATAAGAGCGTCCGGCCCTGGGGCCGGGCGGCAGGCGTCGGACAATTGGAAGAGGGAGGAAGTGTAGCCATCGAATGGGGAGCAACCAATTGAAAAAATGGCCCGGCTCGTCAAGAGTTGGTATGCATCAGGTTTAATAGGTGTGTAGGAAAATAACAATCCGCATCTTATGCGGATTAATCTAATCAGTAGTAGATCCATAAGGAATGAAATGACGTTACCACTACCAGCAATATGTGACAGTTGCGGGGCTGTATTTTCATCAGGCATTGCAGGAAGCCCAATAGTTATTGGTTGTAAGTCTGGACCTTGCCCGGCTTGTGGTGAGATGGGTTCAGTCCCAGATGGAACATATCAAACAGTAGGTAATGTGATTAGGCTACTAACTGGACCGCAAAAAACAGTAAATCAACTTCGTAGCTTAGTTGCTGTAATTACAGAAGCTCAAAAAGCAGTTAAAGAACCAAGTGAAGCAGTCAAGAAAATAAAAAACGAAGCACCTGAATTAAGTTCTATCGTTGATTCTCTGCCAAAAACCCGCAATGAATTGTATGCGTTTCTTACTCTGATAATAGTAACTATTGCCACAATTATAGCTGCGGCTGCTTTTTTCAAGGAAAAGGGACCAACTGAAGAAGAAGTGCAGGGATTAATTGAGAAATCTATAGAGAGAGCATTTAAAGAAAATCCAACCATGGAGAAACCGCAACCTTTTCGCTCAGAGCCAAAGACGGGTAGGAATGAGCCTTGCCATTGCGGGAGTGGAAAGAAATATAAAAAATGTTGCTGGCTACAAATCTAAGGTTTGGAATTTGAAGGGTAACCTAAAGCAGGATTCAAAAAAACCAATAAAAACTATATGGAGCGGATTGAGAGGGTTAGGATGGCTAGGAAAAACATTCCGATTCCTAGAAGTGCTTCAGTCCAGATAGGGTTTAAACCTGAAATAAATTTATTGTTTGTTTCAGCTTGAGATAGTAACTCAGATTGAGTTCCCAGCCACCAGACGATTCCTGCCAAGAAACTTGCTCCTACGATAATTAGACTTCCTGTACTTGTGGCCAAGCCGAGACCCATGAGTAGGCGTGGCCAAGTAGGAACCGTCGAATAAGAGGTTGAATTTGGATCTGAGCACTCTCGTATCCACCATAAGCGCAGGCCCCATCCCACCATTAATAAGACAAGTCCAGCAAACAGCGACATATTGGGTTCCAGTTCTATGCCTGGATGTGGAACCAGAATCCAGAGCAGGCCGAAGGCTGTGATGAGCCAGGGTAGGCCTTGGGCCAGAGCACGTGTGGTTGCTCCTTTCCAGGTATCGCGGGTGTAGACCAAGACTAGCCCGCATCCTATTCCTACCAACAAGCCTCCTACCACATCCGTTGGGAAGTGCGAGCCTTTGATGACTCGGCACAAGGCGATAAAGCTGGCGAGTCCAAACCACACCACTCGTCCTTTGGGGAAGTAATAGGCGAAGGCCATGGCCATTGAAAACGAGCCAGAGGCATGACCGGAGGGAAAGGAATCCAAACCACTTTCCAGGGTAGGGCCGATCTCCCATTGCGTGGTGTCCATGATCCGGGGACGTGGGCGGCTGAGGCTGTGTTTGAGGATTTGGGTGAGTAGCCCGCTGATGCCAAGCGCGAGTAATGAATAGAATCCAGCAAATTTCCAGCGGTCCGAATTCAACCACAGGCCAATTGCTCCAATGGCCAAAGAAATGAAGACCAAGGTGAGGCCGTTGCCAAGTTGGTTCCCGATGTCGCCAATCTGATCAACTAACGGGTTCGTGAAGCCATGTACGATGTCCAGAGTGGGGTGGTCTACTTGCCCGATGGCAACAAACAAGACAATAAAGAGAACGAGCGAAAGTCCAATTATCGAGGTTGAAGCATGTTTAGCTAGGATAGGAAAAACGGGTGAATCAGGAGAGGGTGATGAGGTAGGTGGGATTTCCGTCACGTTATCCGCTGAAAGTTAGATAACTCTTATTCTCGTTCCCTGAGAGATCCCTGCCCACTGCCCATCTACTTGCAGGGGCAGGTTGTCCAAAACAGGAATGACCTAAGCAGGAAGTTGATTCACCGTCTCTATTATGGGACCCAGTCTGCGAGGAAAATGTTGAATTCCCCTTTGCCTGCATTGCGGTCGGAGGACCACACGATTTGTTTGCCATTAGGCGAGAACATGGGGAAGCTATTAAATTTTCCATTGAAGGTAATTTGTTCAGGCTTTGTGCCATCGTCTCCAATGACATGGAGATGAAACGAGGGACGACCTTGGTGATCAGGTGGTGTGGCGAGATTCGAAGAGTAAATGATGCGTTTGCCATCCGGAAAGAAGTAAGGCGCAAAGTTCGATCGGCTATTGTCTGTGACTTGGGCTTTGTGTGATCCGTCGGCATTCATGATAAAGATTTCTAAGTTGGAAGGCTCCACCTGGTTTTGTGTTAAGAGTTCCTTGTAGGCCTTCACCTCGTCTTCGGCTTGAGGATGATGCGCACGATAGACGATTCGCTTGCTGTTTGGGGAATAAAACGCTCCGCCATCGTAGCCCACTTCTTTGGTTAATCGTTTGATGTTTCGTCCATCGATATCCATCGAATAGATATCAAGGTCGCCATCGCGGACCGAGGTAAACACCACCATTCTCCCGTTCGGAGAAATCGTCGCTTCTGCATCGTATCCAGGTGCCGATGTCAGCCGTTGTAAGTCGGTGCTGGCGACATTCATCGAGAAAATATCATAATTATCTAATGCCCATCGGTACTGTTCTGTTTGGGGAAGTTTGGGCGGGCATTGTCCGCCAGTTAAATGCGTTGAGGAAAATAAGACTCGACGGCTTCCGGGAAAATAATATCCACATGTTGTGCCGCCTACTCCCATGCTCACGCGACGGACATTCGAGCCATCCAGATTCATGGTGTAAATTTGATAACAGGAACGTAGGGTTTTGCCATCTGGCTCTAACGTCGATTGATACACGAGTTTGTAGCCGTCTGGTGAAAAATAGGCTTCCGCATTTTTCCCGGAAAAGGTTAATTGTGTGATATTGGCTAAATGCGGCTCGGGCTTCATTTCTGAGGCTGGTTTGGGGGATTCAGGAGTTTCAGCCGTGCATACTGGGGAATAGATGAGTAGAAAGAGCATGGTCCCAATTGTCCATGCTACGAGTTTATTGGTTCTGCCATTCAAATCCATGTTGTTGTCTCTACCTCCCCTTTCCCCTCCTTACAAAGGAGGGGGAATGATCGAAGCGCTGAATGTTTAGGTGAATTGCTCATGGTGTTGGGATGGTGAATTCACGAGCAGAGTGTACTGGCTCAAACATCCCACGGGCAACAACCTTGCCCTGTTTAAAGACCAAATAACTGTCCCATCCATAAAAGAAGAGCAGGCGGGCGACTGGCGTGGCGGCTTCAGGGGAGTGGCCAAAAAAGAGCGAGACGGTATGGTTCGAGAAGGTCGGATGGGGACAGGTGATAAGAAACGCCATGTTGGGTCCCTCAAATACCTGTTCCAGAATTGTGGTGCGTCCTGATTCCATCTGAACCTGCTTATTGCAAGCTGGTAAGGTCTTTGACTCCAAGAGCTGACGGGCTGGAGTGCCGATGATGAGGTATGAAGCTGCTTCCGTTAGGGCTGGGGAATCGTTTTGAAGAATCTCGATGTCAGGTTGTCCCTGGATTCGCTGTATGAGAGCCTGAAGGCTAGCCTCCTCTCCTTTTGCCGCGGTCTTGGCGTGAATCAGGATTCGACGAACATCGGTATCCCAGCCATTCAGCATGGGAGGCAATTGTTCGCGCTTCAGGCGCAGGAGCCAATGGTGCCCAGGGTCAAGCGTGATGGAGGTTGGGGTATTGGGAACATTCACTGTGAATGGTTGAGTCGCGTGTTCTAGATTGACCGTGGCGCTGATTGTTGAGGCCTCTTGCAGGTTCACTTGGATTGGAAGTGCCACTGTGTAAATCCCATCCTTTTGGGAGATGGTTCCGGACACCATGCTCTGGTCTGAGCGAAGGGGATCTGGACGAACCGAGAGGTCATGAATCGTGATCGATGGGGCGCCGGGTTGCTCGATCCATTGTTTGAAAAATTCTGTCAGGTCCTGTTTGGCAACATGCGAAAATACGCGTTTGAGATCTTCCCACTCAACATAGTGCCCTGTTCCCTCTTGAATGATTTGACGGACGCCTTTGAAGAAGGCGTCATCGCCAAGTTTCTGCCTAAGCATGTGAAAGACCAAGGCAGTTTTTTGATAACCCACGGCATTGTCGATACGAGTTTCTTTATGATGGAACTGGCGGATGGGATAGTCTTTTTCCGAGGTCGCATAGAGATTGTATTCGTCCATCATCTGACGGCGAGTCTTGTGTGCCGCTGCGTAGTTGCCCGTCGCCTCATCATAATAATAATTGGAGAGATATGTGGTGAGCCCTTCCACCCAATTACCTTTTGCGAAGTCATTAAAAACGGAATTTCCCAGCCAAGAATGCACGATTTCATGGCCCAGTGAGTAGGGTTGTGTGTAGCCGCGTTGCACAATGCGTTGTCCCAATAGCGTAAAGGAGGGCATACCCAACCCGCTGGGGAAAAAGTTTTCTACGACCGCAAATTGTGTGAAGGGATAGGGGCCTAAGAGTTTGGTATACAAATCAAGATAGTTAGCCGTGGCATCAAGATATTGTTGGGCTAGGGGGGCTTCGCTGGGAAAGAGATAGGTGGCCAGTTGAATGTCGCGCCAAGGTTTTTTCTGGATGACAAAATGGTTGGCGGCTAGCGTCAAAGCTTCAGTTGGGGATTGAATGCGCCAATGGCTTATTCGTTGATCTCCCGTCACCGACTGATGGGTTTCCTGGCCTTGTGTGATCGCTTGCCAATCAGCAGGGAGGGACACTGCCAAATCAACTGTGACAAGATGTTGTTCCCAAGTTGGATACCAAAAGGTTTCTGATGTGAGGTAGATCCCTTCCGGTCCAATATGGCCATTGGTCTTATCCGGTCTGACAAAGCGTAGCCCCCCAGACTCTGTTGGCGACTCATTGATGTGCCCATGATAAACAACGGTTAAGGTGTTAAATGCATCTGGTTGCTTGAGGCTCGATGAGGGAAATTCGATTATCCATTGCTCGAATCCCGTTTGGCCTGAAGGGTCTTCAGAGATTTTCGAAAACGATGCAGGCTGTCCGTGTATCGCAATCCGATCTATTGTGAGGTGTGCATTGAGTGCAAAGGAAAGAGCGGTTTGATTGAATAGGCTCTTCGGCAAATGAAGAACATCTGTGGCAGTGAGGCGGTGAGTTTCAGGGTCTAATTCAACCGTCAGCGTATGGTGAATAGTTGGTGGGGCATAGGCTTCAATAATGTGGGGCGCGATCAGGCTCCCAGTAATGACCCAGAAGAGAAAGCCAAGAATAGCCATATCAACTGGGGGGTGTGTCTTGGGGTAATAAGGCATCCACGAAGGCGGACGCATTGAAATTTTGGAGATCCTCTTCCTTTTCACCGACGCCTATAAGACGAATGGGAAGATTGAGTTCCTCGACAATGGCCACAACGACTCCACCTCTTGCGGTCCCATCTAATTTGGTGAGGGCTAAACCTGTGATTTCGAGTGATTCATGAAATTGGCGGGCTTGGGCAATCGCATTTTGGCCGAGTGTGCCATCTAAGACAAGCAACGTTTCATGTGGGGCGCCAGGCATTTCTCGCTCAATGATTCGTTTCATTTTCTTTAATTCATCCATTAAATTGACTTTGGTATGCAGCCGTCCGGCGGTATCAATGAGAACGACATCCACGTTTCGGGCTTTGGCAGCGACGATGCCGTCAAACACCACGGCGGCAGGATCGGAGCCCTGCTTATGTTTGATCACGTCGATGCCCGCGCGCATCCCCCAAATATCCAATTGTTCAATGGCGGCTGCCCGAAACGTATCGCCAGCCACAAAGAGCGTCTTGAACCCTTGCTGATTAAAGCGATGCCCGAGTTTGGCGATGGTCGTCGTTTTTCCGACTCCATTAATGCCGATGGTTAGCAACACAAAGGGTTTGGGCCCTCGACGAATGATCGCTTCCAATGGTTCCGTTTCGCCTTTTCGAAGAATATCGAGGAGAAGTGTGTGTAGGACTTCAATGGGAGTCGCAGATTGAAACGGGCCTGTTTTCGAGGTGATTTCGTCCAAAAACCGTTGGACAGTACGTACACCAACATCGGCCTGAAGAAGACTCGCCTCGACATCTTCTATGACCGTTGGATCGAGCTCGCCCCCTACCATTCGGCGCAATGAACTTTGAACGCTTTGGCGTGTTTTCGCTAATCCATCCTGAAGACGTTGAAGCCAGCTCATAAGTAACGAAGAAAAAAATGTGAAAGTGTAGAAATCGGCGATTTAGATAAGAAGTGGAGGGACTGGCGAGAGCTTTTTGACGATCGTCCGTTCTTTTCGTTGCATTCGCTGGGCTTCTCGTGGTGATTGTTCGTGGTCATAGCCTAGCAGATGAAGCGTTCCGTGAACCAATAATCGCAGTAGTTCTTGGTCGGCGGTGTTTTCGAACCGAGACGCTTGCCCAATGGCGACGGGTACGCATATGACGACATCTCCTAGAAAGACTTCTGCCTGTTCTCCTATACCTCCCATGGGGAATGCCAGGACATCTGTCGGATAATCTCGTCCTCGATATTGGCGGTTTAAACTGCGCATCCGAGTCTTGCCGATGAATGAGAGGCTCAACTGTGCAGTGGGATGGCCGGCTTGTACTAAGATTGCCTGTGCGAGGCGTCGGATCAGGGTGGCACGGACGGAAAAACGCCGAAGGTGGGTTTGGAAGAAAATGGCCATATGACATTAGACACGTGGTCCTTGACCATTCGTGTGTGATCCCCCATTCGCCTCAAACCGATCATAGGCTTTGATAATATCTTTGACTAATCGATGGCGGACCACATCCTGTTCAGAAAAATAGACGAATTGAATACCTTCAATTTTTACAAGAATTTCCGCAATTTGCGTTAACCCAGATTTCTGAAAATCGGGCAGATCGATTTGTGTGATATCTCCCGTGACGATGGCTTTCGAGTTCATTCCGAGACGAGTCAAAAACATTTTCATTTGTTCTGCTGTGGCGTTTTGCGCTTCATCCAAAATGACAAAGGCATCATCTAGCGTCCTCCCGCGCATAAAAGCCAGTGGCGCAATTTCAATTTCTCCCCGTTCAATAAGGTGATTGGCGCGTTCAATATCCATCATGGAGTAAAGGGCGTCGTACAATGGACGAAGGTAGGGATGGACTTTGGCAAACAGATCGCCAGGGAGAAAGCCTAGATGTTCGCCAGCTTCAACTGCAGGGCGCGCTAAAATAATACGGCGGACGTGTTTGTGATTGAGTGCGGCCAAGGCCATGGCCATGGCCAAGTAGGTTTTCCCTGTTCCTGCGGGGCCAATGGCAATGACCAGATCGGATTGCTTGATGGCCTGAAGATAGACTTGTTGTGTCGGTGTTTTGGGATTCACCGTTCCCTTTGTCGTGGAAAGATTATTGATAGGAAGAGTATAGGGCTTGAGAGGGACGTCGCGTTCTTCTTGAGTCGCTCGGATGGCTCGCGAAATGTCTTCGGGTTTTAATTCGTGATGTGTCCGGGTCCAATCGGCTAATTCCCGCAATATATGTTCGGCGCGTTTGACGGATTCAAGTTGACCCTCCAGGGTGATTTCATCTCCGCGTGCCGCCATGTTGATCTGCAGTTCCCCTTCAATCATTTTGAGGTGCAGGTCTTGTGGGCCGAAGAGATTGGCTAAATCCACCCCTTCTTGTAGTTTTATTTTTCGCACAGAATACGGGAATCACCTTCCGGGAATCATATGTCTCATCATTATGGTGAGTTTATCTATATTCTAGCAAAGGCTCTTAGATGCCTCAAGGAAGGCCATGTCGTCTCACCGTTTCTTTTGACAGGAGGAGCAGAAAAATGAGCTGCGTTCTTTCTGTAGGCGTTGGATGAGGGTTGCACACCCGTGTAAACAAGCCTGGTCATCTTTTTGGTACACCTGATGGACCTCTTGGAAATGTCCTTTTGATCCATTCGGAGCGCGGAAGTCTCGAATAGATGATCCTCCAGCCGCGATCGCTTCGCGCAAAACTTCTTGCATCGTCTGGTGGAGGCGTTGGCGCGATGTTGAGCGGAGCTGATGACCTTTAGCATCTGGGTGAACGTTGGCCCGATAGAGAATTTCATTTGCATAAATATTGCCGATGCCAGCCAGGCGTTGTTGGTTGAGAAAGAATGCTTTCAATTGGCCACGAGTAGTTTGAACAAGGTGGCAAAAGGCGTCTTGGGTGATGGTGAGGGCATCAGGCCCGAATCGGCGCTGCATGAAGGCTTCCAATCCCGATAACTCAAACAGCCAGAGACCACCAAACCGACGAGGGTTCCAATAATGAAGTTCCCTGGTTTTCCTGCCGGACAAGGTCATCTGGCAATGGATATGTTGAGGTGATGTCGCCAAATTCGCCTTAAAAAACCAGAGGCCCGTCATGCCGAGTTCGGAGAGTAGGTATCGTGTTTCCTGAGAGCGTTGGCATGTCATGACCACACATTTCCCTATTCGATGTACCTGCGTCACTGTTGCCTGAGGAAGCCACGGAATAAGGTCATGCCCCGTACGGACCATATCGGATCGATGAATGGCAAGGGTCGCAATTGTTGCCCCAAGAATGTGCGCTTTGAGGTGTTGGACGACAATTTCGACTTCTGGGAGTTCGGGCATGAAGACTTTTTTAAGAAAAGGAGGTGAGTAAATGGAACGAACTAGTTGATAGTCAAGCCTTCTCTGTCTATAGGCAGACTCGTTGCAAGTTGTAGCAGATTTCTTCTTGACCCGGGAAATGGCCCTTTGGTGTCTTCCCCAACAGTCCAGGCAAGCGAGTCAATGATTAGAGGGTGTAGTGAATGGGAGAGCCCCAAAATCCCTAGCCTGTGGGTGTCCCAAGGACTCGAGGTTTTGTCTGTAATTGCTTGATTAATGAGGCCAAATGGGGCAGGGGAGTCGCTTTAGGACGTTTTTGGATGACGAGCTTTTGGGCTTCTTCAAAGGAAAGACCGAGCACACAGCAAAGGTACGCGATGATGATGGAAGGAGAACGGCAAATGCCTCCTCGACAGGCTACAAGAATGTGGTGTTTTGATAAATGGCGAGTCAGCCATTGGATGCCCATTTCCAGATCGACCAGGTCGGGCTTGGTAGATTCTTTCAGGGGCAGTCGGGCAAATAGAAGGTTAGAGGGCGGGGAGATGGGGGAATCTAGTGCCGTCCATAAAACAGCGGTGATATATGAAGGCGGTGAATCAGCATCCTTCTTTTCTCCGATATAGAGTCGAGGCGTAATATAACTGATCATGATAGATCTCTTGTCGGCTTGGGAAAGGCTGAACACAAGAGGAATGAGCCCATGAGGGTTATTCCTGCCTGGACCTTCTTATTCCCTAAGCCATGAGTGGGTGTTAGTTGCGGGAGTCCCCTAAGGGGCCTATACTGAGGAGATAAAGAGAATTCATTAAAAAGGGTCGGACCAAATGTTGCAATTAAGCATCAAAGAAGTTGAAAAACGATTAGAAGAAGCGAAGTGTGCAATTTGCAAAGGCCATCGTTTCGGAATTGATTCCAGGACCGTGACGACAGGGGATGGGGA
>JAJDBR010000258.1 GCA_029261275.1 Nitrospirales bacterium
TAACAAACGACGAGACGTCTACAGCGGGATCGCAAAGAAAAATGGCACAGCCCTCTCAGCCGTCGAAGCCCTAGCAGGTAAAAAAGCCATCGGAAAAACCCCATCCGGCCAATTCATCATGCAACCCAACGGAACCTGGACCCCAAAACCCTAAAATCTGTTTTTTAAATTAAAATAGTCAATTGCAAATTCATCAATGTAAAAATAACTTCAGCCCTTTCTTTAGGCGGAATTAACCAACTAAATTTCATCGGGAATCCTTATTCACCTGGCTAGCTAACATTTTAATATCTTCAAGTGCTGGACTTTCCCCTTCAACTAAGCTTCCACAATCAGTTTTGGCATAGGCACAACGAACAAGGGAAAAAAGATCTGGACTTTGGGTAGTAATATCCGCATATACCGAAAAGGATGACCTGGGTTCCAATCGTCTAGGGAATTCTCCTCCATCTATAATTATTGGAAGAGTAATTGCTCCACGTCCTGGATTACCATCGTACAAAACTCCTACTTCAGATACAGTAATTGGAAAAGCAATCATATTAGTTATATTTATTCCAAAATTAATGCTTGGATTCATTGCCCCTACTGGTTGGGCATAAACCGGAACGACTCTAAGCTTCAACCGCTCACGATCATATGCAAACCATGTATTAATAATTCCCAAGACTGCCCCGACCAAGGCGATACTCATGGTAACAGCTTGAAAAACTGTAATTTCGCTACCTCCCATAACCCTCAGTGCCTCCCTTGAATTTCCTTTGAGTAAGTCTCAATAGTATGGCTAGTCCTTATTAATATGCAATTCCAGGGGCCCAATCAATAACAGTGTCAATTCAGCCCACGAGTAACCCGCCCAGAAGCCCCTAGGATTTACGCCTCAAATTTTTCTTGATCCTAGTAAATTAGGTAAAAATCAGAAATATTTCAAAAGTCATTTCTCTGTCGCCTGCGGAGTGGTCAAGAGATTTACTGAATCCAAATATTCGGCGAACACCTGTCTGAGCGCAGCGAGTTGTGCCGCCGTTGGATTCAGCAAAGCTCTCTGTATTAAAGAGTCCACGCCGGGCGACAATGGTTTTGGCCACTTTTGCCGAAACAAAAGTGACTCGGCTGCCTGGACGAACCCCGGCAAAACTTCGATTGAACATTCCCTACATTTGTCATCGAGAATCTATAGTGGACAACCGATCCGACAAGTCTTCACCCTCACCCCAACCCTCTCCCTGGAAGGGTGAGGGAGCTTTGAAACGTTTTAGTTGAAAGCTAAAACACTATTTCTAGGGCAGATATTCAGGAAGAATACCCACATACGACTGCGGGTATGACGGAAAGGGGGAATAGGACGGTGGTTGAAGAGATAGCTACTGAGCCAAAAACAAAACGAGCAAAGCAGACTTATAAGATATCCGAGAGAATACTTTCCCTTAACACTTCAATTTGCTTCATGACCTCTTTTGTACAGGATTGCATAGACTCCTTACTCGGCTTAGACTCTTGAGGAAATTGTAAAGCCTCCCCATAACGAATACTCGCCTTACTCGGCACAAACAGCGTTTTGAGCATCGACGTTGTTGAATGCGGGCCTTTCCAAACAATCGAAGCCGGTATCACTGGCGCTCCTGACTTGATGGCTAAATAACCAATTCCCGTATGCCCCTCATCCAAGCGATGCCGATCCAACCCCCCTTCCGGAAACAGGCCAATAACTTCGTGTACCGCCAACCCATCCAACATCGCACGAATGGCTTTGATATCCCGCTTCCCACGCTGAACGGGAATACACCCAACCGCCTCAAACGCCCACCGAATACGTGGCTGAGCATAAATCTCTGCAGCCATGAGGAATCGAACTGGTCGTCCCGCTGTGGCCAACAGGACCAACGGGTCACCCAACGCCGTGTGATCACATACGATGATGGCTGCCCCATCAGACGGCACGGGCAATTCTTCAAAAGCCTGAACTCGATACATGAGTCGGCATACCCACGTATTTAACCGATAGAGAAACGTAGAGATGAGACCTTGGGGTTTGGCAGGTACTGACAACGTACGTGACGAGAAGGGTCGATAGGTCGCTTCTAGGTGATGTGTCCCCACTCCAAAACTGTCGGAAAGAGGTCTCTCGAACCTGAGAGTGGGGGAATCAGCAATCGATTAGGTACTAGCTTTTTCTGTTTTTTCTGTATCTGATGAATCTGCTGACTCATCGCCATCGGAAGCTGTTTCGCCATCTTCAGACGATTCATCATCCTCGTCCTCTTCTTCCGGCTCTTCAAACCAATTGACGAGCATCTCATCCCACCACACAGCATCAACTTCTTCCCCAGGATCTTTCCCTAAGAAGTCGACATGCTCCTTGGTAAACTCTGGGTCGATGACTGTGGGTTTAAACAGCGCCCGATCAATGACTTCTTTTGTGCCAAATCCTCCGACAATCCAGGACGGAGCGTCAGCACGACGGGATTTATAGGCTTGAAGCCCAATTTTGAAATACAGGAATATTTTTCTCTGCACGTCATCATTAAAGCCTGAAGGCGGCAGACTCAGGGTCTTTTCGATTTTCTTTCGCCACTCCCGTTGATTATATCGGGAGGTAATCAACTGAAGGGCTTTGGCCCCATCTTCTGGCTCAAGTGGCATATAAATTCTCCATCATCCTATTTCATCATCAAAATTAAATCTGGCATTTTTTCAATGACCGGCCACCATCATCTTACGAAGTTTAACTGTTGGACTGGCGGTTCGACCACGAAAGACCAGGTCATTTCCGATCATCTCTATATCATTGAACATGTTCTTTAAATTTCCGGCAATCGTCACTTCTTCCACCGGATGCACTATTTCGCCGTTCTCTATCCAAAACCCTACCGCGCCACGAGAATAGTCGCCGGTCACCATATTCACACCAAACCCAATGAGTTCAGTCACGAGAAGTCCACGTTTTGTTGATTTCAGAATGTCTTCCGGTGAAACCGTTCCAGGAGAGAGGAATAAGTTGGTTGTG
>JAJDBR010000259.1 GCA_029261275.1 Nitrospirales bacterium
ATGAACGGCTTTGGCTAAGGGCGAAAAGGTGTTTGTTGGATTGACAGGTACGAGGATGTGCCCGCGCCGAATGGTTCGATCTTCCTCCACACTTTCAGCAAAGACTAAACTCGCAAAAAGCCCTCCTGGTTTATGATCGAAAGATGGCAGGTTCGGAGAGCTGGAGTAGTCCTTATAGGGGGCTGATGCTTCGGTCGGAGCTTCGTCTTCAAAAAAATCTGGTGGTGAATCAAATTCCGCAAAGCCATGTTGTGTTTCTTGGGGTTGGAAGACTGCTGGAGGGGGTGTGGGTTGAGGCTCCTCTGCCTGACAGATTGTCCCCATCGGCAAGAACAGAATACCAGTTAAATAGACGAGTCGGATTATCGAAGAAAAAAGAATCTGTTTGAGGTATGGCATTGCGATGGAGGCTTCTCCCGGTTAATGAGTGTGAGGCTCGTCCCGGCTTTCCTTCTGTCTTGTATTGCTCTACCCTTGCAGCCATTACGTGGTCAAGCTTCTTGGGGTTCTCTTGCGGCCTCAAAAGAGGCTTTGTTAAAATTTTCGCGTTTCTACGCATTTTTATCTATGCCTGTGCTGACCGCTCTTATCCATTATTTTTAGAAAGACGATAGGTCAAAATTTATGAGTGCACCAACTGCTAAAGATCCCGATGCCTTGCCTCAACTCGTAGGGGATTTTCAACCTGTCGACATCTGGCAAACTCATATTAATCGCCTCTTTTATGGGCTGCTGGGAACTCGCGTGCGTGAATTTTATCAAACATTTGGTGCAGCCGATTATCGGCTTGGGTATGCACTTGCGGAAGATTATTGGCGGCAATGTGTCTCGCGGGAAAAAGGAAAGGGCCCTGCTTCTGGCTCGACTCCTCTCATTATCATGGAATGGGGTGCCGGAAATGGGAATCTAGCAGCCTGCTTTTTAGATCGTCTTCAGGAATTAGATCAAGAGAAAGCGGTATTTCCCAGAATCAACTACGTCTGTGTTGAACAAGAGGCAGTACTACTGGAACAGGCAAGGCACAATGTGGATTTATCGAAGCACAAGGATCGAGTTTCGTTTGAATGCCAAACGGTCGAGGATTTAGCCTCCTATGCTGATGGCGCGGTAGATCGTATTTTTTGCAACGAACTGTGGAGTGAGTTGCCCACCAAATTAGTGTTGCGGAAAGAAGGGGAAATCAAAGAAGAGCAGCTTCGCCCAAATTTAAATGAACAGCGGCTAGCGGAATTTCCCGATTGGGAAAAGTTTATCGAGGCCTTTGATAAGGTGGATCTCGAAACCCTGCCATCATTTGCGGCTTTTTTAGGTGATCTGGTTTGGGAGCGGGAATATCAGCCAGTTGAGGCTAAAACTTTGCCGTTTCGCCGTACGGTCACAGAGTTCCTCAAGGGTATTGATGAAGAAGTCTTGGTGCCGTACAACGTGGGCGCTTGTCAAAGCCTTAAGGAAGCGCAGCGGCTCTTGGCCTCCGATGCCATTGGGTTCAGTAGTTTTGATGCCGGAACGGCCGACCCTCGTGTACTCAACGATCCGGAAAAGCCTTGTTACACGGTCCAAGGCGGCCAATTCAGTTTTATGGTCAATTTCCAATTGCTTCAAGCGGTGGCCATGCATTTGGGGATTCATACGGGCATTATTGAATCTCAGCGTGATTTTGTGTCCAGAAGTCTCGGGGCCCATGTACTGAGTGTCATGGATCTATTGGCATCACATCCCCATCCGCCTGGAGGCGAGCCATGGCAGTTGGATGCCTTTATTCTCCGGACGTTAGAGGCCGTCAATGAGAGTTACCGCTCTCCTTATCAGCGTCGAATTGAATTTCCCATTACGGAAAGTACTCCAGTCCAAGAACGTGCGGAATTAGAAGCCCTGTTGCAAGCCCTACCCAGTCATGGGGTGCCTGATACGATTGCTTATCTCACCGAAGCTGAAATTCGAACCGCTATGCCAGCATTGGAAAAATTAGGATACGATGCCGAAGGGATGAAGGCCATGCTGCAATTTCCACCTCAGCCGGTGGATTACATGCACTTTTCGTTTATTCCTCAATAAGATCATGATCGAATTCTACAATCTCTACCTTTTTATTGTGACACAGAGTTTTTTGAGTCTGGTTAAATATTATGGCAAGGATTCCACTGTTCATTGTCTACAATTATAAGGGTGAGAGGACTAACCTTGGGCTAGCCTGTGGGCTATTGGTGGAATAGTCACAAAGAATGTTTTTTAGCTGTTTCGAAAGGTGGATTTTTAAAGTCAGGTTATGTATACTTCGCCGGATTTTTTAGAAGTTCCCTCTTTTCTTTAACAAAATAAAATAATGAGGTTATAGGTGTTTGGATCATTTGGGTGGATGGAGCTGATGCTCATCCTCATTATTGTCCTGATCATTTTTGGTGCGGGGAAAATACCTCAATTAGGCGAAGGTCTGGGCAAAGCTATCAAAGGATTTAAAAAATCTGTGGCGGAAGCCGATGCACTTGATGTCACGCCCAATGACGAATCTGAAGGAGACCCGGCTCCTCCTTTACCTCAGCAAGTGGCCAGTCAACCTCAAGCCACACAGGCCATGGCACCCGAAGCCCCAGTTCAGCAGCCCGTGGAATCGACTCAACCCAAACAGGGATAACGTTGACTATTAGTCTGACACGGTGAATGTGGCTTCGTTTATTCAGCAAAGACAAGAAAGCCATTCCAACCATATCCTCACATTCGCTGTGCGTACCCATGAAATAAGGAAAAAAGATTATGTTTGGCTTAGGCGCGATGGAAGTCTTGATCATTTTGGTCATCGCGTTCATGCTTTTTGGCCCGAACGAATTGCCAAAAATCGGCAGTCAAATCGGCAAGGCCGTTAAAGGGTTTAAGGAGACAACAGATGATCTCCGCCAATCCGTTGAACCAGAGATCAACATGATTACTTCAGAGCTGAAATCGGTGGAGCAGGATTTAGAATCCTCAATGAAAGAAGCTGAAGAGCAAATCAAGGGGGCAACAGATCAAGTCGCGGATCCAGGTGGCTCACGTTCGGTTTAGGTTGACTAGGGGAATCAGTCGGAGCATTCCTAGATGGTATTTCGTGTTGGGTTTTTACAACCATCGTAGCTTTCATGCGATATGTCTATATTAATTTTTTGATGGACTGAACGCAGAAAAAACATTATATTTTAATAACTTATATAAACTTTGCACAGTTGGCATTAATTTCGCATTTAACTATCCCAGGCTTAAAGTGAAATGGGATTGGATCATTGTTTGGAAAAATATTGACAATGAATTTTATTAAAAATTTGAAAGAAGAAAAAGGTAATTAAGGTGGGCAGTGGAGAACACATGATTTGTACCAAAGGAAAAGGGGTTATGGGTACGGTGCTTCGGTGCAATGTTTATCCCTGTTCAAATGGGATTTTAACTAACAGGAGGAGAAAATGAGACAAAAACTCATTCCTTGTTTTGTGGCAGCGGCAGTGGCATTTGCCGGCGCATTTAGTGGAAGCCTCATGACGGCTGGTCCAACGTTTGCTGCGGTATCCGGTGACAAAGTCAAAATTAATGGCAGAGTCGCAATTCGCGGTGAGTATCGAAATAATGCCAACTTTGGGTCTAACGGGTTTTCTTCGACCCACAATTTTGTCGTTCAAAATACCCAACTTGGCGTAGGGTATGACATTACCCCTGACTTGGGGTTCTATATTCTGATGCAAGATTCCCGAGTGTGGGGTGGACAGTCTGGAGCAACCACTAATTCTAACGGTGGTGCGCCTACTGGCGGTATTGGTTTTAATACTGTTGGGGGCATTCATGGAAATTCTTTTGGTATCCGTGAAGGGTATATATCTGTGAAGAATTTTGGAGTGTCCGGCCTGAATGCCAAAATTGGTCGCCAAAAGTTGGTCTTTGGCAATCAACGAATTCTGGGACATTTTGATTGGAGCAACGTGGGCTGGTCATTTGATGGTGCACGGTTTGACTATGCATCGAGTGAAAAATCCAGTCATGTTATGGGTTGGTTTCGACAAGCAGAGGATGATTGTAGTAGTCCTTCGAGCTTATGTGGTGGAGCCGCTGGTGGAACTGGTGCCAAAGACGGTGACTTCTTCTTGTTCTACAACACGTTTAAAAATCTCCCCAAGCATACGATTGAACCCTACTGGATTTGGGTGTTTGATGAACGGACCAATGGTGGATTTAACACCGATAATGGCCGTCTGCAACCGGACCAACAACGTCACATGTTGGGTCTCCGTGTGAATGGGAAGCCTTGGATAATGGATTATACCTTGGAATATGTCTATCAAACGGGTCGACAAGAAAATGGTATAGGTGGAAGAAATAATATCAACGCTCAAGCAGTTGCCGCTAACGTGGGGATTACTCTCCCAGTTCCCATGAAGCCTCGTATTGCGTTCGAAGCTGATTATGCCACAGGGAGCGGGGCTAACCGTGGTGCGACAGGTGGTCGAAGCACGTTTGAGAATTTCTGGCCAACGAACCACTTGCACTATGGCTATATGGATCTCATGGGCTGGAAAAATATGCTCTCGTTTGGTCCACAATTTAGTGTGAAACCTTCGGCCAACGGAACCTTCAAAGTCCACTTCTGGTGGCATCGGTTGGCTGATGCAGACGATAACTGGTATGGAGCTGGACAAGGTGCCAATTTTGGTGGAACCGTTGCCGGCAACAACATTAATCAAATTGGGAACGAACTTGATATCGTGTATGTACACAAATTCTTTGGTGGAGCAAGTACTTTGAATGTTGGGTATGGTCACTTCTTCACCGGAAATTATATTGAGAAGAGTGGCAGCAACTCATGTTCTTCCTGCGGTGCCACTGGTCTGAACGACGATGATGACCAAGATTGGGGTTACCTTTGGTGGATCACCAAGTTCTAGTCATCGAATGAATCTTATATGACGAGGTTCTTGTCTCGGATATAAGGTCTGCTGAAAGCAGGGCTCCTGGTCGAAACCCAGGGGCCCTGCTTTTTTATGGGCTGGTGAAGTTTTGATAATTAATTGGTCGTTGTCTTCCTTCTCGGACAACTTCTACGTTATATTGCATGAGTTCAATTACAATGTCTGTTTAGATGAGCCTCTTCTTTTTTCTTTCTTCTCAGAAACAAAGATTGTTTTGCATTAAGCCAATTACTTCTTATAACTTTGGTACTATCAATTGTGCCTCAAAAATGGTTCCCTCCAAAGAATTATCTTTTTTAGTATGAAAAACCGAGTGAACACTCAATTCTCTTTTCAATCCAGCGCACTTCTCCTCGGCCTTGTTCTGCTCCTGAGTTCCTGTTCCAAAATTACTCTCCCGCGGGTGGAATGGGAAGAAGGGAAGAAAGATCCTTCTGTCCCCATTCGTGTCAAACTAGTCCTGGATTCATCGGTTCAACAGGCGGCGTTTTCGTACACTGACGCCTGCGGGTCCCCAAAAGCTTTTCAGGTTGGGACTCAGTTGAGTCACATGTTGCTAGAAGATTCTCAAAAGGTATTTCAGGAGGTGGTTGACGAGGAAGCTCAGAAATTAGGAAATTTTGTTGATGCCGTTCTTCAATACACGGTTTTGGAAAAGAGGTATGATCTCAACATTCCTCGCTTGGAATCAGATGCGGAATATCCTGCGAAGGCCTCCCTTCGCATTCGGGCTCTTCTGAAGGACGAACGCACCGGAAAAGATCTGTATGCCGAAACATTTGAAGGCCATGGAAGTTGGAAGGTTTCAACCGATGAAGAGGGGAAAGAATGTGAGCCTATTGGTGTGGGAATACCCATTGATGAAGCGATTGAAGGTATTTCGGATCAACTGGTGGACACTCTGAGAGAGAGCGGCAGACTTCAGCTCGCTGCACAACAACTTGTTGCTCAACGACAACACGCGCCTGCTGGATTAGCCCAACCCACTTATTCGAAAGGCGGGCTCTCCATGCCTCTTCCTGGTGGGAATCCCATCCCACCCATTCCAACTTCCCCACGCTCTGTTCAGCCCGTTTCGTCGCCTTCGGTGTTGTTTCGATCGAAGTTAGTGGATGCGAATCGAAATTTGGTGCTAGAAGGTGGAGAAGCGGTCAAATTATTGTTGGAGATACACAATGTGAGCGACTCTACAATTCCATCTGCTTATGTAGAACTTCGAGGGACGCCAGTGTTGGTTGAGGCCTTCAGCCGCGTTGTCTCCATCCCCGTTCCTTTGGGAAAGCTTAAAACAGGTGAGAAACGCACGGCTGAAATCCGTGGACGATTGCCACAGGTTAGAAAAAACACGAGCGGAGAATTGATTGTGGGAATTATTCTTTCAGAAGGACTGCCACCCGGCAACCATTCTATACTTGCCGAGATTGCTCCCTTTCAGGCATCGAGAAAAATGAAAAAATAAGTAAGAAAGTCTTGTCCGGAAGGAGGGCTTCAATTCCCCCCCCCGATTCTTCAAGGTAGGAGCAACCCCCCTTTTAAAAAAATCTGCACTGGTTAGCCCTGCCTTGTCTGGCCTGCTGTTAACGGCCCGCTGTGTTGGCATGGAAGGCTTCATGGGATGGAGACAAGACGCGATGGGACCATGTCATGGAGTGAATTCCTCTGCAGGGCCAAGGGGCTTTTGAAGGAGTTGGCCTCTCGTGTGAAGGTAAAGGTTGGTTGAAGATGTCTTAATCAACCTGCAAGAGCATCCAAAATTGTAACTGGGTCACCATGCCCCATAAGGAAAAACCAGATTACTATTCCCGATAATATAGAATTATCGGTCCTAAATTCAGTCCTTTCTATAAGAGAAGGGGGAAGGCGTATCACGTACCACCTTCCCCCGAATACCTCAATTTACAGCTCTGGGCGTTTTCGCAACCTGTTCTCCTATCTTTCTGGCCCAAAAATCCATGTGTTGATGGGCTGAAAATCTTTCAATTATGAGGGGTTGGTCGTCTTGACGCGATCCAGTTTGTACAAGAGTCCTGCCAACGCATAGTTAGAGGCGACCACTCGAACTTCATTGGGTGGAAAGTCCTCCCTTCCCCCTTCGGGATAGTAAACGCTTCCATCGCCGGGAGCATAGACGCCACGGAAAATTCGTGGAAACGGACCAAAAGAACCATACTCTAATACTTCAAGAGATGCCTGGCCATTTCCTTGTGCCTCAAAAATGGGCAAGCCAGACTTCAGTTCAATCGCCACTGCCTCAAGAAAGACCTGACTTTCTGTTCGTGTTCCAAGCCAATTACCCCTTGGGACACCAAATTTCTCTGGCACGGTAATTTCTTGAACAGTTGGGGCTACGACCAGCATATGCCCCACTCCCTGGTCTGCACCAAGCTTTCGTAAGGTGTCCAAATCTGCAGAATTAACGGTGGCAATATTTGAAACTCGTAAGGAAATTCCCGGTTCAGAGAAATGCTGGCGAATTTGGTCAAATATTCGTTGAGTCTCTCGTTCAGGAAGCGATATTGAACTACGAGGAGGTGTGATCCATGCCACTCCAAGTACTAGGGATTCAGGTAAAGTCGTCCCTTCAGCTGGAGAAGCCTGAGAGATCAATGGTTCGAGGATCGGTGAAACGGGTGGAGGCGTTAACCAGCTACTACAGCCTCCTATCATGATGCTGAGAGAAAAAACCATGAGACTGAATACAGTTGTTCGTTTTCCATTAACCATAAGTCACCTCCTTAAGTAACCGCGCAAGGAACACATCATTGGGTGTTATTCTCGTGACAATGTTTTTGGACGCTCTTTGTTGTGAAAGTTGTGCATTTCGCCCCATCCCTCCTTAATGGTGAAATGTTGATTGAAGTGTGATCTGTCAAACTCCTGTTCGGTCTCTGATGTGTTGAACAGTGTTGTTGAGTAAGTCGGTGGATAGGAAGAAATAGTTGCAATTTTTTTTGAATTGTTAGGTTTTTAGATCAAGTATGCTGTTTCAAGGAATGACGAGGCCTCAACCTCCTTCTTTCTGGGGGACTTTGAGACATGTTATCAGGTGAAAACGTAGCGATGCCAGTTATCTACATGAAGGTAGGAGAATGCTGGGAACACGACTTTCCGTGATCACAATTGTATTGGGAAGAATCTGATGAGTATCATTGAATAATAATGAGAATTCCAATCTAGTCAGTAGATAATAATCTAAAGAAGCTGTCTTGAAAGCGAGAAGACGACCCCTTTTCTCGGCAGAGATGACCGAGTGTTGAGATTACTAGGAAGAACAGAGAAGATGGCTGCTTATCGATAATTTTCGAACTGCAGGTCAAGCCCAAAATCTTGGGTTTTTAGGTGGGTCATAACCGCTTGGAGCTCATCTTTGCTTTTGCTCTGCACTCGAACCTGATCCCCTTGAATTTGCCCCTGAGCTTTGAATTTGGCTTCTTTAATGGACTTGGTGATGGCTTTGGCCTTGTCATCTGGTAGGCCAGATTGAATGGTGATGGTTTGTCTGACTGTCCCTCCCAGGGCCTCCTCTACCTTGCCGTAGTTTAATCCTTTTAGGGACACATTTCGTTTGATACATTTGGCCTTCAGGATGTCTAACACAGCATTCAATTTGTAGTCGTCATCAGACAAAACTACCAATTGCATCTCTTTTTCTTTAAGTGTGAGCTCGCTCTTACTCCCCTTAAAGTCGTAGCGCTGTCCAATTTCTTTCAAGGTTTGATCCACGACATTTTTCATTTCTTGCATGTCGATTCGTGAGACCACATCGAATGAGTAGTTATCAGCCATAGGACTCCTCTTTTGGTTTTTGGCTTGCCCATGTCTTCATTAACAGCATGGACCAGCTGGAATATTGATGCCCTCACCTTCAAACACTTCGGTGCTCTGTAACGGGTGTTTATGAACGAGATAGCCGTACCATTTACGCATACTGTCCACGAGGACAATAATCGCTAACAGGGCGACTAAGCCTACCAACGCTGCATTCAGGCCCATCGTTAAGGTATGTGTGCTTTCACCTGCTATAGCACGGTTCACAAAAATGAAAAAGAGTTCATAGCATCCTGCGAGTGTGATCACGCCAACAAAAATCATCGGAAGAATGGTCACCCATAGGTAGGATGTTTTTTGCATTTTTATGAGGACAGTTGTGGCAATACAAAGTGCTAACATTCCCAATAATTGATTGGCTGCACCAAACATCGGCCAAATGGTGGCAATGGTTCCTGTCCCAATGAGATAGCCCCATGCTCCTACTACCAATAGACTCGTTCCGAATACTCCCGGCCACCAATTGATGTGTTTAAGCGGCGCGTAGGCTCGTCCGCCTAGTTCTTGAACTAAATAGCGAGCGACTCGGGTGCCGGCATCGATTGTCGTCAAGATAAATAGTGCTTCAAAGAGTAGCGCGAATTGATACCAATAGGCCATGAGGCCGGACATACCCGGAAGGCCGGAAAAAATTGAGGCCATCCCGACGGCTAGAGATACAGCACCACCTGGTCGCCCCGATACATCGACTTCCACCATGCTTGAGAGTTGTTCAATATGTTTTGTGGGAAATCCCATGCTCTCTAACGTTTCTATTGAGAGATGCGTGTTTATGGCGAAATAATCACCAGGAATCAAGAGACAGGCGGCGATCAGAGCGATGACTCCCACAAAACTTTCTAAAAGCATGGCGCCGTATCCCACAATAGCTTGGGATTCTTGACTGATGAGTTTGGGAGTCGTGCCTGAGGACACGAGTGAATGAAAGCCCGAGATAGCTCCACAGGCGATGGTGATAAAGAGAAAGGGAAAGAGCGTGCCAGGAATGATGGGCCCATTTCCACTGATAAATTCGGTGGTTCTCGGCATTTCAATCGTGGGAGCTAGCAGAATGACCCCCATCCCTAGCATCGCGATCACGCCTAATTTCATGTAGGTAGACAAATAATCTCGAGGGACCAAGAGAATCCAAACGGGGAGGACGGATGCCAGAAATCCATAAGTCGCCAGGGACCAAGTCAGTGTGGTCTTGTCCCACAAAAACCATTCCGCCCAATCCGATTGGGCGACAGTTCGACCAAAGATAATCGTGGTTACCAACAGAACCAGGCCAATGAGCGTCATTTCTCCCACTTGCCCGGGACGAAATTTTTGCAGATAGAGTCCCATGACCAAAGCGATGGGGATGGTCATGACAATCGTAAACGTACCCCAAGCATTGTCATGCAAAGCATTGACGACAGCTAAGCCTAATCCTGCGAGTGCAACCACGACGATAAAGAGTACGGCTACAGCTGTTGCGAGGCCGGTGATGGGTCCCAATTCCGCATGGGCGATTTCTGGAAGTGAACGACCGTTTCGACGCATGGATGCCACGAGAATAATGAAATCTTGTACTGCTCCGGCCAGCACAGCGCCAATCACGATCCACAAGAATCCTGGAAGAAAGCCAAACTGTGATGCCAGCACGGGGCCGAGCAATGGGCCGGCTCCAGCAATGGCAGCGAAATGATGGCCAAAGAGAATGTATTTATTAGCTGGATAAAAATTAGTCCCGTCTTCCAGGCGATTGGCGGGAGTTCGGCGGCTGTCGTCTAAATTCATGACGCGCCGAGCTAAAAATCGCCCATAAAACCGATAGGCCAGGACGTAGAAACACGAGGCTGCCACGACCAGCCACAACGCATTCACTTTTTCATGAGGATTGAGGAGGCCAACGACGTGGCCAAAGGCAAAAGCACAGAGGATGGCCAGTCCAACCCATCCAAATTTATGGAGAATGGTCATGGGGGCAATATCCTATCAATGGATTGGAAAGGAGTAAACCAAAGGGAATTTGTATAAGTGCTAAAGGAAAAATTGTGCAAGGGTGGTGTTAAGTAAACGTAAATGGTGGTTTGCCAGCTTTCTCTCGAAAGGTATTTATGGTGCGAAGAATTTTGGGATGTTGAATCAATTTTTGTTCCAGGCGATGCTTACCAGGAAAGTCGATGAAAAGAATCCCCAATAGCATGGTCAGCAGGCCTTGTCCTGGTAAGAATAACATGGCGATTCCTGCCAACAGAAAAATAATTCCGGCAACATTTTTGAACAAGAGCCCTAGGGATCGAACTGCTGGATGATGATTGGCAAACCAGGGTCGGTGATGATGGTTTTGGAAATAGTCTGGGGGAAGGCGGATGAGAATGGCTGGAATGGCAATGAGCGTGCCCACGAAGGCGATGACAGAAAACCCAATCAGCCCAACCCACATTTCATTGGAAATCCATGATTTGGTAAATTGAGTAATTTGATCAATCATGAACGTGGCTTAATGTGAAAAATGCGACATGGCACACTCGTGATATCGGGATGAAAGCCTGGATTGTCGTGTGCCGTATCGACATTCTATAATGCCCAGACTTCTTCTGGAATTGAGTTTAGAGCCCGACCCATTGATTAACATTGAAATAGGAATTTTATGCCTCAGTATTGGCTATTGAAATCAGAACCCGCAAGTTTTTCTATTCAAGACTTGGCAAGATCTGCTAGTCAAACTACCTGTTGGGAAGGCGTACGAAATTATCAAGCGCGAAATTTCCTGAAGTCCATGAAGCTTGGAGATCGAGCATTTTTTTATCATAGTAACGCCGACCCTCCCGCAATTGTTGGAATAGTTGAAGTCGTCAAAGCCGCCTATCCCGATCCTTACGCCTTTGATCCAAAAAGCCGCTATTTCGATCCCAAAAGTACGTCAGATGCCCCTCGGTGGTTCTTGGTCGATATCACATTGCTCAAGACATTTTCGAATTCGTTAGCCTTGGAATATTTGCGAAGGATTAAGGGTCTTGAAAATATGGAACTTCTTAGAAAGGGCTCTCGTCTATCTGTCCAGCCCGTGCGTCCTGAGGAATGGGAATGTGTGTGTGCATTGGTTCGATCAAGCAAGCCTGCTAGGGCTTCTCAAGCCTAATCAGCCTTCCTTGGTTTTCTTGAAACAATTCACCCCTTCGGTAAATCGCATTTTTGAGGAAAGACTTGCATGAAAGGATGAACGGTAATTTCCTGGAAAACCCCATGAACCATGTAGGGGTCTTCTTTGGCGAATTTCTGCACCTCTTCCAAAGTGTCTGCTTCAACCACAATTAAACTCCCTGTTTTGTCAGTCAAAGGCCCAGCCAAAATCACTTTGCCTTGTTGTGACCATTGTTCTAGTCGCTGAAGATGCGCGTCACGATACAAGGGCCGCCGGACCGTCCCCTCAGGTCCATCTTTTCCTAAAATGACAAATTTCATGCGACTTTCTCTTCCAAAGAGTTAGGGAGTATTACCTGATTTCCCACACAGCCAAATTTTCATGATACCTGACGAAAAAGGAATATATTGGGGATCGGGTAGGAGGAGGATTAAGTCTCTGGCTGGTCTATAGGTTGTCGGTGGCTAAATCCACTGTCAATATCGTGCCACCAACAAACCTGTTCTTCTCCAGATTTCCAGCATAAAAATACGAGTTTATCATTGAGCATAAAGGGGAAATCACAG
>JAJDBR010000260.1 GCA_029261275.1 Nitrospirales bacterium
GATCCTAGCCAAAACGTAATTCAGTTTCTTGGTTCTCAGCAAGGAGAAGGAACCTCGACCATTATTCGTGAGTTTGCATTAGTAGCAGCCGAATACCTCAGTAAGCCTGTGCTCCTCGTCGAGGCCGATTTCAAGCGGCCATCTCAGAATCACACCTTTGAGATTGAAGCCCTACCGCCTTTAGATATTGCTCTTAAGGAAGGAAACACTCTTGAGGGCGTCACTTCAAAAATTGGTGAGACCAACCTTTTTTTGGCCAACCTTTCTTCTAATTTTTTCCGGTCTCTTACCAAACGAAGCTTCTTCCATTCTACTGATATGTGGAAAACCGCACGGAACCAGTTTTCGCTTATTCTCATTGATTCATCACCAGTAAATGCCTCCACTGATGGTCTTGGCATTTGTGAATTTGTCAACGGTGTGATCCTCGTCCTTGCAGCCGAAAAAACTCGACCCGTTGTTGCGCAAAACGTGAAAAAACAAATTCTTAGTCGAGAAGGCAATCTTCTGGGCATTGTGTATACGAAAAGAAAATTTCACATTCCCCCTTCTATCCACAAACTTCTCTAGCTCCTTTCCTCATAGTAATCACTCAAAGGGCATGACACCCCAAACCATCCGAAGGGGCCGCAGGATATCGGATAACAAGCGTCCCATTCTTCCTTGCTAAAAGTAGAGTGTGATGGCCTTCATTCGATTTGGCCTGCCCTCACTTTCTCACAACTTATTTTCTCTTGCTCCTCTCGAAAGATAAGAAAACATCCCAAGGAAGCTCCCATGGAAGGGGGAAAATTTTGACAGTTTGGGGGCGTTATAGGACTTTTGGGGAATAGTTGATCAAGAGTCAGGGTCGTAGATTACAGGAAGTCCACCTCAAGCATACGGAGGCAACCATGTGGAAAGAAAACGAAGAAACCATTCAAACCTGGCAAACCTGGGGAATAGAGGGAGATGTCATTCTCAAAAAAATAGACAGGGAGTTTGCCTATCGACCGGCTAATAAACTAGGTGATTGGCTTAACGGGTTACCTGAAGACCTGGTGTGGGCCGATGTCAATTGGCTGTTTAAGGATTCGTTTTAACACATCCCACTTGGTCCATACTTAGCCTCACCTCAAAATTTCCCCTTCCGCTTATCCTCATCTCACGCAATATTAAAGTGCGCAGGAAAATGATCTGCTTGAACTTGGATATGCGAGGCAGTGGCACCAAGCAAAGCTAGTTTGCCCATGTTCTTGGGCTTATCCATTTCTTGAAGACCCTTCACTTCGCTTGATTTGAGATCCACATTCAGATTCTTCTTTAACCAATCACGATCCAGCACGACATTATATCGCAAGTAGGAAAACAATTCTCTCCCCCCCCAAACATCGCCCTGTAAATCTCCAATTTCGCGATCAATTTTCCAAGCCGTAGGACTACGGGACATCCATTGCAGAATAGTTTGATTCATGGCATCACAATCATTCATTAGGGACGACAACGCTTGAATGGAGACTTTCGCGGAGGACATGTCCATAACTTCATTGGCCGATAAGCGTATTTCCTGTGCCCCCGTGCCAACCGACACCAGTAAGAGTTGATCGGCCCCAGCGGCCCATTTCAATCCAAAACCCTCAGCCGTCGCCATGAGTAAGAGTTGCAACGCGGGGTTATTGTGTGGGCTTACGCCACCATCCACAAAGGCCCCTTCGGCGCCTTTACCAATACGCAACCGCTCGGGATTAAAATAATGGGGAGCGGCGGTGCTTGCTCGTACGATGTCGCGAAGCAAAAAATCTTTGTTGGACATCGCCCTGCCCTTTTTCTCAACCGGATCGAAATACCGTCCCTTGGGATTATTCATCAACGGCCAGGGACTTCCTGAATCTAATCGCTTGGTCATAATCATGAGGCCCGTATGGAGGTCGTCGCTTCCCAATGTACGATCTCCAAATTGTTCGGTTAGAGCTTTCATCAGGGGTGTTCGTGGAAATTTGGCCTGCAAAATTCCTCTGCGCCACATGGATCTTTGAAACACTTGTTCCGACAGTTCGTTATAGAGCGTCTCTAGTTTTTTGACCGTCCAACCTAGGGCAAGACCTGTGGCAATAATGGACCCCGTCGAGGTACCACCGATCAGATCAAAATACTGGGATAGACGAAAATTAGACCCATTTCCTGCCTGTTTGCGCAGAAGCTCTTCAATTCGCTTTAAATATTGCAAGGTTAATATTCCACGGACTCCGCCACCATCTAAGGCCAGAATACGCTTAGGACCTGGATCGAATAAATGTTGGTCACGGGTGCGAGTTTTCATAATACCTCCCAAGAAAATATGAAGGTGAAAACCATATGGAAAATGAGTGCATGAGTCTTGAATTACTCTGAATTTTCTCCTGGCAATAAGGCCCTATGACTCTGGGGAAATTTTCCGGGTTAAAGACAAGGGTAGAACTCATTGAATAATCCCAAAGACATGAACACAATAATGCCCATCATTGTCAGGGGTGTAGGTCAAAATTTTTCAAAGAAGGGTAGACTAGTAAAAAATGATTTTTGCATGCCCTAAATTAACCATATCCTGACAATATCATATTGAAAAATCTCTAAGGCTAAAATTCAGGAATTTCCACAAGACACTCGCTAATGACAACGCTACAATAGTCGGGGAAAATTTAAAAGGGAAGGGATTTCAATGAGTGAATTACCCACAGAGGCACCTCCAAAACCGCCGCTTGTCCTGCGCGTGGGAGTCACGGGACATCGCCTCAACGGACTGCCGAAAGAAGAAGTCGCAAAGGAGGCTCTCTGCCGTACGGTCCAAGAAGTCCTCACGGTTATCAAGAACACCGTAACCGCAACCGGCGAAGAGCCTGCAACAGGGTACTCACCCGATAACCCCATTCTACGCATCATTTCTCCCTTAGCAGAAGGCGCCGACCGAATGGTGGCCCAAAAAGCCCTCGACCTGAAGTACGAACTGCAGTGTCCCCTGCCCTTTAACCGCGAGGAATATGCAAATGATTTTCCCACAGAAGACTCTCGCCATGAATTTCATGCTCTTCTCGGGGAAGCTACGGCTATCCTCGAGTTGGATGGTGAGCGAACGGCTGCCAAACAAGCCTATGAAGCGGTTGGACGAGTGGTTCTCAAACAATGTGATGTATTAATAGCCATTTGGGATGGACAAGAACCAGAGGGCAAAGGGGGCACCGGTCAGATTGTCAGCGAAGCCATGAAGTTGAACATCCCCACCATTTGGATTCATGCAAGAGAACAGATTCCTCCGCAAATTTTGCTTGGCGAAGAAGAAGAAGATACGCCAGAGCCTGAGCCCTTAGACCAATTGCCTGTGTATATAAAAAACATGCTACAGCTCTCGCATACCAACCAAACTGGATTGAGGGATCAATATTTGAACGAACCCCCTCCCACTGTGGGCTGGCGCCTCTACACCTGGGTGTACAACGCACTTGCCCCCAACAACACCAACCAGGAGACACCCCAAACAGTCCTCCTTTCTGAAAAGGTCTCAAAAAACATTCCGGAACTCTTGACCGCCCACTACCAATGGGCGGATACCCAGGCAAATTACTACGGGAACCAGTATCGAAGTTCGTTCTTGTTAAATTTTCTGTTAAGCGGAGGGGCAGTGGCCTGTGCGGTGCTCGCTTATATGTGGGTGTCGGATGGAGAAGAGATCCTTCCTGCCATATTTTCCTTTATAGGCCTAAAGGTAGAGACCCTTTCGACCATATTCTCCTCTATAGGCCAACCACAATGGCTTAAAGATTTTAAGGACGTAGCCCACATTTTAGAAATAGTATTCCTCATCACAGAAATTACGATCATTTCGGTCATTTTGCGAAACACCTCCCGGGCAAAAAGTCGAAAGTGGCATGAAAAGTGGACTGATTATAGAGTGCTGGCAGAACACCTCCGGCAGATGCGTATGTTAACAGCCCTTGGAGGGGTCATCTTCCCTCGTCCGCTCGTACATCATAAACATGAAGAAACAGAAGACCATTGGGTGGATTGGCAGTTTCGAGCGGTGATGCGTGCATCTGGAATGGCAAGTGAGAAACTTACTCACGAATATTTAGGAGACTGTCACCAATTTTTGACGCAAGGAATCATTGAGGATCAACAACAATACCATCAAAAGAACGCCATACGATGCCAAAAAATGCATAACCGACTTCACCATTTGGGAACACGGATGTTTTATGGCACAGGAGTCGCGTGTGGATTGCACTTTTTACAATCTATTTTGGGGGAAAATTTACCTAACTTCCTATCAGACCATTTTTGGGAAACAGTGGTTATGCTAGGATTAACGCTCCTCACTGCAGCGCTGCCAGCCTTTGGGGCAGCGATTGCTGGCATATTGAGCCAAGGGGAGTTTAAGCGGCTGTCTGACCGATCCAAGGCTATGGAACAATGGCTGGCTGAATGTGCTGAAAGATTAGAAAAGCCCGGATTTAAACCTACTTTTTCGAATCTGGTTCAACAGGCCGAATTGGCTGCAAAAATTATGACTCGAGAACAATTAGACTGGAGTTTTTTACTGAAAAGGCCCGTCTCACTCCCGAGCTAGCCAATGAAGGATCGTATAATGCCACCATGTCCTCCGATCTTTAGCTCGGACCCTCTAGAAAATGGTCTATTCCACCCCAGCAGCAGCGCTTTGTGATGTCAATCAGTGGAAAATGGCGTTTATGAACAATAAAAAGAAAACCTATCATTGCTTATGAAAGCAATAGACTTCCGCGTCACCAAAGACGATCCATTTGTGGTGTATCGGCATCTGTTGGCAAACGCGGGGCCAGATGTCGTGGATCTATCGCGGGGAGATCCTTACAACGCCCCCTCTACAAAAGCGGATTGGGTGTTTAATTTTTTCAATATGTTCGCCTTGTTTTTGCAAGAGGCCGTAGGCGATGAAGATGTAGGCTTAGTGGCTACAGCTGAAGACACCGCCCAAGCATGGTCAAGGGCAGAGCAAACCTTTCATTCCACTGCGGACAAGAAGAATGTGAGTGCGGATGCGCACACAGCGCTCAATGAATTGGAACGTGCTTTGGCCAGATATGGTATCCCCTATTTGCCTCATGAGGTGCTGCGCCGATTAGGTCGCGGGGTGCAAGGGGCAAGTTATGGGGCAGTGGAAGGCGAACAGGAAGTCCGCAGTCTCCTCGCTCACCATCTTACCCAATACCTAGCGAATCACAAGAACAATTTTTCCTTTACATTTCATCCTGATGAATTCATTCTCACGCTAGGAGCGAGTGAGGCCATCAGTGCGCTCTTTGAGTTGCTTAGCCAAGTGGGCTATCTCAAGGATGGTGACCGAATAGCCATTATCTCGCCAGTGTACGGACCGTATAATGTGTTACTCCGCAAGATGAATTTTGAGGTCGTAGCACTGCAATGCCATGCACAACATGGGTATGAACCCACAGAGGAGGATTTAACGAAATTTGCCGAGCAACTGGCGGGAGTAAAACTATTGGCCCTGGTGAACCCCAGTAATCCGACCGGACGCGCCTACTCGTCCGCCACGCTTGCGCGATTAGGTGAACTGGTCAGACAACACGATCTCCTTGTCATTGAGGACATTGTCTACTATGAATTCGTGGGCGATGATTGGCCGTTTTATACCCTCGCGCAATTTGCCCCCACCCAATCCTTGATCGTCGGCAGCACGTCGAAATATTATCAGGCTCCTGGTGTCCGGTTTGGATATCTGGTCGTGCCTGAACCAGCCAATCGCCATCTTTCAGAAAAACTGGGTGTCGGACTTGCGAACGTTTATGGCAATGCCATCACGCCACACCCCGATTTTCGTCACGCCTTCACCGAAGCCAAAGCACCCGATCTCTTTGGCGTGTTTACCCACACGCATCAAATCCCCGAACCGGCTCAGTGGCTCACCCTGTGCAGATTAATCCTAGGGGGAGAAGATGCCTTAGCGTTTGATCAAGAATTAGAACACCGGTGGAATACATTTTATGAAGGCATAGGAATTCTCAGCCCTTCGACGGTCTGCCGTCAGAAAGGCCTCTCTCCTGGTTTTGCCTGCTACTATTGCCTCGTCGATTTTCTCAAGTTGGCAGAAGATCGTGCACACCGTGATTCGCGCTATCGTCACTTAGCCACCCGCATGACACAGGGTGCGCTGTCGCCCGAACAGTTTCTACTCGGATTAGCTCAAGCAGAAGTAGTCGGACTGCCTGCCGCACTATTTTTTGTGGAAGACCCTATCAACAATCAATGGCAAGTGCGATTCTCCGTTGCCAATCAACCGTTACGGCGAGTAAAAGAAGCTGTTGAACGGATTAATACATACCTGGATCGCCTGACCAAAGAACCTCTCTCCGAAAATTCCTAAAAATCCTTCTATCCAGGAAGCTGTCTCTTTCATCCAAATGAGCAGCGGGGTCACAGTGTACTTCCTGACACTTCAATGCCTGTCCGCATTAATTCCTTTTGAAAAGCTGCCTCGGTATAATCTGGACATTGATGATTCAAAGGGTCTCTGTATGAAATATAATCTGTTCCGAATTGCATGAATACCTTACGCATTTTCGTGTCATCGCCGGGAGATGTGGGGGAAGAACGCGCCCTCACCGAACGGGTCCTCCGACGCCTACAGGGTGAATTTGGCACGCAAGTTTCCCTGGAGCCGATCTTCTGGGAACACGAACCTCTTCGAGCTACAGCCAGTTTTCAAGAACAAATACTTCCTCCCTCCCAAACCGACATTGTGATTATCATCTTATGGTCTCGCCTAGGGACACGGCTACCGGAACATCTTCAGCGCCAAGACGGCAGTCTCTATGAATCAGGCACGGAGTTTGAATTTGAGGATGCGTTAGAAGGACACCGGGCTCGAGGCACTCCCGATCTGCTGGTCTATCGCAAAACGGCTGAACAGGTGGTCCCGTTGAATGACCAAGCCGTGGAGCGCATGGAGCAATACCAAAAACTGCAGCGGTTCATTGATCGATGGTTTCATGGAGCCGATGGCTCCTTCACCGCTGCATTTCATGAGTTTTCCACTCCCGCTCACTTTGAAGAAATAATAGAAAAACATGTCCGCAAACTCCTTCAGGAACGCCTTTCCCAAGAGGGAATAGCCCCCAGCACTCTTCCCCCTCCCCCGTTATGGCAAACCGGTTCCCCATTCCGCGGCCTCGCGGTCTTTGAAGAAGAACATGCGCTCGTTTTTTGTGGGCGCACTAAAGCCATCAGTGAAGTTTTGAATGCGCTTCGGAAACAAGCAGCAGCCGGGCAAGCTTTTGTGCTGGTCTTAGGTATGAGTGGGTGTGGCAAATCGTCATTGGTACGGGCAGGCGTGTTGCACCGGCTCCGACGTCCTGGCGTGATAGAAGGCATTGGGCTCTGGCGAACCACTATCCTGCGTCCCAGTGAAACTGCGGGAGATGTTATAGATGCTCTGGCCAACGCCTTGCTCAATGAAGACGCATTGCCGGAACTAGCTGCGAATGGTACCGAACACTCAGAACTGGCTGAGTTATTACGCGAGAACCCCAAGGCCTCCATTCCGCTTATTAAATCTGGGCTGAACCAAGCCGCAAAAGAAGTCCAACAACGGGAAAATCTTTCTCAGCCTCCGATAGCACGCCTGATGCTGGTGGTAGATCAAATGGAAGAACTCTTTACCATACCCAACATCTCGCCCGAAGAACGCAAAGAGTTTGTCACAGCCCTTTCCGCGTTAGCCCGGAGTGGTCATGTGTGGGTCTTAGCCACATTACGAAGTGATTTTTATGCACGCTGTGATGAATTGCCAGAACTCCTGGGCTTGAAAGAGGGATCGGGGCAATACGATCTCCAACCACCCGTACCAGCAGAAATCACGCAGATGATTCGGCAGCCCGCTCAGTTAGCGGGCCTACAGTTTGAAGAACATCCGAAGACCCAGGAACGATTGGATGACGTCCTGCGAGATGCAGCCACACGAGATGCGGGATCATTGCCTCTACTGGAATTTACATTGAATGAGTTGTATCAGCACCGGACCGACGGAGGGGAACTGACACATGCAACTTATGCAGCTGTTGGAGGATTAGAGGGAGCCTTGGCAAAACGGGCCGAGGAGGTATTTGCGGGGTTTCCACCAGACGTGCAAGCAGCCTTTCCTTCTGTCCTGAGCCATTTAGTGAGCGTGGGGTTTGGAGAAGGAGAGGCAGTTATACGGCAACGAGTGCCAATGGAAATGCTAGCCAAGAAACCAGAGTCGCACGAGTTAGTCGAAACTTTCATCCGCGCCCGATTGTTCGTCACAGATCGGAGAGATGACGGAACGGCTGCGGTCAGCGTGGCCCATGAGGCCCTGCTAAGCCATTGGCCACGGATTCAGCAGTGGGTAGAGGAGAACAAACATTTCCTAAAGGTTCGCGCCCAGATTGCTACCTCGGCCGCTCTTTGGAAAGAGCAAGAAAGGGCGCAAGAATCGTTACTCTCCGATGGAACACTATTGGCAAAAGCAAGGACATTGCTGCTCAAGAGAAGAACAGAGTTCGCTCAACAGGAAATTTCATTCATTGAGGCATCTGATGCCAAAGCTTCGATCATACGTCGACGAAAAAAAGTCCTTCAGATTTCGGCAGGCTTAGTAGGTTTCATTTTATTTTCATCAGGCATTTGGTTTTGGGATGCGAAGGTACGAGAAGTGGATCAGTATTTTTCTACATTCGTAAAACGATGGGGAGTTCCCCAGGGCGTTGGCCCCGTTTCAAAAACCGAAGTTCAACGACGATATGTGACGTTTAGAATCGTGACAAAAGGTAGAACTGGTCCTGCAATCAGAGTTGATGCGGTTAATGGGCAGGGAGACCTCACATCCTCTCATGATGTCGATCGCCACATCAAAGAAACAAATGATGCACATCCTGCAAACCGAGAATCTCAATGGATATTTGAATATGACGATAACGAGAAATTATTGAACGAGGTCGCTAAAAATAAAAATGGGAACCGCGTCTATATGTTCCATTATTTGCCGGGTTCCCCGGAAAGCCAGGTTCGATTGGCCCAATTTTCCGATGAATTTGGTCTTCCTCAAGTTCAAGCAGCTTCCGGCGCCGCTTATGTGGAATTTACTCGTACGCTCGAAGGGTTGGATCAACTGACTCGCTATCTGGATGTGAACCGACAACCCAAACCTGGGCGCGACGGATATTCTGGCATCAAATCTATCGCTAATAACCAGGGACTTCCGGAAAGCGTCACTTATTTGAATGCGTTAGGGGACCCAATTAAAACCAAGCATGGGTTCGCCAAAATGACAATAATCTACGATGGTCGGGGGAATATCAAAATGGCTAATATTTATGACGAAGAAGGCCAACCTGTCCGAAATAAGGACGGCTTTGTCCAGGTAGCCATGAGCTACGATGAGTGGGGAAACCCTACAAAATTTGTTTACTCCGACGAGAATCGTCGGTTGGTTCGCCTTAAGGAAGGTTATGCCCAGGTAAGCTTCACCTATGACGATCATGGGAATAGGATGACAATGGTTCTCTTTGACAAGCAGAACCAGCCAGTCAGGAACAAGGATGGGTATGCCCAGATAGCCTGGACCTACGATGATCGAGGGAACCAAACATCACAAACTTCCAAGGACGAAAAGGGCCAGCCCATCCGACACGAGGATGGCTATGCCCAGATAATCTGGACCTACGATGCGCAGGGGAATAAAGCCACGGAAGCCTACTTTGACGAAAACAGCCTGCCTATCCGACACAAGGACGGCTATGCCCAGTTAGTCTCGACCTACGATGCGCAGGGGAATAAAGCCACGGAAGCCTACTTTGACGAAAACAGCCTGCCTATCCGACACAAAGACGGCTATGCCCAGATAGCCTGGACCTACGATGATCGAGGGAACCAAACATCACAAACTTCCAAGGACGAAAACAGCCAGCCCATCCGATACAAGAACGGCTATGCTCAGATAATCTGGACCTACGATGCGCAGGGGAATAAAGCCACGGAAGCCTACTTTGACGAAAAGGGCCAGCCCATCCGACACAAGGACGGCTATGCCAAGTGGGCTGGGAC
Organism: Nitrospirales bacterium; assembly: GCA_029261275.1. Classification (GTDB taxonomy): domain Bacteria; phylum Nitrospirota; class Nitrospiria; order Nitrospirales; family UBA8639; genus Nitrospira_E. The sequence continues at coordinate 10,072 of JAJDBR010000260.1, forward strand.
CTATGATGTGGGGGGAAATCTCAAAAAAGTCGAGCTTTTTTATGAGCAAGATGGGCTTCCTCGGTCTAATTTTGGGTATAGCAAGATAAAAGTGACCTATGATGGCCAAGGGAGAATGATCACAACGGCTTCCTTTGATGAACGCGGAAATTTGTTTCGTTCAGAACAGGGTTATGCCAAGGTAACCTGGACCTACGATGATCATGGAAATGAGAAGACTAGGGCCTTTTTTGATGAACTAGAACAGCCAGTTTTGAATAAAGAAGAAGGATATTTCAAGCTTGTTACAGACTATGATAATCATAGCCGAGCAACAATGCAGTCGTATTTTGCAACAGACAATCGCCTTATAGTTCCTCCTAAGATTGGGTGCGCCAGAACTATGGCTGCTTTTGATGAAAAAGGACATCAAACCCTGGAAGCTTGTTACGGAGCCGATGATAACCTGAAGATTCACGATCAGTGGGGATATGCAAAAGGGATATCTACCTACGATGAGCAAGGCCATAAAACCATGATGGCTTTTTTGGGGGGAGACGACCGATTGATGAATCATCCTCAGGCAGGTTTTGCCAAGGCTATGATGGCATACAGTACTAATGGGCAGGAAATCCGAAAGGCCTTTTTTGATGATAATAACGAACCCACCGCCCGAAATTTTTATGGGTATGCTAAAAAGTTCGTGAAATATGATTCGGACGGGAAGAAAATCGCGGCAACCCACTTTGGCCCAGAAAATTCAACTGTATGGGTCAATGTTGTGATCGAGGAGGTTCTTCCCGATTACCAAGGAAAAGCCATTGGCCTGAATGCTGGAGATATCATTTGGGCTTATGAAGGCCAGCGAGTTAACGGTGTGGAAGAATTCCAAAAAATGACAGACATTGGTGAAAACACCTCTCGCCAATTGGAAGTTTCTCGAAATGGGAAGATTTTGACCTTCAATGTTGCCTCGGGAAAATTGGGGATTAAGCTGCATGGGAAAGCTGTACCATTGGAGGTTAAGTAATCTAAAACCAATCTGTTGTGGGAATACCTCCCTTAACGGATATACTTCTGATTTGAGAATTTATCCGTTAGCTAAGAGTCATGCCTTTGAACCTATTTTAGGAACTCAGTGAAAATTTCTCATCGCGATTTCATTCATCCTGAAGATTATGCGGCACTGGAGAGCTTGAAGGCCATTCCTCTTTTCTCATCTTGCGTTAAAATGTTTTTGAATGTGGGTGTGGAACAATTTCTTCATGGGATCAGTATGGCCCAAAAGATTCGCCTTGGTCCTGACCAACTGCCGCACTTGTATGGGCACTTGCCTCCTATTTGTGAGTTCTTAAAAATTTCGGAGCCTGAGTTTTATCTCGAAATGAATCCTCAGCCCAATGCCTACACTCAAGGCGATACGCGGGTCTTTATAACCATCACCTCGGGGTTGGTGGAACACCTCGATGAAGATGAATTGCAGGCGGTATTAGCCCATGAATGTGGGCATATTGCCTGTCACCATGTTCTCTATCACACGATGGCCGGACTGTTAACTGATTTTGGTTCGGCTATTTTTGGGCCCCTCGCCCCGTTGTCGGCACCGGTTCGCTTAGCGCTCTTGTATTGGGATCGACGTGGTGAATTGTCGGCCGATCGGGCGGCTGCCGCCTATTTTGGTTCTTGTACATCTATGACGGAAACATTGATTCGTTTGGCTGGGGGACCGAAATCCATCACGGAGTCCGTTGATCTCAATCGCTATATCCAACAAGCCGAAGCCTATGACAAGCTGCAAGAATCTCATTGGGATAAACTGCTGCAAGGGTTCGCCACTTTGAATGCTAGTCACCCCTTTCCTGCCGTTCGCGTACGGGAGCTTCACAGATGGGGACAAAGCGATGCCTTTCAGAAGATTCTCGAGGCTCGAGACCAATCGGATTCGATCCTCCGGTGCCCTGGCTGTGAGAAACCCTTTCAAGAACATTGGCAGTTCTGCAGTCATTGTGGGGCATCAGGACCTCCTATTTCCTCAAAATCCCCGATGAAGGAGAATGAAGCATGAATCGACCCTGGTTTGATCCGAAGACCGGTTTCCCCCTTTTTGGTGAGTATGTGGCTGACATGCCCTCGTTCAAAGCCATTATGGCGGATAATGTCATTACCGAATCTGAGATGTTAGAACAACACCATCGGGTAACAGGTCTTCTTCAAGAGCTAGAAGCCGCCTTACCCTACGATCTCAAGGAATTGACCACCAAGACCTTTTGCGAACTGGCTGTCCTCTATTCCCTGTATCGTAAAAGTGAAGGCGTCGGATCCTTTGCTGGTTTTCGTTAGGGGAAAAATGGACAGATTGTTGTCCCTGATTATCATGGTGACTTCTTATTCATTGAAACCTTTATTTTCACTAGGACTCACTTTGGGGAGGCTTAAGAGGTAACACATGGGGCTGTATGAATCGTCGCGAAGTTTTCCCTTTGTTATTCAAGATTTGTCCATTGTGGTCAAAGACCTCTCTCGTCATTTTGAACTGCAAGATTATGAAGTCAAAACTATTCCCTCTCTCACCCGTGGGTATGACATTAGTTTGTATAAAGGGGGAACCTTCCGGGAAATCTGTGGGACTAAGACGGCCCTCAAGATTGAAATTTATCCCGAGGGTTTGACGACCTTTGCTAAAGCCTCTATTGGATTTTTTGGTCTCCTGACCATTCCCAATTTAATCGCGACGTTTTTTTTCACCCCCATGATACTTGGTTGGCTATGGACTCAGGTTGTGAAACAGCAAAAATTGGATGAAGAAGCCCTTGGAGTAATTGCGGCCAGCCTGGAGAGTCACCGTAGTGGGCGAACGCCAGACTCTGGGGATGATGAAGGGATTTCCCGAGAGAAAACCACAAAATTTTGTTCCGCGTGTGGAATCCCCTTGGAAGGAAATCCCAAATTTTGTCATGCGTGTGGAATCGCTGTAGGTTCAACTTTATAAGGCAGCACCTCCCGAGTTTTATGGTATTCCACAATTCTCTGGTTTCGATTAGACACATAATTTGCTGTTTCCCTCTTGGATTGCCTGCACCTCTTTCTACTTCTTATATCCTGGACCACTCGAACCATTTCTGTTCTTTCCCCTTTGTGTTATAGAGAAAAAGAGGATCGTTGAGATGGGAGCCCAAGGGCTAGCTTAAAGCGTATTCCGATTTTCTTATCATTGATGTTTCTCACTATGAAATAACAAAGCCTTCATGCGTGATCATTCCCCCTCTATTCCCATTGTTCTTGGAACGGTGTCACAATGCCCTCTTTCAACTGATAGGCAACAACTTACTCAGATCATTTCTCATGAGCTCACCAATCTTCGGCATTCTTACCCCCACACCCCCTTTGTCATTCTCTCCCCCTTAGCTTCTTTTGGTGAGCGACTCGTGGCTCAATTGGCCATCGATTTGTTAGAGGCTCAGCTCCTTGTTCCGTTGCCCTATCTTCCAAATGATTATCAAGCACAGGGGTTGCTGGATGGCGATCAAACTGAATTTTCAACTCTCTTCCACCAAGCACAGGATTGGGTCACCCTTCCCACCAATTCAACCCATCAAGTGCCAGGCTCAAAGTTTGGCCATCAACACCATTGTCGAGGTCTAGTGGGGGCTTTTGTCGCCAAACACTGTCAAATCTTAATCGCGCTATGGGATGGCACTCCTTCCGATCAGGATATGGCTCGCACAGGTGAAGTGGTGTCCTGGATGCAACAAGGTGGGGCTCCCATCGAATTGTCCACGGAGGCGCTGGAATTTCAATCGTTGGATCGACCCGATCCGGGGTTGGTCATTCAGATTCATCCTTTGACCTATGATGTTTCGACCTTGCCCATTCAGGAAGATGACGGTCCCTCCCATCATTTCTTAATCGAAAAAATTGAGGCTTTTAATGAAAAGCTGCCACGGTTTTTTGTCGATTCCTCCCAAGAGGGCTTACTCAACCGAAGTCGGGATATTCTTGGGGAGCAATGCGGGAAACTGGATCTGAAAAATTCCGGAAGCCTCTTTTCGCAAATTCGTATTCATTTTGCCGCAGCCGATCTTTTGTCCATTCATTACCGCGATCGTTATGAGAAAATCATTCGAGGAATGTATAGTATATTTACGATTGCGGTGTTGGCCTATGGACTTATTGATTTCGATGGGCGATTGATTTGGATTTATCTTCCTTTTATCCCAGTTATTGCCTGGTTTGCCGCTCGAACGCGACGAAACCAGATTGAAGAATGGTATTTGGACTCGCGTGCCTTGGCCGAAGGGTTACGAGTGCTTCTTTTTTGGCGATTGTTCGGTATCCCTGAACGCGTGTCGACCTATTACCTGACCAAACATATTGGTCCATTATCTTGGGTTCGGACCGCTATTCAAAATATTGAAACCATAAGTCTTTTTTGCGCTCAGCCACAGCAGAAGCATTCCCCATCGTTTGGGCTAGATTCTATTATCACCTCTTGGATTGATACCCAATTACAGTATTTTACCGCTAAAACTCGAAAGCTCTCGCGACAATTTACCTGGCTAGGCAATATGGCCAATGTGTGGTTTATTCTGGCGTTTCTCTGTGCCATTGCCTATGGAATTGTCGTTATTCCTGGCATGGTCGAGGCCAGTGTTCAGAATTATTTTCAGATTGGGATGGGTCTATTGGCATCTTTAGGATTAGCTTTTGAAGCCTATCGCTCACGGACCGTGTTTGAGGATGAACATAAACAATATATCCTTTCCCAACGTCTCTTTCGTAATGCAAAAACCCGTTTACTAAACCCAACCTTCTCCCCCGAACAAACGCTTGTTTTACTTGGCAAGGAAGCCTTGAGAGAAAACGCGGAATGGTTATGGATGCATCGCAATCACCCTCTTGAGGCCCCAAAAGGATAGTAAGAAAAGGACAGGTAATTGAATCGTATCCGTTCTTCTAATACTCTTCACAGGAATGTTTTTTTGACAATTTGTCGTTGGATCCTCCTCGTCCTTTTCCTTCTTCCAATTATCTCCGCTGAATCAACGGTTCTTTCTTCCACTTTTTCCCATCCTGTCTATTCCACTGACCGCGAATCCTTACGCGTAGTTTCGCCAGTGACAGTGATACGAACGTCAGAAAAATCTTTGAAGGATCGTATCCAAGGGTTTGATCTTGAGGCAGGACGTCTGCCGAGAAATCCCAACGATGAATCTCAACACAATTTTTATCTTGAGGTCCCTTTTCGACATTATGGGAAACCCGCTGGAGTTATTATTTTTGAAGCCACGTCTTCCCTCAAAACCATTCGAGTAAAGCGTTTACCGAAAGACTCTGGAGCTGGCAAGGAAACTTTGGTGAGAAATTCCGATTTTGCTTATTTCAATGAAATCGGAGTAATTGATCTGGAGGGTGACGGCAGTGATTCGTTATTTATTGTCATGGAGGATGGAGGGTCGGGCTATCATCAGCAGTGGATTTCCCTTCTTAATCCGCACACCACTGAATTCGTGGAAATAGAGCTCGGATTTAATCATGATGCAACCGAGTCCGTGACAGATTATTCAGTCAGCGAGAATTTTCATCAGCCTGCTTTTCATTCTGAGCGCCTGTTTTTAGAAGCTTTGAGGGTCGAGTATGGTTTTGTGAGTCAGGTGGAGGTCGATACGCAACCCACGAATCCATCCTTTGCTTACTACTATTGGAAAACAGACAATGCGGGAATCCAAGATGGGCACATGCGCATTCGGAGATATAAGGGTCAGGGGGATTTTGACACAAGTTTGCTAGAGGGGCTTGAGGATAAAGGAATTGTTTACAGCGCCCATTTTAAAGCTGGAGTCATTGCGTATGATACAAAAGCCGATGAACATTACGTCCTCTTCCATCCTCATGATATGTACCACTGGCCTTCGGTTTTAGAAGGAGTTGGTCGGTATTTGCTCATTGGCACCCACGGCGAAGGATTAGCTGTGGTGAACCTCCAAACTTGGTACTTAACTAGATTGGCTTTTGATGCGGAAAATAATGAGGTACATCAGATTGAGGTTCTTGGACCACATACCGTCCGAATCAATCAATCCATCACGTTAGATACCAGAGGGTGGCCTTAATGATGTAAAGGCTATCGACCTTGAGTTCCTCCGTTTCGTTTCTTTAACATTTCAAAACTCTCTCCAACTTAACCAGATCATTCCTGATTATTCTCCCAATATTTCTTCCATTAAACTTTGTGGCTTAGAAAAATGGTTAAAAATTTCAACTCTCCTTGCAAAATGTATGAAATGCGTCAAATGCAGGTCCTTCAATCACATATCAACCTCCTCGTTCGGATTCAGTATCTCGGTCATGCGAATCAAATGTTGGGGCCGCTGGACCTGAACCTTGGCCAATAAGGTTCTCGGCCATGTCATTAAATCTTTCCAACAATGGAGAAAGGTCTTTTTGGTTCACCTCGAGTCTTTTTGTGCCCACCGCTTCTTTTAATAGATCCCGCAAAAGGTCGAATGCCCATCCATCCACCACCTTCCACCTGCCTGTCTTGGATATGAGCTTGGTCTCCCACACATTGAGGGTAATGGGTCCTGGCATTCCTTTGTAATTGTACCCACCGCTAATCCGGGCCATTGCCAATTTCTTCGCGGTCAATTCTACTTGCGCTTGAAAACCTTGCTCCACTGCCTTTTCCGATTTAACTGTATGACAGGGTGGGGCCAATTTATTTCTTCCCTGATCTCGCGTGAACAACCAATTTGCGATGCGATGTTGAGAAACCTTGAGAAACTTCATGAAGTTAAACGTCATGACATAGCGCCGGCTATTACTAGATTTGGTTTTGGTTGGGCTGTTGAAACCCAAGCTTTATCCACACGGGACATAATATGGTACCTACCAACAGCAGCCCAACAATCCACGCTTCGCGCCAAGGCATCCACGCTAGGGTAGGACTGCCAACCATCCATGATCCGATCCCCGTCAGTAAACAAAATATCGATAAGGCTGCAAGCCCCGTAGCCAACGTCGCTCGCCAAAAGCGTTGGGGACTTTTGGGATGATTCGGATGAACACGTTGTTCAATTGGCCCCCAGTGTCCCGGTGGTTGCGCTCGTCGATAAAAGGTTTCTAATCGGTCATAATTTTCAGGCCCCGTGAATAAGGAGACCCCTATTCCGATTATCCCAGAACCGATACCCATGATGAGTAATCGCCATTCTTCTTGATCCGGAAGACCCCACAACAACAACGGGGCCATGACAATCGATGTCATGATACAAGCTAATTCGCCCCAGGCGGTGATACGCCACCAAATCCATCGCAACACGAGGAGCACTCCCATCCCTGCACCCAATAACAAACTCACCTGCCACGCCATTTGAATCGACGACAAAAATGGGAGAATACACAGGGCAATACCTAAAATCAGCACATTACTTCCACGTGCCACCCACACTAATGCACGATTGGAGGGTTCACGTTTCAACCAACTTTGACAAATAAACCGCCGATACACATCATTCGTCCAATAAGACGCACCCCAATTCAAATGCGTATCCACAGTCGAGGCCAACGCCGCTAACATGCCAACCAACATCAACCCTTTCAAACCAGCCGGCAAGAGCTCCTCCATGCCTTGGATAAACGTGAACTCGCTTGCTGCCATATCGATTGAGCCTGGAAGTGGAGGAAAAATAACCAGTAAGCCCAAGGCCAGCGGCAACCAAATTAAACTTCGTAACAGGACTTGCACCACGGTAAACACGACAGCCGCCAGGCGTGCATCGTCATCGGTTCGA
>JAJDBR010000027.1 GCA_029261275.1 Nitrospirales bacterium
CGATCAGAAATGTTAGGAAAAGAAAAAATTCAGCCAGGAGATGTTGTAATCGGGGTCGCTTCAAGCGGCCTACATAGTAATGGCTATTCGCTGGCGCGACGTGTGTTGTTTGAAGAACAAGGGTGGACGCCCGAAACCCAATTGTCAGAGTTGTCAGAATTACTCGGAGACGCGTTGCTTCGGCCAACCACAATTTATGTCAAACTCGTGAAGGCCTTATTGGGACGGAGTCAGTTGCATGGGCTCGCACATATCACGGGAGGAGGCATCACCGGAAATTTACCGCGTATCCTTCCAGAGGGTTGTGGTGCAATCATTGATCGCAAGAGTTGGGAGCCCGCACCTGTTTTCGGGGTTATTCAGCAAGCGGGAAAAATCGAACAAGAAGAAATGTTCAAGGTCTTTAATATGGGAGTAGGCTTGACCATTGTGGCCCCATCAGATGAAGCTGCCAAGATCATAAAGATCATTCAAGAGCAGGAAATGGCCGGATGGGTGATAGGAAAAATCGCTTCCTCCTCCTCCGAAGCAATGCTGACCTATTCAACATAAAGATTTACAACGATGGCATTAGCATTAGGTGTCCTCATATCGGGGCGCGGATCAAACATGATGGCGATTCTTGAAGCCATTCGAGAAGGAAGACTTGATGCCACAGTTAAGGTTGTGGTCAGTAATAAAATTAATGCCCCAGGCCTCATGCTGGCCAAAGGACGAGGGATCCAGACAATCCATCTCGACCCCAAACCCTTCTCTCAAGAATCCAATCCTCGCGAAGCCTATGACGAATCAGTAGGTAAGGTGCTCAAAGATCATGGTGTGGAATGCGTTGTCTTAGCGGGCTATATGCGAATTGTGACTCCGGCCTTGATTCGAATGTTCCCTTCAAAAATGCTCAATGTTCACCCCTCCCTCCTTCCTGCATTCCCAGGGTTGGATGCCCAAAAACAGGCGTTAACATGGGGCGCAAAGGTTAGTGGGTGTTCAGTGCATTTTGTAACTGAAGGTGTTGATGAAGGGCCAATTATTTGCCAGAAGGCCGTTAGAATTAATGAAAAGGATACAGTCGAGACCTTGTCTGCTCGAATCTTAGAACAAGAACATCACCTCTATCCGCATGCCCTTCAGCTAATAGCTCAAGGACGGTTACAGATAGAAGGACGAATGGTGAGAATTCTTCAGAAAGGTTAAGTGTAGATTCCTGCATTATGCTGAGAAGTTCCCCTCCATTGTAAGGAGGGGATAGGGGAGGTAGAGTCATAGAGGTAGGGGATGTGAATTTTGCTAAAAAAGCCTCGCCTGAAGTTTATGGAACGCCGAAGGATAAAAAAATGAGCCGGCAAAAGTTTTTACCGAAGAGATAGCAAGATACCTCAGTCTTCGTTATAATTCCTCCTCACGAGACAACGGAGTATTCCTGTTTTACATTTCTGTCCCAACCTTCAAATTGTGTGGGGGGCTAGCTCAGTTGGGAGAGCGCAACGTTCGCAACGTTGAGGTCGGGGGTTCGATTCCCCTGCCCTCCACCAATTTCTCATCTAATAAAATTCAATAGCATCTAAAAGCCAGCGTAATTGCTGGCTTTTTTATTGTCTATTCGTTCATTACGGGCCAAAAACGTCCATTGACATCCAGGGGTAACTGGGGGCAATATTGGGGGTAACAGGCTTTAACTGAAATGAGTTACCCCTAAAAATGCACTTAACTGATACCGCAATCCGTAAAGCCAAACCCGGCGAAAAGCCCTTCAAGATGTTTGACGAGCGTGGCCTATTTCTTCTGGTTGCTCCTTTAGGCGGCAAATGGTGGCGTTTTAAATATCGATTCGACAACAAGGAAAAGCTCTTGTCGCTTGGCGTCTACCCCGATGTGGGATTGAAGGACGCCCGCGAACGGCGCGACGAAGCTCGCAAGCAAGTCGCCGCTGGCATCGACCCAGGAGAACACCGCAAGGCACAGAAGACGGCTCAGGCCGACCGGGCGGCAAATAGCTTCGAGGTCGTGGCACGAGAATGGGTCACGAAGCGTTTGTCCACCTGGTCAGCAAGTCATGGAGACCGGATCATTCGTCGGTTCGAGCGGGACATTTTCCCCTGGATCGGGGGAAAGCCGATTGCCGATATCACGCCTCAGCAGCTATTGGGAGTCGTCCGCAGAATTGAAGAGCGGGGAGCTTTGGAAACGGCACACCGCGCCCTGAGTAACTGTGGGCAAGTGCTCCGTTATTCTGTCGCTACCGGACGTGTTGAACGTGACACTTCCCAAGATCTGCGGGGAGCACTCCAACCAGTCAAAAGTGAACACTTTGCAGCGGTCACCGAACCTAAAAAGGTGGGTGAACTGCTCAGAATCATGGATGGCTACGAAGGTACGTTAACGGTATGCTGTGCACTGCGCCTCGCACCATTGGTTTTTGTGCGTCCTGGAGAGCTACGAAAAGCTGAATGGGCAGACATCAACTTAGACAATGGGGAATGGTGCTACACCGTCACCAAGACTGACACCCAGCACATTGTCCCCCTTTCCACGCAAGCCGTCACAATCTTGCGTGAACTACACCCGCTTACCGGACGCGGACGGTATGTCTTTCCAGGTGGGCGCAGTGCAGCGCGACCAATGAGCGAGAACGCTATTCTGGCTGCAATGCGAAAATTGGAAATCCCCAAAGAAGAAATGAGCGGTCATGGCTTTCGTGCAATGGCACGAACGATTTTGGATGAAGTGCTTGGGGTTCGCCCTGATTTCATCGAGCACCAGTTAGCCCACGCCGTCCGCGATCCAAACGGACGCGCCTATAACCGCACAGCCCACCTTCCCGAGCGGCGAAAGATGATGCAGGAGTGGGCGGATTATCTTGATAAGCTGAAGGCTGGCGCGGAAATCATTCCCATCCATCGAAGTGCTTAATCCGAAACTAAGCACTCCTTACCTTTGGCTGTAGCGTAGGAGGGATGCTGTGGTAGGTGTCTGTGGGCTTCAAATAACCTGCTTCACTCAATTTTTCCAAATGCATTGCCTTGTTATTCCTTGATTGCATCACCACCTAAGATCATGACTTCGACATGTTGCTTTGCCTGCTCTAATTCTGCTTGGGCCTGTTGTTGTAGTTGTTGGGCTTGGTTTCGGATTTGGGTAATGTGCTTGGCGATTTCGGTTTGCTTACCTCTGGGCGGACAAGGAATCAATAGTTTCTTAATATCCTCGAACTGTAAGCGGGGAAGCGTGTTCCCAGACATGAGATGTTTTGTTTGAGCAACCACCACTTTTGATCGAAGAAAGTTAGCAACATATTCGTTGTTTTCTGTTTTACTGTGTAAAACATGAAACTCAGTGGAGCATAACCCTTGAGTGTCAGAGTAAAACACTTTGTTGAGGTAAGGCCGCAATTTCGGAAAAAGAATTTCATCTGCATTGAATATGGCAGCACTGCTAATTGAATCTTTAGATTCCGTAGGAATCCATTTTCCTGTGTTGCTTTCAATATTCTCAAGCCCAATGTAGGTCGCTCCTTCATCAATATCGTTTGTTTTGTTTGTATTAAAACTCACTACTTGATAAAGGGGTTTTGTTTTGTAAATTCCCTTACCAATACTTTGGCTTGCAGCCAATCGTTCTTGTCTGTAGGTACTGGGATCATGCCTATAACCTGATACTTCGCTTGCTTGTCTGTAAAAGATTCGACTTAGTACCGTATTTTCTTCTTGTTCCGGTAGAATAATTCCCAACTCACCTAAAAGATAATCGTCAATACTATCCAGCAACCGCTGTGCCTCTGCCTCTTTCTGTTTCTTGGCGGCGTAGGCCGCATCCATTTTCGCAACTATTTGAGTTTGAATTTCTTTTGGAGGCACAGGTATTTTCAAGTTATCAAATTGTTCAGTATTGATACTTTGAACCGTCGTGCTGTGCTTTACAGTCAGCGGTAATAATTTAGCTTGGAAAACGTCAATAAAGTATGCTGGATAGGCTGCCAATACACTGTCATTGAAAATTAAGGCTTTAATATCTTGGTTTATTGCCATTTCCCTCGTTGTGATAGAAACGGGAATTGTGTGCTGTAGAATTCCACTTCGTACTACAATAAGTACGCTGTTCTTCGGAACAATATTTGTCGATGATTCTTTAACGGCGTTTTCTGTAATGTGGTCGATTGCATCACTCAAATAAAAGCTTTTCATGTCCTTTGGTGACACCCAAGGAATACTACCTTTCCAGAATGTTGGATTTGCTTTGGAAGGTGTGCCACCAGTCAAGGCTTTGCAAAGCCCTTTTATCTTATGTTTAGGAAAAGATGAAGATATTTTATTTTCAATCAATGCCAAGTTGTACGCTGGATCAACACGCCCCTCTAACTCACTCCGCTTGACCAAAAATATCTTATGTTTATTCAATTCAGGCGAAAGCCGAAACCTCATACTTCCCCCTTTTCTATGGCTTCGATAAATCGAGCAAGTTCCTTTCCAATAAAATTCAGTTCATTATTGTTTGTCGGCTTCCCTGTGGCGTCGTAGCCTATGTCTTCGGCAATGGCCATAAAGATAGGGTAGTCAGCCAATATTTTCTGTCTTTGCTCTGCATATTGCTCGCTCAAGGTTTCCTTGAGTGCGTCGATTTTTTCCCTGTACTCAGTGTTGACCGACTTTTCCCATTCCTTATAACTTTCTGACTGGGTCAGTGCTTTGACTTCCAGGCCTTTTGAATTATCGAAGCCTTTTAACTCCTTGATGTGCTCCTTTTTCTCCTTGTCGATTTTCTGGAGTTGCTTCAGGTAATTATTTTTTCCCTTGATGTTGTCTTGCAATCCTGTTTTTTGATTCTGGATTTTTTCAGTCATGTCCGCCGTGTGTTTTTTGAGAAACAACACGGAGCTTTTCACCCCTGCGCCTGTGGCCTGGAATGCGGTTTGTGGCATAGAAACCACCGCCACAATACGGTATTTTTCTTCAATGCCATCACGCACATATTGCAAGCTGGAATTGGTCAACACACCATCAGGGACAACCATTGCCAAATACCCGCCTTCTATCAGGAATTTATGGCATTGCTCAATAAATAGAACTTCTGTGCTTTGGTTATCTCTAGCGGTTTCTTTGCTCATGGGGTTGAGCCAGTCTACAGCTTTCATGGCATAGCCGTATTGGTGCATATAGGCTTGTTCGGTTTGCTTGATGCTGGAACCAAACGGCGGATTGGTGATAATGAAGTCAAAGCGATTATAGACAAACCCTGTATTTTTGGTGCGGGAATACATCCCTTTTTGGGTGATATTGCCTTCTTCATCCTTCATATCATCAATGGGCAGCAAGCCATCAATTGCAATCACATTGGTGTGACCATCATCGTGAATAATCATATTCATTTTGGCAGTTCTGGCGATCTGTCCGTTTATTTCAATACCAAACAGATTTTTTTCAGCGAAGTTGTGCCAGTGGTTGTAGTGGTCTACCGAATCCCTCTCGTAGTATTCATCTGCTTGTTTCCTGACTTTATCCAGGGAGTGAAGCAGGAAGCCGCCACTCCCGCACGAGGTATCCAATACCAATGAGTCGTTGGTAATCGGCAGGGTATCAACGATAAATTTCACAATGGGACGGGGGGTGAAATATTGCCCAAAATCTCCCCGAAAGAATGAACCCATAAAGGTTTCAAACGCTCGCCCTTTGCTGTCAAGATCGGTGTTCCCTAAATGAATACTTTCAAGATAGCCGACTACGGTACGCAGTTTTTCAGGGTTTAGGCGTATGTCATCCTGAAAAACTTCAGGGTCTTTTTTGCGTCCCTCGGCATAAAGCGCATTGATCCGGTTTTGCAGTTCTTTGTTTGTTTTGGCTTCTGTTTTTTCGCTGAATATCTGGAAATCATAGGCTTCACCATTTTTACGGGCTTTCCGTTCATCCCAGATTTTACAGAAAATCAGTTTGTCCAGTTCATCGAAGGCTTCTGAGGGGTTGAGTTCTCCGCCAGCCCAAAGAGAATTATGGGCTTGCTTGAATCTTCTGGTCAGTTCGTCTTCAGTCACGACCTTAAGCTCAAACAGTGCTTGCCCGTTGCCTTCACCGGCTCCTTTGGCATATTTGAATTTTGCCAGCTTGCTCTTGCCATATCGCGGAACATCGGGAACTGGCAGATGTTTTTTTGGCTCTTTTTCGGGTATCTCAAAATAGACATCCTTTATTTTTGATGTGACCCAAAAATATTTGGCTCTAACTGTACCTGTGGCGGCGTAGCTGAATGCCTGAGCGATAGCCTGCTTAAATTCAAGTTCGGACACATCTTCTTTTTTACATTCAACAAGAATATGTGCGGATGTGTGTTCGTCGTTGTTGTAGACAATTATGTCCGCTTCTCTTGTATCAGACCCAATTTTTACAGGAACAAATTGCGCTATTCGTTCAGGGGAATAGTGATAGATTAAGACTAACTTCAGGAACGTTTCAGCCTGCACCCGTTCTTCAGGATTGCTGAAATTCCGCCTTTTGTTCTGGTGAACATAGGTAATATATTTCTGCTTATCATCAAATTTGATTAAGCCTTTGGCTATTCCTTGTTGTATCAAATCCATTGGTTTCTTAAATCCTGTCTTTCAAATTGTTTGATAATGGCTGGTGTTGGCTTAGAGACAGAAGGCCCAGGTTGCTTGGAGGGAGCGCGTCAGGGGGACAACGTCTCGTTTGGTTTCTACTCGATTACGAAATGTAAGCTTGGTAGTTTTTGTGGTCGCTAGGGGTTCCCCTCAAGCGTCATATTCTGGCTTTACTGCAATGTACCGTAAAGTCCCATATAATCCAAGGTATTGTTTGTTACGATTTAATCTTGGGAGGATCGCATGGCCCGGCACTACTCCACCAAAGACTTTTTTCGACAGATACCGAATGCCCTACTGGCACGCTATTTCCAGGATCGGGAGCTGTTCACAGATCTAGACTTCTCGGCTATGAAAGAGACCAATCCAGATGAATTATTTGATGCTTGGCTCACGCTCCCAGACGATCAACGCAACCCGATGGATGCCGAGTTTCAGGAAATTTTCGAGATGAGCTGTGAGAAGGGATTTCTGGCGATCATCGACGAGGCACGTTGGCAGTTACAGGATATCCCTGAAGACATTGCACTCTTTGTTGACACGCTGTCGGATCGGCCCAATCACTACCATCGGGCGATGGTCACCTTTTTAGACTACCGCGACTGTTGGAAAGGCGCGACCCGCTTTTACCACGCGGACACGCTCCCTTACTGGCGTAAGCGCAAACACTTCGGCCATGAACCGGCAGCGGTTAACGATGCCAGTGTTCAGCAACTCGCCAACCTGATCCGCGACTACTTCCATCATACCGAGGGCCGAGGCCATAATTGCATTGTGGAACCATTTCGCCGTGGTGATTTGGATTATTTTTTCGCGTATCCTGAAGACCATTCACAGCAAAGCATCGAATGGGTGAATGGTAAGTTTGACCGTCGCCCCCACAATCCCGCCTTTGAGGTGATATTTGTTTACTCGCAAACGGAAGGCTCGCTGGATCTGAATTTTCGCGGTTCCTACAAGGCCGTTGAGCCATTACAAGCCATGTTCGCCACGGCAATCCTCAAACTTCCGACACTGCCACCCGACCCGAAAGACACGCGCATCTACGATCTGACTCCGCTGGCCCAGAAAAACTTTGATTTCACCTACGCTCTTGGGAGTGGCATTGAAGGAGTGGCCGTCAAAAAATTGCGGTTGTCGTCACGAGTGAAGAAAGGCGACCGCCTGACGCTGGAAGCCGATGTCTCTGATAATCCGAAAGCCGTGTACGATCTGCTGGAAAAGATTAGCCGATCAACACCTATAAGCCAGTACCATGTCACGCAGGTCGAGCTTGTCGCTTCGGTTGCCGGAGAGGCCGACCAGTCGGCAAAACCTGTGACCATCCGCATTACCCATCCGAACTCCTGTTCGTTGAAGTACGACGAAGTTGGGCTGAAGCTGCGAGATATGCTGGAAGCCTCCGGGATCGAGCCCAAAGAACCGGCGGAAGATGCTGAGGCATGACGCCAGAAGCCGTACTGTTTGAGCTACTGGATTGGATCAATGCTGAGAAGGGTGCTGCTGTGCTGGTTAGTGCTCATGAGTTGCACCAATGGCCGGTTGAAGCAGTAGCGGCCCTGAAATCACACAAGCTGCTTGTCAGGGCGAAACCGGCAACCAGCGTTGTCTGTCCAGGATGTGAAGAAGAATGTGTGATGCCGGTTCACACACGTCCCAGTCAATCAAATAATCCGGCGTCGTTCATCGTGTGCGACAAGCGTAGCGATATCAACCGTGTGCCCGTTCCACCTGAACGGCTGACTCAATGGCGAAGTAACATAGATTCTATATGCGGGTTTGTCGCGAACAGCCTCGGCTTACGCCGTAGGAATAAACGGTCAGGCCGGACCGATCTGTGGGAAATCGGCATAGCCATTGGAGACAAGCGAACCCAGATGCTATGCCTGAAAGCCGATGAGGATCTAACCCTTGTCGTTGGTACGAACGAGGTGCCATTTGCCGAGTGTATCGCCTATGACGACGGCAGATATTCAGTTAATGCGACTATGATTCGCCAATTGGTCAATGCCTCAACCACCGCCGACACTCGCTACACGCCCAGTGTCACAAGACGAGAAGCCCGCAAGCTGGATACTCAGGATATGCATACGAGTTGGCAGAAGGCATACCGGGAACTGAGAAAAAAACATCCGAATCAACCCGATACGTGGTACGCAATGAAAATCGAAAATATGCCAATTTCTCAAGGTCGGAAGTCGGCCACCATCCGGAGAAACATGAAAAAGTAAAAAAAGTTGGGCGGAATTTTTACGCTCAACTTGCCTGTCTCTAACCCCTTGTTTTTCTAATCATTTTCATCCTGTTCTGAGCCACATCATTCCTAGCTCAGCTTTCCTCTCAAAAACATAACTCGTTGAGTTCTTAGAGATCATCACGGTCTCGTTGCGTTGAATAGCATCATTGTATCGCTAAATCGCTCAAGCACTCTGTGTCTCAAGAAGTTTATTAACACACAGAGAGGTTTAACGATGGCCTACAACATTCTCAGACTTCCTGCCGTCAAGGCTCGCACAGGACTTTCCCGCAGTACGATTTATCTTCGCATTTCAGAAGACCGCTTCCCGTCACCCATTTCCTTGGGCGGACGAGCGGTCGGCTGGATCGAGGCAGAAATTCAAGAGTGGCTAGAGGATCGGATTCAAGCCAGCCGCCAGAACAGCCAATGAAGCGGTCAGGCCGTATGGTTGCTCATTCACACCATATTTGGACTGGAGTTGGATAATGGGGAAACGATGCCCGAATCCTCGGCTCGCCAAGATTCATCACACCTACACCGTGGAAGAGATCGCCAGCCTCTATAGCATTCACAAGAACACGGTACGACAGTGGATTAAGCAAGGTCTGCCAATCATTGATAACAAGCGACCCATTCTCGTTCTGGGCCGACATTTGGTCGAGTTTCTGTACAAGAAGCGACAAAAGAACACACGTCCATGCAAACCTGGAGAAATTTATTGCTTTAAATGCCGAGAACCCAGATCACCTGCCGGTAACATGGCAGATTATCAGGCTACGACTGAAAGGCTGGGGAACCTAAGCGGCATCTGTTCATGCTGTGACACCATGATGTACCGGCGGGTCAATCCAGCCAAATTGGAGCAGGTTCGCGGTCAATTGAACGTCACGATATCGGAAGCAAAGCGACACATAAACGAGAGTACATCACCTTCCCTAAACAGTGACTTAGACCAAGAGGTAGAAAACCATGAAAACTCACAGCCCAAGTAATGAACGAATCAAGCGCAAATATTTTGTGTTTCTCAAGGAAGCGAAACGACATAGCGAATTAACAGTGGATGCGGTGGCCAAGGCACTCAGCCGGTTCGAGACGTATACAACGTACCGTGATTTTAAGACCTTCCATTTCCAACAAGCTGTGGCTTTCAAGAAGCACCTTGCGGAGCAAAGAAGTCAGGCATCCAGGGAGATATTGAGCAAGGCAACGCTGAGTAGCACATTGTCCCACCTCACACGATTCTTTCAATGGTTGGCTTTGCAACCAGGGTTCAAATCCTGTCTCCAGTATTCCGATGCCGAATATTTCAATCTGTCAGAGAAGGACTTACGTGTAGCTAAAGCCCGGCGAGACAAGCCGATGCCCACAGTGGAGCAAATCACGCATGTCATTGGTGTCATGGCAGCCAGCTCCGATATTGAACGACGAAATCGTGCACTTCTCGCGTTCACGCTCCTAACTGGGGCGCGGGATCGTGCTATCGCTTCGATGAAACTAAAGCATGTTGATCTGGAAGCGAGATGTGTCTTTCAGGATGCGCGAGAAGTCCAAACCAAGTTCAGTAAGACGTTCACCACATATTTCTTCCCAGTCGGTGAGAAGATTCACCAGATTGTTGTCGAGTGGATAACGTATCTAAGAGTAGAACAACTCTGGAGCCATGACGATCCACTTTTCCCATCTACCGATATAGTGTTGGGTGCAACGCATCAATTTGAAGTCGCGGGTCTTAAACGGGAACACTGGAGCACAGCCACTCCCATTCGGACAATTTTCCGTGAGGCGTTCACCAAAGCAGGTTTGCCCTACTTCAATCCGCACAGCTTCCGAAATACCCTTGTCCGTCTCGGTGAGACTCTGTGCCAGTCTCCAGAAGCCTTTAAAGCTTGGAGCCAGAATCTTGGGCATGAGAAAGTCTTAACCACATTCACGAGCTACGGCGTGGTGGCAACCCAACGGCAGGGAGAAATTCTTAAGCATCTGAAATCACCGCAACGTTCAGCGGAGACAGATATGGAGAAACTCGCAAAAGCGGTGGTACAGGAATTACGGAAATCAAATCAAGAGGGGTAATATCAAATGAGGTGGGAGGAGAGTTTAAGCTGAATGACCTTTGGTCTGTGCGTAAAGAACATCTGTAAAGAAAAAAGACAATCTGCTATCCTACAACGCTACCTCGCAGTATACATATTAGCCATGCGAAGAAAACCATAAGGAGCAGACAAATGGCATTCGTAGAGCCACTTACAGTCAAAGAGGCCATTGATAATGTATATAAAAAGAATTATTTGCTTCCTGCCATTCAGAGGGAATTTGTTTGGGGAACAGACCAGATTGAAAGACTATTTGATTCCCTAATGAGAGACTATCCAATAAGTTCTTTTCTTTTTTGGGAAGTAGAAAAAGGCAATATCAATAAATTTCAATTCTACGAATTCATCAGAAATTTCCATGAACGGGATGAGAGACACAACCCAAAAGCGAATCTCAGTGGCCAAAGTGGAATCACAGCTATATTAGACGGTCAGCAACGATTAACGTCTTTATATATTGGATTAAAAGGGACTTATGCTTACAAGCTGCCACGAAAAAGATGGGATAATGATTCAGCTTTCCCCAAAAGAACCCTCTGCCTAAATCTGGTATCAACATCTAAAGATGAAAACCTTGAGTATGATTTCCAGTTTCTAACAAAAGCAGAATCCGAACATACTGACGATAAACACATTTGGTTTGTTGTCGGAAATATTCTTAATTTAAAAGAGGCAGTAGATGTAAATGATTATCTGATTGAAAATGATTTTTCAGCCCTAGAGAAAAAAAAGTATAGGTTTGCCAACAAAACGCTTTTTAAGCTGCACGACGTTATCCATAAGAATAAGTCAATAATTTTCTTTTTAGAAAAAGGAGAAAGTTTGGACAAGGTTCTTAATATTTTTATCCGTGTAAATAGTGGTGGCACACAATTAAGTTATTCTGATCTTTTGCTATCAATTGCTACAGCCCAATGGAAAGAAAAAGATGCACGGGAGGAAATTACATCCTTTGTTGATGAAATAAACAGAACTGGTGATGGGTTTAACATCAATAAAGATTTCGTTTTAAAAAGTTGCTTGGTTCTTGGTGGCTTTACAGATATTGCCTTTAAGGTTGATAACTTCAACCGAGACAACATGCTCAAAATTGAAAAACAATGGGATGAAATATCGAAAGCTATTAAAGCATCTGTCGTTTTGCTATCCGGACTCGGCTATCACAGAGATACGCTAACATCAAATAATGCCCTTATTCCTATTGCATCATATCTACATAAAATCGGCATTCCTGATAATTTCACTGAATCCTCAAAATATGAAAAGGATCGAAAAAAGATATTTAAATGGCTCACTATTGTTCTTTTGAAACAAACTTTTAGCGGACAACCTGACAATGTATTGAGACCCATTAGAGAAGTAATCAATAATTCTAAAAATGGTTTCCCTTTTGATGACATAGCAAAAAAATGAAGGGAACACCAAAGGCCGTCTCATTCGATAATGATGAAATTTACAATTTGCTTTATTACCAATACGGACAAGCCTACACATATTCGGTGTTAGCCTTCATTTATCCATCTTTGGATTTTAGAAACAAATTTCATCAAGACCATATTTTCCCGAAAAAGCTATTTACACGCAAAAGACTTGCAACCCGATTGATTCCGGAGGATGAGATAGACTTTTATCTTGATAATTATAACCACATGGCTAATTTACAATTATTAGAAGGTACGCCAAATCAAGAAAAATCAGGAAAAGACTTTAAGGATTGGCTAGAGGGCAAATACCCAAACAAGGATACGCGGAAAACATATATGGAAAAACACTATATTCTCAATGTTGATCTTTCTCTCAAGAATTTCAGAGAATTTATTGAGGAAAGGCAGAAGTTGATTGTCGAGACATTCAAGAAGCTGCTTGTGTAAACCATCACATAAACAAATCGCTCCACCCGATGGAAATCCGCTACACTCTATTCCCACCCTTGAGCTTTAACGTCAGCGGTCAATAATGATGAGTAATATGGGTGGCTAACGCGAAGCGTACCTCTGATAATGGGCCATGAAAGTAGTTGCAGGAAAGATGGTTATGAAAAAAGCGATATGGAAATCAGTAGTCCTGCCAGTTACAAAAAATCCTGACAAATGGTGAAGTGGGGTTACAAGTACGGGGGTAACTATGGGGGTAACAGCTTAGCAGCAACATACAAATATCTTTTAATATCAATATTTTATTAGGACTTTTCTATTCCCCTGCCCTCTATTTCTAACCTTTGCAAGGCCCTAGTTGGGAATCCTTCCTCTCCTCCCCATTCTGTTCGTACCAGTCTAATCATTCAAAAGAGTATTCTTTTCAAAAAAGAGTATCGTGGTCTATCAAAATTTCCTAAAATGAATCATGGCAGACGAGGGAATTTTTGAAATGTTCTTGATCGCGAGGAAAGAGGCTATGAGACGAATGTTGATAGGTCTCTTTCTTGTTGTAGCGCTTGCCCTTCCTATGGTGGTCCTGGCTCACAGTCAGTCAATGCGAGAAGTGGTAGTACTGGCTGTGAATGATGTCTATCGGATTGAGGGTATAGGGGGAGGTCCGGTCGGCGGGTTGGAGCTGGTGCGAGCGCTAAGACAACAACTCGAAAAAGACCATCCTGATTTGCTTTTTCTCCATGCGGGTGATTTTCTGTTTCCTTCGCTTGTTTCAGAATGGACAAAGGGCGCCCATATGGTGGAGATGATGAATCTGTTGGACGGAGCCTCCGGAACCTTTGATCCACGCATGCTTGTGGTGTTTGGCAATCATTAATTTGATCGGTCACAACAAAAACATGCGACTCTTCTTCAAGCACGGATTGATCAATCGGAGTTTCAATGGCTTGGATCGAATATTCGGTTTGCTCAGGAAGAGGGGAAGCCGTTAGTGGCTTCGAATAATTTGCAGGCTT
>JAJDBR010000261.1 GCA_029261275.1 Nitrospirales bacterium
GGAATGTTCTCGACGATGGAGTTCAAAAATACTTCATTCTCTCGCAACGCTGATACTGCGCGTTTCCGTTCCTCAACTTCTTTTTCTAAATTACGACCATCTCGAACACCTTTCCTGGTGACAAGCATCCCCAACAAACCAACCACAATCGCGATAAGGGTCTCCCATTTTATCATCGTAGAGATGGTGGCCTGAGAGTACTCATCTAGTTGTTTCACCGCCTGGTCAGCCGTTCGAATTGCCAGGGAATGTTGAGTGCGAAGAATGTGGAGTTGCGGCCGAAATTCTTGATGGTCAGGAGAAAGCAACAGGAATCGATCCGCAAGTTGAAATAGGTGTTCGACTTGCTTGTGCTGCGCACGAAATTTTCCAATAATTTCTTGAGAGGGTGCCGCAGGGACTGTTTGGCGCTGATTGGTTTCGGAATTCAGCACCACCGGTCCTCCCTCCATGAGGGTCTTGAGGGTTGAACGCATAAGGTTTCTTGTCGAAGCGTAGTCAGCGGGCACTCCCTGAGAAGTGAGGAATACTTCATTGCTATGTTTTTGGAGGAGCATTCGCTGGCGGCCTGCCATATCAATGAGCAACGCATTGGACTTGTCTTTTTGTAGTGTCACTATCGTGTATACCAGCAGGCCCAGAAGTACACTCAAAAACAAAACAGTAATAATGGTGAATCGGCGACTGAGTGTTGAATTTCTGTAAAGCTGCCCAAGTGATGTTGTGTTCATGATAGAGATCTCGACCAAAAGTATATTGATCTGATTTTTAACATCATAATGCTCTTCAGTGGGTGTTCGGCAACTTAATACACTAGACAGCAAATTTGATTAATAAATCGTGGCCGTATCATTTAAGTAGTATTAAGGAATCACTCCAAAATATTGATTATTGACCTCTGGGCTGAATCCAAACGTCCATCTGGTAAGGTGGGAAAGTTCACGAAAAGGCACATGTTGCTGACTTTGCCTGGAGAATACATGAGCATTTCCAAGGGTTGACGAAAAGTGTTAAAGCCAAATACGTGGAAGCGAGTTGGTGCTTCCACGTGAAGGCCCACCACGAATTCGCTCGTGACCTTAAGTTCCTGCGCTGCATTTTTGTATGGGGGCTGGTGCCGGATTGTTTCTTTTAATCGTCCGATTATGGGCTCTATTCATGGGGGATAGACTCAGGGTATTTGATGGAAGAAATCCTGACTCCCCGACAGAGACACTTAACGCTTTTAGCGTATGGAATTTTAGGGCTATTGTCTCAATGCGGACATTTCAACTTCTCGGTATTTCAGGTTCCTCATCGCTTCGCTCGATAGTTATGCGGGTGTGGTAGCTAGTCCTCGATGGAGTTATTTCGGATTTTATGTCATCCATTCACATTGGCTGGACTTTTGACTTCAATGTTAATCAAATTCAGACGTTGGCACTTTGGTTGTTTTTCTATGTTCTGATTTCTTCAAAATTTCGGTTTAGGAAGGTGGTTCAAGCCTACTAGGGGCTCACGCGCCTTCCTCTTATAGAATGGGAATGACCATTGGAGTGATGGATTTACGAACGATGAAGCTAGGGCATGACGGAAAAGTTTGATCAAAATGTAGGGAGAATTGGACCTCAGTCCACGCAGGAAATGTTTCCTACGCTTAATCAATTATTTTGGGATGATTCGTAAAGAATTCCCAAATAATTTCTGAGGCATTAATGTCCTGGTTGGTCTGGCCCACGATTCGAATAGGGAGATATTGTTCCGCTCCTGGCCATGTGTGGCCACCCCCGATGATTTTGTAGAGGAACAGGGATGTGCCGGTGTTAGTATTGATCCATTGAGTTCGCTCCACCGTAGACCCATCAGTTTTGTCAATATCACGTAGGTGCGTTACGGTGCCTGTCGAAACAATTTCATTGTGCTGTAGCCAGAACGTGACGGTCTCATTGGTTGAAACCACTTTACCTCTGTTTGGTTGTCTCATCAGTTTACTGAGTCGTGGAAAAAGGCGAGGTGTGACTTCCCCTCCTTCATAAGGGACAAAAGGATCCGTGGTCCCGTTCATGATCCCAACCGAAACTGGGCTCTCTGGTTTTTCTTGAGCCAGCGGTTCCGCGATTTGAGCCGCCAGTGAGGCCACTGCGGCGAATTGGTGTCCTAGTTCAATGGCCAGTCGCTAAGTAAAGATTCCTCCATTTGAAATCCCCACCGCATAGATTCTCTTGTTGTCGACCGAGTAGGTTTTTTGGAGTTTGAAGATGAGCTTCCCGATCCATGCGACATCGTTGATCGTGGCATGGTGTCTAGGAAACTTCTGGTTCTCTCTTCCATCATTCCAATGTCTGTTGATGGCCTCGGGATAAATAACAAGAAAACCTTTTTCCTCGGATATCTTGTTAAAACCTGAGAACTTGGCAATCTGCTGGGCATGGCCTCCTCCCCCATGAAACACCAAGACCATAGGTGTGGGCAGATCCTTGTGATAGTGGGAAGGAATGTGAACAAAAAATTCCAGATCGAAACTCCCTGATCGCATCTCTTTTCTAAGAAGCTCTGAGGCAAAACATAAACTTGGGTTTATGAGAAAAATTACTACTGGCATGAATGGTATGAATTTATACAATTTCATGATGCTCTTTTGCAGAACTTTCCAAATTCCCAGTCAGGGGGTCCAATGGAATTAACTCTTATTAACCGATATTTGTAGTGGAAGCGAACGAATTGGAAAAACGGGAGGACGGAGAGGATCCAGCTTAGCGTCTTGTGTGACAGCTTTTTTTCAAAAGCCGTTTAACTGGAAATGGGATTCATCGGAAGTGTGATGGTGAAGGTAGTGCCTTTCCCCTGCTCACTTTCTACGGTGATGGACCCACCGTGAATATTGATGACATCTTTGACGATCTTGGTCCCCAGCCCGGTCCCTCCAATTTTATGGCTAATGGCTTCATTAGTAAATAAACGATCCCGGATTTCAGGGGGCATGCCGTTGCCCGTATCCGACACTGATAACATGATGGTCGTATTATCTGTTCCCACTTTTCCTCCTATAGTCACCGATCCGCCAAGAGGTGTTTCAGGAATAGCGTTATTGACGAGATTGTACAATGCGTTGAATACACGATTCTCGTCAGCATGTATAAGAGGAAGGGTGTCAAGTTCTTGGGTGTGCAATGCTACGCCCTTATCATTGCTATAGAGCCGTAAGGATTCAAAGACGCTCTTCACAACTGCTGAGATTTGGCAAGGCCCAAAGCGAGGTATACTTGATTTTCCTTTTACGGTATCGGCAATCTCCCGCACACGATTGTGGATGCGACGGGTGTTATTGATAACCATTTCTATGGCGTCCGTAGCGAAAATTTTTGTGGTTTCGGCCTGCATGTGGGTTATGTTCGGCAATCTTGAAAAATGGTCTCGAAGCTCTTCTTCTAACAACGTGGCACCGTTGAGAACGGGCATGAGCATATTTTTCATATCGTGAGCGATGTCCCCAAGCACTCTGGCCACTTCAGCAAGTTTGGCTTCTTCCAACAATTGTGCGGCTATTCGCTTTCGTTCTGTGATGTCTTGAAAGGTCACCACGGCCCCGGTTAGTTGCCCATCCTCCAGAATTGGCGTGCTCGTATATTCTGCTGGGAAACTGCCGCCGTTTTTTCGCCATAATACTTCGTTGTCAAGATGATGGACCGTTCCACTTTTCAATGTGGCGCACATCGGACACCTGTCATTTGGGTGATCGGAAGCATCAGTATTTGTATGATGCACGGCATTGTGTACAAAAATCCCAATGAGTTCCTCAGATTTATACCCGAGGATCTTGGCTCCAGCCGGATTGACGAACGTCACATTGCATTCGAGATCTAACCCATAAATACCTTCTCCTGCTGATGCTAAAATTTGTTCATTGTGTCTTGCGGATTTCAGATGTGCGTTGTTGGCAATTTCACGTTCAATGGCTGTGGTAATGCGGTTTGCCACCATGCCCAGGCTATCTAGCGTGAAATTTGTCAAGGGGTGACGGGAAAACATCGCCATGACGCCGACGACTTCTTGGTTTCTCAGCAGCGGATAGCCTGCAAAGGCAACAAGACCCTCTCGCTTGGCCCACTCCTGCTCTGGCACGCGCGGGTCTCCGATGACAGCATTTGTCAGATGGGGCTTCTTCTCAGAAGCAATCTTGCCGATCTTTAATTGTCCCATCGGTACACGGGCATGCGATCCGTTTAGGTGTGTGTACAATCCCGCACTGGCTTGAAGCTCTAATACCTGTTCCGTTGCATTGAGCGTCCAGATGCGAGCGAAAGCCCCATCCAGATGCTGCACTAACGCTTCCGTGCAACTCTGTAAGAGCGCCTGAAGTTTCTGTTTCTGTGAGAGCGCCTGTCCTACCTCTGCATCCAACGCCAGCAGGCGATTGCGTTCCAGCAGTTCCGCCTCTGCTTGTTTTCGATCGGTGATGTTGCGAATGATGCCACAATAAAATTGGTCATTCGATTCCGCTGACCGAGAGAGAGAAAGTTCGATAGGAAATTCTTCGCCTCCTTTACTCAGACCGCACAGTTCTACTGTTTTTCCAATGACCCGAGTTTCGTTTGTTGTAAGGACCCGCTCCATCCCATTTTGATGTTGTTCACGAAACCGAGTAGGCATGATGACAGTGAGCGGCTTGCCAACGACTTCTTCAGCCGAATAGCCAAACATGTGTTCTGCGGCCTTGTTCCACGACAAGATAAACCCCTCCAGATCAGCTAAAATAATCGCATCTCGAGCCGTTTCCACGATAGACCGATATCGACCCTCACTCGCTATTAACCCACTAGCGGTATTCTCAGCTATTCTTCTGAGCGATTTTATCTCTAAGGCTCGGCTGAGAGTCGCTTTGAGTTCGTTTTCCGTATACGGTTTTCTGAGGAAGCCAAAAGCGCCCAAACTCTGGATGTCGAGATTATTCTCAATTTGAGGCATGTTACCGAGGAGCACGATTGGGCATTGAGGGTTGGCCTGCTTTAAAGCAGTAAGTAAGGATAAGTCTTCTTTATCAGGCATACTGACGTCCAACAAAGTGATGTCATAGCGGCGCTGTTTGGCTTTGGCGATTGCTTGAGGCCCCGTCTTCACTGCTTCAACTGAATACCCTT
The DNA here is from genome assembly GCA_029261275.1 of Nitrospirales bacterium. GTDB lineage: Bacteria > Nitrospirota > Nitrospiria > Nitrospirales > UBA8639 > Nitrospira_E. The sequence continues at coordinate 5,118 of JAJDBR010000261.1, forward strand.
CATGTCCCAGAAGCTTAATTGTTGCTGGCGCAAGGTGGGGATCTTCATTGACAAGCAAAATAGAAGAAATCCAATTCATGGTTGGGGGAAGACTCATTGGTTACAATTTCTCTCTTAGGTTCATTATTAAGAGCAATTTTTATTCCGCTTATATCCTCTTATGGTCTGCCCAACATTTCATCTGAATATTAACGGAAAACATAGAATTTTATTCATCTAGCAAATCGTTGTCGCACCTTAAATTGACCAATCCAGGATGTCCATTCGAGTCGATGAGTGCATATTTGAATACAATGTGTACACGTGCTACGTGCCTTTAGGAATAGCGCTGCTGCAAATGAATGAGCTGGCCTCAAAAACACAAAATCCTTCAGGCAAATTCATGCCGAAAGGCTTCTGACTGGTTTCTGTTTTATTTAAAGATTTCCAAAACCGATTCCATCCATGAACCGGCTTCAATTTGAAGATCCATTAAAGGCTGATCTGAGAATAATATCAAGTCGAAAAGGTAGAGAGGGAAGATTCGTGAAGAGTCGTTCTGATGGTCATGATCGCAGGCAAAGATCTTTGCACGAATTTATCGAGTCAGACTCGATAAAAATAAAAAACTTCGTTCAGGGGATAACTTTTCACCCTTTAGTCGACTCGCCATCATGCAAATAAAAAAATGTAACAAATAGGTATGCTCAGAGACTCCAGCATAAGTATAATAGAGTAGTAGGTTGAGAAATGAAGAACCTCGCAAGTCTATACCCAATATGATAGAAGAAAACTCTTTTGAATATTTCTTACTAACCAAAAGGAGGTCGCTATGCAAGTTCAAGATGTCATGTCCACGGGAGTGGTGACAGCGCGATCCACCGATTCCCTTCGGTCGGCTGTCATTAAAATGCTCAGCCGCCATTGTGGGGCTGTGCCGGTCATTGACGACGAACATAATCTGATTGGACTTGTGGCTCTTCGAGATGTCATGCTTCCTCTGTTCCCGCAACTCGGTGATTACGTCCATGACAATGTTCACAGCCGAGATTTTTTAGAAATGGAAGAAGGGTATCCCGAGGTCTTACGTCGCACTATTGAATCTGTGATGACTCGTAATCCCCTTACCATCTCGCCTGCCACGTGTATTTTAGAAGCCGCTTCCTTTATGGGTCGGAAAAATTTTCGGCGCATACCCGTGACCGAGGATGGAAAACTTTTAGGAATGGTGAGCATCGGGGACATCAACCGTGGCTTATTTTTCAATAGAGGGTTTTTGAACCTCTAGCTTTGTCATAGCACCTGGAACAGTCCCAGTCAGTGTTGAATTCCCGGCAAGGATGGTCCGCATTGAGTCCATGATTCCATGGTGGGTGTTCCATGGTCCGTAGTTTTTGGAGCAATCACGGTAACGGACTCCCCCCCCCCTTTTTTTACCTCCTGGCTCTTTATCCCATCTGTTTCCCTTAAGCCTTTTTTAATTTCAAAAATTTAGTGAAACAGTTTCGGAACATTTTGTGTTCCATATGGGGAGACTGAACTGACTAGAGGCTATGGAGTAGTCTATTCGTTTGACGCAGATAAAGAGTTGGGTTGATGAAAAGTAAGCGAATTTTTCCTATGAATCTCCGATGGCATGGACTTTGTATCATTTTAAAGTCATGAAACACGGGTTGAGCAGTTTTGTCTCAATGTAAGAGCGCGTTTCAAATGTGGAGAGGTGAGCGTTCTTTATCGCTGCATCAGACACCGTGTTAAACCCATCTTTATTCAAAGGAGTTTTGTTATGAAACCCATCACACGCGCTATGTTTATGAGTCCATTCCTTGTTCTATTTGTGGGAGGAGGCCTGGGTATAGCCGTGGCTGAGATTCCCGTAGAGCATGAGAATGTGCAACGCTTTATCCCACAAGGTCCTGAGGCGGGGGCGGATTTATTTCCCCCGAACCCTAAGCCAGGAGGGTGTTATGCGCGAGCCCTTGTACCGGCGAAGTATGAGACCGAAACCTTGCAGATGCTAAAAAGTGAAGCGTCCGAGAGACTTGAGATTGTTCCAGCCACTTTTCAGTCGATGGAGGAAACGATCATTGTACAAGAGGCTGCCGAGAAGTTGGAAATCGTCCCTGCGACCTATGAATGGGTTCAAGAGCAAGTGCTGGTAAAGCCTGCGTTTGAAAAGCTAGAGTCAGTCCCAGCCGAGTATGAATTAGTCTCTGAACAGGTGATTGATAAGCCAGCGCATGTGGTGTGGGAGAAAGGGCGTGGGTTAATTGAAAAAGTGGATTTTGCGACAGGAGAGATTGTGTGTTTGAAAGAAATTCCTGCTACCTATAAAACTGTAACCAAGCAAATCTTGAAAAGCCCCGCAACAACTCGAGCTATTGAAGTCTCGGCTGAATACAAGACCGTGAAGAGGCGTGTGATGAAGACTCCACCGACAACGATGACTATTGCGATCCCTGAGGAAACACAAGTGCAGAAAGTGTTGAAGGTAGTTGAGCCTGCGACTGTGAAGCGCATTGCTATTCCGGAGGAATTTCAAACTTTCACGAAAAGGGTAAAGGTATCCGCAGAAAAAATGGCATGGAAGCCCGTGCTCTGTGAGACGAACACCACCCCACAAGTTCTCCGGCAGCTTCAATATTCTCTCAAGGAACTTGGATTTAATCCCGGGCCTCTTGATGGATCACTTGGTACGGAGACCATGAAAGCGGTTGTGGCTTTTCAAAAGGACAACGGTCTTACGGTCGGAGGCTTGACTGCGGAAACCTTTCAAGCGCTGAAAGTCGATTTGCCTTGGGTGACTGAAGCCATGGCTATCAATACTGGCGGCGGGGAGGTTAAATAGTTCACAATGTTTCGAGTAGTTTTATTTTTCAGTCTCTAACCCAATCATTCATTCAGGACGAGGTTTCTGAAATACTGGAATCTCGTCCTACGTTTTAAAGTCTATTGAATAGAATGCGGTTTATATAAGGTGCACTAGGCCAAAATGAAGAAGCACGTAATGAAAGAAAATTTCCTGTAATACATGTGGGCAATGTTGAGAAAAGACATGGTTATTCATTCGTTTTTTTTACTATTCACCGTAATCTATCTTGCAGGTTGTGCTGGACCAAAACCCGTTCTTTATCCCAATACGCATTTGCAAGAGGTGGGAAAGGAAAATGCTGATCAAGATGTGACTGAATGTGAAGAATTAGCAGAAGAATATGCCTCTCAATCAAATGCAGGAGAAAAGGTTGCAGGGCAAACTATCGTGGGAGGGGCTGTAGGGGCTGCCAGCGGGGCTGTCGGAGGTGCCATTGCGGGTAATGCCGGAATTGGGGCGGCTATTGGAGCGGCGGTTGGTGCCACCCAGGGACTAATAATGGGGCTGCTTGGAGCCAATAGTTCTGACCCAAGCCCAACATACAAAAATTTTGTTAATTGATGTTTAACGGAACGCGGATACGAATCTATGGGATGGGAGTAACGGATGTGTGGTTTTTTCAGCTCAATAATGATCACCGTAGGGAATATCCCGCAGTAACCTTGTATTCTAAAAACCCCTGGAAAAAGTTTTTTAGAATTCCCTTTCCAATCCTTTTCAACGCAAAGTCCTTACGCTACCTGAATTTTTCCCCCTCGTAAAAACCGACGAAGGAGGATTCTCCTCTTCCCGGGATAAAGTGGGTTGGGCGTTTTGTCCTTTCATCGAATTTGCTAGATCTCATAATAGAATGCTGTACCTCAAATTGTCATGGTCTGTAGAATATGGACAATGAGTCTTTCCAGAAGATCTAGTTGTTCTCTCGGTAAAATACTATTCCCATGGTTGGTCCCTGCCATTCTCACCGCCTGTGTTGGTACGTTTGAGACCAAGGAGGCACTGACGTCTACGTGTTCCATCAATTGGCAGGGCCAGGCTCGCATTTCATTTTCTTCACTTCCTGCTTCAAGGGCTGATGGGGCTTTACATGTTTTGGTCTGGAATATTCATGATCGTCTTCTATCGGGCTCGATGTTTTCTTCCAGTGGTCACACTGAAGAAGAAGTGATCTGTATTGGCGATTTAGCTTCGCAGTTCGATCTGGTGCTGTTTCAGGAAGCCTTTGTTCGCCCTGCTCAACTTGCCCGCTACACTCGGCATGTCTGGTCGAATCACCTGATGTTTACGGAAGGCGGTGGTGCCGACTGGTGGCCTCTTCGGGCCATGTGCGAAATATGTCTGAGTCCAGGTCTGCTCCTGCTCGCGCAGGAGAAACCCGAGTTTGTCCATGCCGAACCCTACGAAGCTTTTTCTGGTTGGAATACCGAGCTCAATAAAGCAGATGATTTCTTTTCGAAGGGTTTTCAATTGGTGCAATTCTCAAGGTTTTGGGTTTTAAATAGCCATATGGATTCCGGACGAGGACAGGCCAGCATTGAAGCCCGGGCTCTACAATTCCGCCAGATCACGGCTGCGCTCACACGGTTTGTCCCCAATAATGCCGCGCTCTTTATCGGCATGGATTCGAATTTACGACCAGAAGAAGAGGAGCAAGATCGAAAAATTTTGAGGGAATTTCTTGAAGCGAATGCGTTAACCCTCATTCGGCAGAGTGGGCCTGATTTGATTGCATCCAGGAATCTTGAAATTGAACAACCCCAATCTCTTCCCTTGAAAGATGTCCTCAGCGATCACAACGCCTTGTCCGCTATCATGTTCCCATCATCCGTGTCCGAACCCTTGCCATGATCGTGCTTGGGACGGTTGAAGGATTAAATCTGGGAGGGTGTGAAATTCCAACGCCGCAGGATGAGTTGTTCGACAGCAGACTTCATTGCATGCCAAGGCAGGTGAATGCGCTCCCCATGTCCGGGTAAGACCCACTCAAATGGACGGTTGAGGATTTTCCGGATAGACCGTTCTAATTGTTCGTCATCCCACACCAAGTTTTCTGGGGTTCCAAGTTGATTGAGATCTCGATCCCACCACAGATGATCTCCTGAGAACAAATAACGATGGTTGTAAAGAAGTGACATGCTACCGGCGGTATGGCCTGGAACAGGAATGCAAATGAACTCCGGTTCAATCTGGACAGTATCTTCCCCGTTAATAATCCATTCCGCATCTGGCATAGCTGAGGAATCGTTTTGGTGAATGATTCGAGTGGCACCAAATGTCTTGGCATATCGGGCAGCATCTGCGACGTCATCTTGGTGACTAAGAAAGATATACTGAATGCCACCACGCTCTTCGAATGCTTGCGCAAGGTGCTTGAGGTATCGAGGAGAATCAACTAACCAGTTTCCATTGGGATGCTGTATGAAATAGCTATTGGCTCCAAACGATTTCTCTGAATTGAATCCAGCATAGGACACGCCGTTTTCAATAGGGAGGGGGAATGAGGCGTGGGCCTTTGAAAAAATCTTGGGGTTTTTCTTGGAGGTGCCAATGGATCCAACCGGGCAGGCGATCAGTGCTTGGTAAGCGGCGAGTTCTTCCTCTGTAGACCAGGGTTGATGATAGACGACAGAAAAGTCGCCGTCTTCGACAAATGTGGAAGGTGCCAATTGTCGGCAAGTATCACAATCGATACACGTCGAATCGACAAAGAAATTTCCCTCGACATTAGTCTTTAATCGCTTTGAGAAGTTAGCCATTAAGAAGAGCTTCCACTAGTGACAGCAACCTTTATTGTCGTGGGAACCTTGGTACTTGTCATGATGACGAATCCATTCCATTGGCCAGGATAGGTGATCCTCATCACGACCATTTGGGACTAGATCCAAGAAGTGGTAGGCGCCGATCAACATGTCCAATCCACGAGAATAGGTGGAGTAAGTGTGGTAGATCGTTCCGTCCTTGTCTTGAAAAAACACACTTGTCCCGGGAAGTTCCTCGCTGGGGTGTTTTCCTTTCTGGTAATTGTAATAGACCTCCCCTTTTTCTATTTCATCAGGCGTAAATGTCACTTGAAAGTCTCGATTGAAATCGTTTCTCAATGAGGAGGCCCATTTGAAGTGCCAGCCCATGCGAGCTTGATAGGCTTGGAGCTTAGGGAGAGAAGCTCGAGAAATGGCCAGCAAGGTCACATCTCGGTGTTCGAGATGAATGTTAATGCCGTCGAAATTATCGGCTAAAAAAGAGCAACTAGGGCAACCTTCTTCCCAGTCTGGACCAAACATGAAATGATACACCAGGAGTTGGCTGCGACCGGCAAATAAGTCGGATAAAGTCTCTTTTCCTTGCGGAGTGTCAAACACATAATCTTTTGCGATTTTGACCCACGGCAAGGCTCGGCGTTCTCGGTTCAATTGATCGCGCTGCCGAGTGAATGCCTTTTCTTTTTGCAGGAGGTCCTGGCGAGCCAATAGCCATTCATCTCGTGATACGACAGGGTGTGTGTGCATGTTGCAGTCTCCTTATTCCCTTATAGATGTGCTAGGGCATGGCATGAATGAAGATGGCAAAGATTTTAAACAGAATCTAGAAATGTGCGACAATTTTACGAGAGCCTATTAAAAAGGAGATTTTGGAAACATCATTTTCCCTTTATCGTAGAATTAGCTGCCACAAAGGCTTTCAATGCCTCAATTCGGTGGAAACCTCTATGAAATATCACCTGGATTCAATTGGCGTTTTCTAAATCAAGGTGGTTGTCAAGCCCAATATTACCATATAGGCTAACAATCAGAACCATAAGCCCTGAACGAACCGTACAAACCTTAGAAATGAAAATGTTCCTATAGATATTCTCATTAACCAGGGAGGAATTTATGTATAAGATCGCAGTGATTGTAGCGACAGTTGCCCTACTAACTGGGCTCAGTGGATGCAGCTATCTCTTCTATCCTCGTGCGGATGACTATGCGATGCAAGCGAAGGGGGCAACCAGTGTGGAAACTGTATTGAATCTAACCACAATGATGGAAGCCAGCGCGGAGGCCTCAAAAGGCGGAACAGGGTACGATCAGACATTGGACGATTTGCACAACCAATTCCATGCTTTTGACAGTTCGTTGTGCTGCATAGATGAGGCCAAACGAGAGACACCGACGTACGCCCTCGCCGTCACACATAACCAGGAGCTGTGGGCGATCTTCAAACGGGTGTGGAAATTTAAGGATACTCAACCGCAAAGGGCTGAACACCTTGAATTATTTAAGACGGAAGTCAAAGAACTCCGCACTACACTTGAGGCTTTGAATTAATAGGAGGACATAATTCGACGGGGCATACTTTTCCCCGATGTGGTTGCCTAGGTATAACGGGAATAGCTGGCCTGTTGTCGTGGGCGTTTTTTAAGGATCAGTCCGAATATCAGACCGATAAGGACCAGACCACCCCCGTAAAGAAGCCATTGGAGTTGTACGTTTTTTTCCAGTTGTCTGGTTTTAGAGGATAGCTCCTCTACCTGGCCAACTAAGAGAGCGTTCTGTTGGGTCAGCTCGACGTTGTGAGCATGTGCCTTAATTGGATCAGCAGAAACAACCTTTAATTCTGCCAGTTCTTTGGTCAAGTCATCTACCTGCGAATTGAGCTTCTTGTTGTTGGCTTCGGCTTCTTTGTATTTAGCCTGGAAGCTGGCGTGGGTTTCTATCTCTGTGTTCATTTTGGTCTTGAGTCCTTGAAGGCGTTTCTCAGCAGCGGCTAGTTTGACGCGCGCGATGGGCTGGCTGATGAGGTACTGGGTCCTTACCCAGCCTTCTAATCCACCCGCCGTGCGTATTTCCGTGAAAGTGCCTTCTTCGTCGATCTTGAGAATCGTTAATTGGGTCCCGCTTGGTAGGCCACGGTGTATGATCCGGTGTGCTGTGGAGGGTCCACTGCGTAGGGGCACGGTTACCACGTCAGAAATATAATTGACGTCTCCCACTGCGGCTAATAGCTGAAGAGGCCACGCCAAGTAGAAGAAGGACAACAAGACGAGATAGATCAAAAATTTCAAAGGGTGTAACCTCCTTGTTGTATAGCGCGGAGTTCTTTTTGCGAATGGTAGAGCACCGTGATCACGGGGGAAAGGAAACATAAACGCCACGTAGGACAAAACGATAAGTAGCAAAGGAGCGGTGAACTGTCAATGGCGCCAAACAATCCGATGGGAAAAAACTGGGTTGAGACCTGAATTGAGGTCAAAATAGGGACGAATAGTTTTTGATCAAAAATTAGGTCCACTTCAGAAAATATGGGCACGGTTGGAGAAAGTAGACCAAAATCCCAGAATAACCTTCCAAAAATAGTCCTGTTTTCCTTTCAATGCTTTCTGCCAGATACCTCTTCCCATTGTTCCTTGTCATGTAGGAGCATACTATGAAGTCATTTTCGTAGTCGTCCTGCCTATTGGCAATCGAAAATCGCTCCCTTCTTTTGTATCCCTTTGCGTCCATTATCGTTTGCCTGTGGAAATGCCGTTCGGACGTCAATATAGAAGCGATCTGTAGGATGCATAAGAGGTGGTTGGAGAATCGGGATTTGAACAATACTGCTTTTCGTCGTCGATGGGTTAGCTCGCTCTTAGGACGGCTTGTGCTTGTTTTCTGAGTACTGGGATGAGGTCGGTTGCAAACCAGGGATTGCGTTTGAGCCAAATATTATTTCGCGGACTAGGGTGGGGAAGCGGGAGGCGTTCGGGCCAAAATTCCTTCCAGGCTTTTACTGTATCTGTGACCGTTGTGTAAGCAGAATCGTGCAAGTGATAGTTGTGAGCATATTGGCCGATAACGAGCGTGAGCTTTATCTTGGGTAAATGGGCTAATAACGTGGCTCGCCAGGTAGTAACGCATTCCGGACGGGGAGGGAGATCTCCAGATTTTCCGGTCCCTGGATAGCAAAACCCCATGGGAAGGATGGCAATTTTCCGAGCATCATAAAAGGTGTCTCGACTCACCCCTATCCATTCTCGAAGGCGATCCCCACTTGGATCATTAAAGGGGATGCCCGTTTCATGAACTTTTCGTCCAGGACCCTGTCCGACAATGAGAATAGAAGCCTTGGGATGAAGTTGGAGAACCGGTCGTGCGTCTAGGGGTAGGACCGGTTGGCAGAGGTCGCACGCGTAAACTTCTTGAAGGAGAAGGGGAAATCGCTTCTTCATATCGAATTCCGTTTTGTACCAGGTTTCATGTCCTCGCTTTTGCCTGACTCCCGCCATGGTTGTTGTGCGGTACTGTCCCGGGGGTCCCTTCCTGCTTGTTCAGTTTCAGGGAAGTGTGGTTCCCGATTCATCCGTCTTATGCGTGCTGTAGCTGGTTTTCCAGTTTTTGGGTTAGTGATGTATGGGACAGTGTTCCGACCATTTTATCGACTATTTCTCCATTCTGAAAAATCATCAAAGTTGGAATGGATTGAATCCCGTATCGGGCCGCTATCTCCTGGTGATCGTCCACATGCAATTTGGCCACGACCACTCGTGACTGAAATTCTTTGGCCAGTTTTCTGATCACCGGTCCCATGGCCTGGCAAGGGCCACACCATGGTGCCCAGAAATCAACTAGAACGGGTTTTTGACTTTCGAGCACTTCCTTGTTGAAGTTGCCTTCGTTTAGCGTGACAAATGATTGTTTTTCTTGGTCCATGACTTGCTCCTTTCATTCATTCGTTGGAAGGGATTGTTCATCAAATCACGACCCGTGGGACGTACGCCCACGGGCCGTTTTTTTCTCCATTACAATTCAGACGCGGCTTTATCTTTGATGTTTATCCAATTGGCCTCTGACTTTTTAATGAAACCTGGGACATCCTGAAGCCATTTGCTTTGAATATCTTTATCCAGGTTCAAATACAATTTGTCGTTAACGACCTTCCAGGCTTCCGGATCAGACACGAACTTTTTTCCGACAGCGACACCATAGGCGCAGTAGCCTCCATAGGCCGGTACAAATTTTTCGGGATTGGCTTCGAACATGGTTTTATGGTCCTTGGTAGCAAAGGCATAGGTGACGCCTTGGTAGTTAGCCACGTGATACCCCGAGCCTTTCATCGCCTTGCCCTCGGTAAAGTAGGCGACCGGATCATACCCGCTGATCCCCGGTGTGCTTTGCGTGACATCAATGGCCAAGGCTGGGGTGGCCGCTATAGCCATGAATACTGTAAAAACCGAAACTAAAAACGCATTCATCATTTTCATGATGAGTCTCCTTTGTGATGAGTGGATTGTTAATCACTTTAAGTATACAGAATGGTATACATTATAGAGGGTAGTCAACCGAGGTCCTAATTTGTTACAGTCCATTTCTCCAACTGTTTCCGCAATGAAAAATGCCAAAAATATTGAATTTAATAGAAGAAATTAGTAATTACGCAATAGAGCGACAGCGGAATATAAAAAGTATTAGAAGAGGTTACAGGAAACAGATCTGTGGATTTAAATGAAAGCGATTAGAACCGAGTCCACAAAGCGAGGGCAACTCATGAAGACTGCCCTGGCGTTATTCGCAAGAAATGGGATTCATGCCACTGGCATCGATACCATCGTGGAACAGTCAGGAGTGACAAAGAAAACACTGTATGCCCATTTTCGTTCAAAGGAAGAATTGGTTCTGGCTGTGTTGCGTCAGTATGATGGTCTGGCTCGGAATGAATTTATGCGGCGAGTTGAAAGGGGAGGGGAAACTCCCAGGGGTCGGTTGTTAGCGGTTTTTGATTTTGCTGAGCGTTGGTTTCAACAGAATGATTTTTACGGGTGTCTCTTTATTAATACCATTGGGGAATATTCGAGCAAGGATACGCCGATTCGTCAAATATGCCAGGAGTATAAGAAATTGGTGAAAGGCTACATTCAGGAGCTTTGTGTGGAGGCAGGGGCGTCGGATCCTCAATCCTTGGCAGAGGAATTGGCATTGTTATTGGAGGGTGCGACGGTGACAGCCCAAATTTCACAAAGTCCAAAGATCGCTAAAACAGCAAAACGCGCAGCTAAAGCTTTGATTGATAAGGCGACGGCATAAATGGAAAAAATCCTGACGAAGGTAGCCGAGACATTCAACTGGTTTGCCAAGAATACGTTTTTTTGCGAGACACTGTTCGAAGGTGACTTCCCTGAGAGTCATTCAGGCATGAATGGCTGATTGTTATGACTGATGCTTGAATGAGGTGGCGAGGTTGGTGACTAAATCACGTAACAGTTTGTGATACACGGAATTTTGGAGATCTTTGGCATTTTTTTGCTTGGAGATGGCCTCACTACTGCCGGATACCAACCCTTCTTCCGCAGATTGGTCCTTCCTTGTAACCGGGACTTCTCGGCATTTTCCGTCATTACATATGGCTAACACATTCATTGTGGCGTCTTGCTCACGTTTTTCAGCATGGGTCCATTCATAGAACCACATAGTTTCGCCCGTCTCAACGAGGGAGGCGCTCGCGTTGATGGTCACACTTAATCGTTCCTGGTGGTTTAGCGAAGCTTCTTTTTTTCTTATCTGCTTAATCAGTTGTTCTCCTTCTTTAGCAGGAAGTGCCGCTGGGTTGAATTGTTCCCCCTCGTTGTTGGATTCATAAAAGCGTCGTTCCCATCGTGCATCCTGCCCAGCTTGTACGAGGGAGCGTTCTAATGAATTAATTTGGAACAAGACTTCTGCCCCTAGTTCTGTCGAAGCGGCCTGTGGGGTACTTTCTTCTTTTAGTACTTTATTCTGTAGAGCCTTCCACGAGATCACTTGAAAGCCCACTTTGGTGAGGGCTCGCTCTAATTCTGCCATTTCAATGCCGCACGTCGTCTTCAATAGAACATCCTGGCCTGCCGCTTCACCGGAGCTTTCCGATGCGGTTTCGTTGGCGCATCCTTCCGGGGCCTTAACCACCAATGATGTAATTTTAGGAATCATCGAGAGATACGTTTGGCTTTCCACAATTTCAGGAGGCGCTTCACGATTATCTGCAGTCATAAAATCGGATGTGACCAGATAGTATGGAGTTGCACAGGCTGTAAAAAAACTGCAGGAGATCACAAAGGCGAACTTCTCGAAAATCGGTCGAATTGAAGATTTCATAATTGGCTCCAACGCGATTAATATACGTCCCAACGTAATTGTGGAGGAAGGCGCAATTTGTATTGGGTGGCCATGAGTTCACCGTTTTCATCCAGAGCATCGGCATCAAAACAGCCGGGATAGAGCTGGATGACCTTGGTTGTGCCTGGTTTAATTTCATTGGCCATTTCGGCAAATTCTTCATACGGTTGGGTGCAAGGTTTAATGAGGAGTTTATGGATTGGTCGTGCTCCACGATTTCTTAGGATGATGGAGTCTTGATCTTCCATTACTAATTGGTGGCTGCAACTAGGCGCAACACAGAGGAGTAATAAGAGGAAAAAGCGGAAGCACTTATGCCGTGAAAAAGATGGCGAAAAAGGCATAGAAAATGGCACCAGTAGACGGAAGAGCCTCAGGGGACTGAAAGAAATCATACCATACTATCATTTATCACCTTGTCAATAGGAAGGTCTTTGGATACACCACTTTTCAGTCCATGAAATATTTAGAGATGTTGCAGAAGATTTCAGCAGATGGGATGTTGGGTTAACCGTTTGGCTGGCTAGTCAACCAACTGCTATCCGATCTCTAATGACAGATTTTCGTGTATCCCTGGCTTGGACGGTTGTGCTAAAAATTGAGTTGATTTTAATTGGTGCTTAGGTAAATAGGAGGATAATCGAATGGCAACGATTGCACCGTTTCGCGCAGTGAGACCAAAGACTGAGTTAGCGGCTCAAGTGGCCGCTCCTCCCTATGACGTGGTCTCGTTGAAAGAGGCGCGTGACTTGGCGGAAGGAAATCCCCATTGTTTTCTCCGGATTGGCCGAGCGGAACTCGAGCTGGGTGCTGGGGTTGATTCCTACTCGACTGAGGTGTATCAACATGGGGCTGATAATTTGCGGAAACTGATAAATGATGGAGTGCTGGTTCAAGAAGCACAGCCACTCTTCGGGGTGTATAGACAAAAGTGGGGGCAGCATGAGCAGACCGGTATCGTGGCCTTGGCTTCTGTTGATGAATACGACCGAGGGATTATCAAAAAACACGAATATACGCGGCCAGTCAAGGAAGCTGATCGCGTCAAGATTATTGAAACACATGAATCACAATCGGGGCCGGTTCTGCTTTTTTTTCGTCAGACGGCTCAAATAGATCAGTGGCTCAAAGAAGTAACCAGCACTAAGCCGGATGTGCATTTTGTCGCAAACGACAAAGTGGAGCATACCGTTTGGAGTGTGCGAGAAAATTCCGTCATTCAACAAGTGATCAAAGATTTCCAGGATCTTCCAGCACTCTATATTGCTGATGGCCATCATCGGTCGGCGGCGGCAAGCCGAGTACGTGCTTCTCGAGGCAATGCGAGTGCGCTCCCGTCAGGAAATCACGAAGAAGGTTTTCTGTCGGTCATCTTTCCGCACAATCAACTGCAAATTCTGCCATACAATCGAGTCATTCGAGATTTGAACGGGCTTACCTCCAAGGAGTTGCTTGAGAGGTTAGCGCCACATTTCCAATTGCAGGTGACTACCCAACCCGGCGACGCACCGGCTGCTGGGTTCGACATGTATCTAGCAGGACAATGGCATCGCGCGACACCGAAACAGGATCCTTCCTTAAATAGTCAGCAAGACCCTGTGAGGGCCTTAGCGGTCTCGGAATTAACGGAACGCGTGTTGGATCCGTTGCTTGGAATCAAAGACCAACGGTCAGATTCACGCATAGATTTTGTCGGCGGGATTCGAGGGACTCAGCAACTTGCTGCGTTAGTTGATAGTGGTGATTGGGCTGTCGCGTTCTGGTTGTATCCCACCACTGTTGAAGAACTCATGGCCGTGGCCGATGCGGATCGCGTCATGCCCCCAAAAAGTACCTGGTTTGAACCCAAACTCCGGGATGGCCTCTTCGTGCATATGCTTCGGGATTTATAAGGTTGCCGAGCTGTTGTGCTTTGAAACGAAATAGAAATGGAAGCGTACCTTTTTTCTTATCCTCAAAATTTAGTCCAAGGCAATGTCCATAATTCATTGGGAAGTGAGGTCCTTTCGACAATTGTCTGTCGATACGTTTTTTGAAGTTTTTCAGTTGCGAGTGGATGTGTTTGTGGTGGAGCAACAATGTGCGTATCGGGAATTGGACGAGTTTGATCGGCACTCAGAGACTAGGCATCTTTCTGGAAGAAATGAGAGTGGAGAGCTGGTTGCCTATACACGGATCCTCCCACCAGGACTCCGCTATCCTGAAGCCAATCTTGGGCGATTTGTGGTACGAGCTGATTCGCGCAACAATGGGTTTGGGCATGAAATGGTCAGGATTGCGCTTCGAGAAATTTCTCAGTTGTGGCCTAAGAAACCGGTGAAAATTTCTGCACAAGATTATCTGCAAAGCTTTTATACCCAATATGGATTTGTACGCGTATCCCAAGTGTACTTGGAAGATGGCATCCCGCATGTGGAAATGGTGAAGAAGCCTTGAAGGATTTCTTCAGTAGAATCAATTTGACTTGCTATTTGTAAAGGCATTTGGTTTCCGAGGACTCTACCCTACCTGCTTGAGCCCTCTTCGGGCTCAAGCCCCTTACAAAAGGGAGGAAATAAAACAGAGAAATATAATCACTGATGAAAAACTTACCTCTGGGTGATCTCTCACTGGAAACGTTTCTTGCAGAGTATTGGCAGAAGAAGCCGTTGTTGATTCGACAGGCTTTACCTAGGATCAAACCCCCGATTGTGGCGGATGAATTGGCAGGGTTGGCCTGTGAAGAGGAGGTCGAAGCCCGGCTCATCATTCACGATGCTGAGAATGACCAATGGGATCTCACTCATGGCCCGTTTGTGGATGCGACGTTTTCCGATTTGCCCGCCACGCATTGGACCTTGTTAGTTCAAGCGGTGGATCATTGGGTTCCTGCCGCCGCTGAATTTCTTGCTCAGTTTTATTTTATTCCCAGTTGGCGAGTGGATGACTTGATGATTAGCTATTCCAGCGACAAAGGTGGGGTCGGCCCGCATTATGATAACTATGATGTGTTTTTGGTGCAGGTGAGTGGGCGCCGTCAATGGGAAGTGGGTGGCTTATATGATGAAACGTCCCCTCGTCGTCCAGATACACCAGTGAAAATCTTAACGGAATGGGAACCAGAAAAGAGTTGGACCCTAGAGCCAGGTGACATGCTCTATGTGCCGCCTCGTGTCGGGCATAATGGTGTGGCAGTGGGAGGTGATTGCATGACATGTTCGGTGGGTTTTCGGGCACCATCACACAGGGATCTTTTGTTAGATTTTCCAGAATTTATAGGAGAACAACTCAGCGAAGAGGTGCGGTATGCAGATCCTGACCTGATTCCTCAAGCCAATCCTGGCGAGATCACTCCTGAAGCTGTAAAGAACGTTCAAATGATCTTAACTCAGTATGTCGAAGATCACGGGAGTCTGGCTCAATGGTTTGGGCGATACATGACGTCTCCAAAATATCAGGATGAAGAAACGACGCAGGAGGATCATCGTCTAGCCGATATCCGTCAGCATCTTGCGACAGGAGGGATGCTGAACAGAAACGAAGGATCCCGTTTTGCGTTTCAAACCAATGGAAAGAATCTGTGGTTGTTTGTGGATGGACGTCAATAT
This sequence comes from Nitrospirales bacterium, assembly GCA_029261275.1. Taxonomy (GTDB): domain Bacteria; phylum Nitrospirota; class Nitrospiria; order Nitrospirales; family UBA8639; genus Nitrospira_E. The sequence goes on from JAJDBR010000261.1 coordinate 20,663, forward strand.
ACCTGCAGTGAGTCAATGACTAGTCTAGTTAAAACCTTATGCGCCAAACGAACTCTCACTCCTTCCTGCGGCCAGTCTGAAGAACATGATTCGATAATCCTTGATTTACTAAATCATGGCAGTTTGTATTATTCGGAATGAACATCTTTGGAGTCTCCGATATAATCAGGAGATAAACTTTTATGGACGAGAAGAGGCTTGAATTTAATTGTAATCTTTGGTGAAATATGCCAAAGAAATCTCTTTCGGAATATCAAGGAAAAGGCTAGGATTCTGATCCTTATATAAACATATTATCTTGAAGAATTTAATCTGTTATTTGAAGAAAAAAGCGATACTAAAAAAGCAATGAACAAATTTAAAAAGTGTTATCTATAAACTTATCAATCACTGGTTAGGTTGCGATACCACATGGTGAAAATGACCGAAACGAAATATGCACTACCTGATGAATTAGTACGGACACTTTCCCTTGCTGTCGACAAAGGCCTGGAACTATCAAAGGCGCTGGAGCAATGTAATGGCAAAGTAGAGCATGTAGATGATGCTTGTATACAACTCCTTACTGAGTCAATCACGCTTGCACTTGCAGCAGGAGAGCTTCTTAAATGCACTACGCTTTTCCAGCAGAAGTGCTGCTCAGAACAATTGTTGACCGAGTGTCTACGGTTCAACATATAGCTCTAAACGGAGAAGAAGGGTTAAGGGATTGGAAGTCCAACAAGCTTCCGTCTCTAACTAATAGAATCAACACGCTTTTTGACTTTTCTGAAGACGAAATTCAAGACATTGTTCGTCCACACGTAAAAAAGCTACATCAAGCAACACATGGCAATGCTGCTCGTGGAGCCGTGAACATGGTCTTAGAATCGGGCATGGCCAAATATTGCTTGGGCCCGAATCCTACATGCCCAGAGCAATGTGACGGTGTGGCAATGCTTGTGCTTACGCAGCTTGAAATAATGAACTACTTTATTGACCAGCTGACTGGAAAAATTGCCGCTCAATTGGACTATCACCATGAGCCCCGTAGTACCTAACAAGTCAATCAATTACGCGCATTCAGCGCAGGACGCAGCAAAGCTGCGACGGTTACTGAAGCGTCTGATAGGGGTCAATTCGCTTGTTTCATAATAAGAAGAAAGAGGGCAAATCTCTGTTTGATTAAGACTTTAAAATATGCTCTTGGCTCGGAATAGAAGATCACGCTCCCAGTAGAAAACTAGTTAATGAAAGAGAGGCCAAGCTTTAGGAAAAAACTAACAAAAAAATTGGGAGCTTATTTTTTCTAGGTGGAATTGTGTCTTCAAAGTCCTGCGAGACTCGCAGCTCATCTGGAAAATTTAGCGGGTGAATTTTTCCTGCCAATGGATCGAGGTCGATAATGCTGCTATACAAATTTACACCTAGTTTGGAGATAGCAGAGCAGATATCAGTTGGTGTTTTTCGCTTCTATGAATTGACTAAATATATCAAGATAGAAGATGAAGTCGGTCGATCAGATACAGCCGAGTGCTCTGTTAGCTTTACGGAGGAAGAGTGTGAAGCGTTTCTAGAGAAGCTACCTACAGGAAGTTATAACGGCGTAGAGTTCAAGTGTAATGGGATTAGACCTAATGACGAATACATCCGTCAGTATTTTGCATTTTGCATGAGTACTGAGATGAATGATCATGCAATTAGAGACTCCAAGTACCTTGTGGAGCTGCATGCGGACATCTTCGAAACTTTTATGATGATCTTGTGTTCTTCAGAAAATGAATCTTTAAATACCGATGGAGCTCGCTTCTTTAGTCACGGTCCAGTGGAGTATTACGACATACACAACCACCCCGAGCCATTCATAGGTGACAGGTGGCGGGAGGTATATGTAAAACACTCCGATTTTAATTATCAACATGAGTATCGGGCAGCGCTGTTTGCTTCTAACCATTTCTTTGACAGGATTCGCGAAAAGCCAATGGTGATAGAACGCAGAATCTTTGGTTTTAAAGGGGAGAAAATGGATTTCAATCTAAAAATATCTCTCCGTTCTGGACTAGATGACGATGGCTGGCGATATGTTGAATTTGACGTGTCTGAGTTTTCTGCCAACTTGAATTCAGAGCCAAGTAAGATCACGGTACTTGTTGGAGATTAAAATAACCAGTAATAATTGCATATGAACATAGGAAAATCAGCTAACAGGGTGCTGTTGCCGGACAAATTTTCCGCAAGGCCACGCGTTAAGATTCTACGTAGTGCAACCTGACGTGGAATGTCCTAAAGCCTGGATCCGTTCTTCCTGACCGACGCCTGCTGTCCCGCTTCCAAAGGTGGTCGCTCTTATTCCCTGGCGGGCCTTGTTTGAGCGTAGCGAGTTGGCGCGCGCTCCTGTGGATCGCGTCCATCTCATTTAATGAGGCCGAGCAGGGCGTCAATGGTTTTGGGTCCTTTTGCCGAAACAAAAGGGTCTCGGCTGCCGGGCCGAATCCCGGCTTTTCCATACAATCAAATCATTCCCAATTAGGAAAAGTGGTTGAAGACCTGAAGGAAAGTTTAAAGAGGGATTTTTCGAGGCTGAGAAAGGTCTTGATACGAGAGAATGAGACGATGGCCTTCCGGGTCAAGTTGAATTACCATTTCTATGGGTGTCCCCTTCGCGAGAGGTTCTAATTCCTGATATTGCGCCGAGTTTTCTGGATAGACTAAAAGAGTTGTCCCTTCTGGTACTAATTCCCATCCGTTGTTGAAGTCTGGGCGATCATCTGATCGTTGTTCCCAATCTAGCCAAATATTCTTTTCTGCTTTATCAATATATCTGACCGTCCCTCGTATTCCAGTTGGCTCACGAAAATTGAGGATGTTGGTGAGAAACGTATCTAGAGGGTGAGGTGCGGGTTCGAGGGCGGTCGCAGGGAAAGGGTAGACCATAACTCCAAGTAGCACCACCACCCTCCACCATGAGGAAAATGAAACTGTACCCTTTCTCATGGAATGTTCGCTGAACGGTTCTAGATTCATCGTTGTCATTTTTCTTTAACCTCCTCAACGGAAATTGCTGGAATATTATCGTTTATAATTGTGTAACACCCCCATCAACTGTGAGGTCAATACCTGTGATGTATGATGAATCCTCGGATGCCAGAAACAGCGCGGCCTTGGCAATCTCTTCTGGTGTTCCTAACCGTTTCATGGGATTTTCCCCAGCAAAGCTGTTTTTCATATCTGAAACCGCCTCTGCTGGAACGCCAACTTTTTCGAAGATTGGCGTATCGATAGGGCCGGGGGCCAGTGAATTCACGCGAATTTTTCTTTCGAGCAGTTCTGTCGATAAGGTTCTGGCCAAACTCCGAACGGCGGCTTTGGTGGCGGCATAGATATTGGTATTCGGAAACCCTTTTTGGTCTGCGATTGACGAATTGATGATGATGGATGCGCCATCATTCAGGAGAGGCGCGGCTTTTTGCACGTTGAAAAAAAGGCCTTTGAAATTCACATTGACCATGGCATCGAAGGCGGTTTCGTCCATGGTGTCAAAGGGGCCAAAGATCGCAATGCCCGCGTTGAGGAATAGGACATCAATCCTAAATCCTGACTGTTGAATCTGTTCATAGAGATGATTAATGTCATCAAGATTTCCCGTGTCGGATACGATACCCTTGCAGGTTCCTCCAATTTCTTTCACGGCGGCGTCCACCGCATCTTTCCGTCTTCCCGTGATAATGACCCTTGCTCCCTCGGCCTGGAATAATTTGGCGCTGGCTAATCCTATTCCGCTATTTCCCCCTGTAATGATGGCGACTTTTTCTTTGAGTTTCGAAGGCATGAGATCTTCCTTTCAAGGTACAAGTAAATGTATGGGACCAAGTTTTTTTGCAAATAAGAATATTTTGAGACAATTTATCATACATCCCAATCATCTTCTCTCCATTGTTGCTTGATGGCGGCCGATCGGTTTCGCTGTTTCTTCCACACCCAAAAAGCTAAAAATGTGATGGTGAGCCAGACCATTCCCGAACTGGTTGCGACGGGGATCCAGCGGTTCCAGAGGGTTTGACGACTCCAAAAGTGTGTTTCTGCTTGGTTTAGCGTCATGAAAGTGGTCTGTGCAAAGGCTTCAGGAAACGGCAGTCCGTGTTTGACTTTTTCTAGGATGCGTTTGGGTACATCGCGTTGCGTGTGTTCTAACAGATCCAAAGTAAAGGCGTGGGCTAAGACATACGCTTGACGGACGGCGGGAGCATCTTTTGTGAAGAGCGCATTCAATTCACTCAAGGAAACTTCTGTGCTCGAGACCATGGCCCAGACTAATCGCGCTCGATCTTCTATATCCCAGGATCGAGCGGCTATCATCGCCAGCCCTTCATCAAACCATCGAGGCAGAGGATGTCCGCCAGCAGCTCGATGGGCCAGAATGTGTCCGATCTCATGAAGGAAGACATCATTCAGTGAGTCATTCGGGTAAGTCAATACTCGGTCTGTGAGAAGCACAATGGTGGAAGCGTCTCCTAACGCATATCCTGACATCCATTCTGGTGCGTCCTGGGCCGGAGGAGAGTCGTTGGGTGCCAGAATGACATGAATAGGCGATCCTGGATGTTCGAGTCCCATCAAGTCCATGATGCGCTGAAGTGATGTGGGGCTGCTGGCCTTCAAGCGTGCGACTAACGGTTCTAATGATTCTGGTGCTTCAAACGTGAATTGTGGAGAGGCGGCACCTTGGAGGAAAGGCGGTTGGGCCATCATGAATATGAACGTTAGAAGGGTAAGACAAAATCGCATCTTCCCAATTAAACCATTGGGCTTGTGACATTCTGGTTGTCTGGAGAAACAATACATGGCTCAGATCAAAGAAATTACTTTCATGGAAAACATTGGAATCCCTGTATGGTTTTCCAAAGTGTAGATTCAGATATGTGATTTCAGGTGGTCGAGAATGACGCGGGCATCGGTGATGGGGTCCGTCGTCATGGGCAACCGTTGCTGTTCTGTCACTTTGGTGAGTAGTCGTTGGGGGGCTTCTCTTATAGGCAAGGGGAATGTGGGGTGTTCTTGGATAAGGCGAAGTTGATGCATGGCATCTCCCTGTGAACCCGATCTGTCTTGTTGCGTGCTCCATAGGTGCATGGCGACAGCAACTGCTCGTCTGGCACATACTCGGGCTAACCCATCGTTCCCATTTTGGAGCCCTTCGGCGGCTTTTCCCAATTCTCGCTCGATTTGTTCCTGCCAGCTCATCAGTATTATCGTTTGGAGTCCCGTCGATACAACTCTCGTCGAGTACTTATCCGATGAATGGCCACAACATGATCTTCCCGATCAATGGAATACAAAATGCGCCAGTTGGCGACGGCATATTGGATCAGGCCTGGTAAGTCGGAGTGTATGGGTTCGTGCCGAAGATTGGCCGCATTAGACGCCAGCCATTTGGTTTTATCCAACAGGCGCTGGGCCGTAGTAGGTTCGGCGGCACGCAAATCTTCAAGAACGGCAGGGAGGTAGGTGACTTGAAACCAGGCCATCGTGGATTACCAGCGGAGTCCGAGTTGTTCAGCCACCTCATCTCCGGTCAGGCGTTCTGAGGAGGCTAAGGATTCTTTGAGTCGAGCACGAACGGTTTCGTCCAATGGTAAACCCAAATCTGGATCGCCTAAGAGTTCACAGAGGCGATCATCGACAAGAGCCGTCACGAGTTTAGTGAGCTGTTCCTGAGTCAGATCCGTCATATTCATAAGAATGGTCTCCGCAAATTTGGGTATAGGAGGACGTGAGGGAGACAGTTGCGTAGGTCAGAAGCTCCCAGCCTGTACGACATCATCCAGGTTGTTAATGTCGAGCCAATGTCCGACGGTGTAGAGCACGCGAATGGGTTGCTGTTGTTTCAGTAACTCTTGAAACAACGTCGCCATTCCGGCTTTTCGATTTTCCGGAACCGCCAGCAGTTTGGGCAGCAGTTTTTCTAGTTGCTTGGCTCCCGTTGCGGAGACTTTAAGAAATCCCATCCACACGCCGTGAATTTTATCCGAGGGAGTGGCTGTTCCCAATTGCTTAAGATGGATCTGTGCATTAAACGCTTTACGAGAATTCGGTGCACTGCATTCCGCAAATCCCCCTAGCCGAGTATAACTGGTTTTTTCTTGCCAGTTACTGTCCACAAAAATGACAAAGTCCTCTTTCTCCTGGAGCAGCGCTTGTGGAATGTACGAGTTGAATAAGACGTCACCATAAGAAATGATCATGTCTTGATCATGGGGGCCTTTTGATTGAAGCGCTTTGAGCAGTGAGTCCAATTCCCCAGTGGTCGCATAGTCGTCGTTATCGACATAGGCCAAGTGAGGGAGATTGATGGCTTCTTTTTTATAGCCGCGGACTACCGAAATGTTTTTGATGCCCACCGTGTTATAGGCATCCACAATATGCGATAAAATTGGTATACCGCGAATCGATACCATGGTTTTGGGTTTGTCTTCCGTCAGTTCTCCCAGTTCATCTCCACGGGAAGCGGCGAGCACAATGGCTGATGCTTGGTCAATGGTTTTCGGTAGATAGCGTTCTTCGGCTTCCAATAATTCCGCTGCCCCTTGCAGACGAAAGACTTCGGCAACCGGGACGATATTATCTTCAATCGACCAAAGGTTTTCTTCTTCCTTCAGCGTACGCGCCGTCGATTGCATCGTAGCAATCGCTGAGCGGAGCATATGATTGGCCCAAATAACTAGAGAAATTCCATGTTGTCGAAACACATCAGTGGGAGTGGAGTAATATTTTGTCGGGACAATCACGACGGGACATCGATCTCCCCATTCTTGTTTAAAGGCCAAGATCTCATCTGGCACGGCTAACGCACTGTGGATCAAGATCCCATCAGCTCCTGCTTGGTGATAGGCCTCTGCTCGACGCATCGCTTCCGCTAATCCCCATCCACAAATGAAGGCTTCCACTCGTGCAATGATGCAAAAATCAGGATCGGATTGTGCATCTTTTCCCGCTTTTATTTTTCCACAAAATTCATCCATGTCGGCGAGGGGTTGGGCCTCACCTTTGAGAAAGCTATTTGTTTTGGGGAACAGTTTGTCTTCAATACAGACAGCGGCGATGTGCCGTTGCTCTAACTTTCGGATGAGACGTTGCATATTATTGAAATTGCCATAGCCCGTGTCGCCGTCGAGCAAAATGGGAACATGAGTCGCATCAGACATAAATTCCAAATTATCCAAGATCTGCGTCCAACTGGCTTCGTTGTTGTCGCGTACGCCGAATTGTGCAGAAATGGAGAGACCACTCGCCCAGACACCATGGAAACCCGCTTCTTCCACAATCTTGGCGCTCAGACCATTGTGGGCTTCACAAATAAATTCCAACTGCGATGACAGCAGGAGTTGCTTGAACTGGGTAGACTTGGGTGTTTGGCGTTCGCTGGGTATCATGAGAGAATCTGCGTGGGCATCAGGTCGTGAGAAGAGGTACCGAAGTCTACATCAAGGCGAATCCTGGTGCCAAACCTTTTCGTATCTGATGGAAGCGGAAGCCACGTTTGGTTCTAGCCGTGGTTCTTTCAGCGGGAGGTCAGAAAGAATATGGCAAAAACTAACTGTGTGCTGGGTAAGAATAAAAGAACAAAGGCCAAGGGTATAGTCTCATGGCTATGCCCTTGGCCTTCGCAAACTAAACGTTTTATGGGGTGCGGCTGGTGATTTCCAGAAGATGATAGCCAAATTGGGTTTTGACAGGGCCATGGACCGTATTTAGGTCGCCGCTAAACACGACTTCGTCAAATTCTTTGACCATTTGCCCGGGGCCAAATTCGCCTAAGTCT
>JAJDBR010000262.1 GCA_029261275.1 Nitrospirales bacterium
GAACTCGTCGAGAATGCCGTCATGAGTGGAGTGGTCATGGCTTTGGCATAAGAAGGCACGGATCGTTTGCCTAAAAAACGTAACGCTAGGGGGAGGAGGATGAAGCCATGAATGGCCAGGGCCAGGAGCACGGTACCCACATAACTTCCTAGGCTCGCCAATTGGGGCCAAAACCCCATAAACCCGCCCGCTTCCCCTAATCGTCCGGCCAGCAACGCACCAATGCCTATTGGAGCAATCCACATGAGCAAATGAACGATGGCCATCATGGCTTCGTTGATGCCTTCAAAGACTTTAATCACCAACGTGCCTTTTTCCCCAATGGTAGTGAGGACGCCGCCAAAGACTAAGGCAAAGACGATCAACTGCAAGATTTGTGTTTCGGCCATCGCCGCGAACAAGTTTTTAGGGACTAAGCTCGTCAGGATCGATTTAAATAAATCACCTAGGGTGGTGGGTCTGTCTTCCATCCGTTCTGACAGACTTGAGGTCTGTGCATGCGATGGATCGACGGTTACTTGTTCGGTTGCGGTCCCAGGGTGTATTGCGACGACTAAGATGAGGCCAATCAATACTGCCAGGCCCGTCGTGGTCATAAAAAACAGGACGGTGCGAAACCCAATGGAACCAAGGTGTCGTACATCGCCAAGACTGGCAATGCCGACGATCATGGAACTCATGACCAAGGGGACGACCAGCGCGAAGAGGGCTTGCAAAAATAAGTCGCCAATAAACGCGATGCTCAGTCCGATTGAGGGAGCAAACCCACCAAGGAGAATGCCCGAAACAATACCCAAGAGCATGCCAATGAGCAGATGGTGTGGGCTGGAGGTTTTCATTGATGGAGTTCCTCTATGTAGAAGAGGGGATGGACGATTCAAATATTGATGATTGGCCTATGAGATTTCTAGGATGGATAGGTATCCATCGGAGGACATGTGCAGACGAGATTTCGATCTCCATAGGCACTATCAATGCGTGAGACAGTTGGCCAAAATTTGTGCTCACGTAACCAAGGCGTAGGGAACGCGGCTTGTTCGCGTGAATAGGGGTGAGGCCATTCTGATTGGGCGATGGTTTCCATGGTATGAGGGGCATGTTTCAGTGGGTTGTTATCGCGTGGGAGTCGCCCTTCTTCAATGTCCGCTATTTCCTGTCGAATGAGAATGAGGGCGTCGCAGTACCGGTCCAATTCGACTTTCGATTCGCTTTCGGTGGGTTCGATCATCATGGTTCCAGGAACGGGCCACGAAATGGTGGGGGCATGGAAGCCATAGTCCATCAGTCGTTTGGCGACATCTTCCACTTCCACGTCGGCTGATTTCTTAAATGGGCGCAAATCCAATATGAACTCATGCGCGGCCATGCCATTTTTTCCTGTAAACAACACGGAGAAATATTTACTGAGGCGCTTGGCCATAAAATTGGCATTCAGGATCGCGACTTGTGTGGCCTTTGTGAGTCCCTCGCCACCCATGAGCTGAATAAATGCCCAGGAAATGGGAAGAATATTCGGACTGCCAAATGGGGCGGCGGCAATGGCTCCAATTGCCAGTGATCCTCCCGTGGAGACGAGCGGATGTTGAGGTAAAAACGGTGCAAGGTGTGACGCGACGGCTATGGGGCCCATCCCTGGTCCCCCCCCACCGTGGGGGATACAAAAGGTTTTATGGAGATTGAGATGGCAGACATCAGCGCCAATCTCTCCAGGCCGAACCAGGCCAACCATGGCATTCATATTTGCGCCATCCATATACACTTGACCGCCATGGCCATGCACGGTGGCACACACTTGACGAATCGTTTCTTCAAACACACCATGGGTGGATGGGTAGGTCACCATTAAGGCCGCGAGACTGTCCTGATATTTCTCACATTTGGCGTGTAAATCCTGTACGTCGATATTGCCATCGCTGTCGCACGCCACCGGGACGACCTTCATGCCGGCGATCACGGCACTGGCTGGATTCGTGCCATGGGCTGAAATCGGAATGAGGCAGACATCCCGTTGGGTATGCCCTTGCTGTTCGTGATAGGCATGAATCACCATGAGCCCGGCGTATTCGCCTTGAGAGCCCGCGTTCGGTTGTAAGGATACGGCGGTAAATCCTGAAATTTCCGCCAGCCAGGCTTCCAGTTGCTCGATTAAGAGGCGATAGCCATGGGCCTGCTCAGTGGGAACAAAGGGATGAAGTCGGCTGAACTCGGGCCAGGTCACGGGAATCATCTCAGCTGTAGCATTGAGTTTCATTGTACATGACCCTAAAGGAATCATGGAATGAACGAGTGAAAGGTCTTTTGATTGTAACCGGTGCATATAGCGCAGGAGTTCATGCTCCGAATGATAGTCATGAAACACGGAATGCGTGAGGTAAGGCGATTGCCGTTGGAGTTCAGTTGGGATAGCGGTATCCCCTGCTTCGATTAATTGATCCAAGGAAAATGGCAGGGTTTTACTTGTTGAGAAGATGGTCAGAATTTGACTCACCTCTTGGATTGTGGTGGTTTCATCTAGTGAAATGCCAAACGTGTCATCCTCAAATCGTCGAAGATTGATAGAGGCCTGTTTCGTTCTTTGTTCAACTTCAGGAATAGAAAGAGAGAGACTTTTAACGCGGATGGTATCGAAAAATGTTGATGATCGCAGTTCACACCCCAGATGTCGCAGACCTTCAGCCGTCACATTCGTGAGGTGGTGAATCCGGCTCGCAATAGCTTTCAATCCTTCGGGGCCATGATAGACGGCGTACATGCTGGCCATATTGGCGAGCAGGACCTGAGCCGTACAAATGTTACTGGTGGCTCGATCTCGTCGAATATGTTGTTCGCGGGTTTGCAAGGCGAGCCGATAGGCTTTTCGTCCTTTTGTATCTTTGGACACGCCGACCACTCGTCCAGGAATCTGTCGTTTAAATTCTTCTTTTGTGGCCATAAAGGCGGCATGTGGCCCCCCATATCCCATCGGGACGCCAAATCGTTGGGAGGATCCAATGGCAATATCGGCACCCCATTCACCTGGGGGCACCAATAGGGTCAGAGCCAGAAGGTCTGTACTGGCGACGACCAATGCTCCGGCTTCATGGGCTTTTCTTCCCAATTCCTTATACGATCGAAGGGCACCATCGGTAGATGGATACGAAAGGAGCAGGCCAAAAGTTTGATCGGGAATGAATTCCAGGGTATCCGGATTACCGACACGAATGGTGATATTCAATGGCTGAGCCCGGGTCTGTAAGACGGCCAGCGTTTGTGGATGACAATCCTCAGCTACAAAAAACGTGTGTCCTTGTACTTTGCTCAGTACCCGGCACATGCTCATGGCTTCTCCAGCGGCAGTGGCTTCGTCCAATAACGAAGCATTCGCTAACGGAAGACCGGTCAGATCAGCCACCATCGTTTGGAAATTAAGTAAGGCTTCTAGTCGCCCTTGTGCGATTTCGGCTTGATAGGGCGTGTATTGCGTATACCATGCGGGGTTTTCCAGAATATTTCTGGCAATGACGGGAGGCGTGAGACAATCGTAGTACCCCATGCCGATGAAGGATCGGTACAGTTGATTCTGTGTCCCCATGCGGCGCAACTCTGCCAGCATGACGTCTTCTGATTGGGCCGTCGGGAGATTTAATGGATGTGAGATGCGAATATTTTCTGGCACGGTGGCGTGGACAAGGGCCTCAAGCGACGGCAGTCCTAAGGTGCCTAACATTTCTTGAATGTGGCCGTCGGACGATCCAATATGGCGATCAGCGAAGTCAGTCATGCTTGGCTAGGTTCCTCTAGAATAATCAGGGAAAACGAAGGAATCGGAGATATACCACTTGAATAAAATATAGCGAAAAGTGGTGTCTTGCACCATGACCATACCGAAAACACGTTGGTTTGTAATGGAAGTTGAGAAGTAAAAACGAAATCCGTTAACGTTGTATCGGTATTACCGATATTGAAATAACGATAAGACTTTATATTTTCTACCGTAACATGTTTGCTCTTGTCCTGCAAAAGCTCACCCAGCTTGTTTTTATGGTCCTTTTAGAGTCTTGTGTAAGGAATTCTCATGATTATTCTTTCGAATATTCACGAATTGTATGACGGAACTTCGGCTACTGCTGTGGCCATTCACAAACGAACGGACGTCTGGATTGATCAAGGCCTGATCAAAAAGGTGGCGCCTCACAATCCCTCGCATCCCCAAGGTTCGGAGATTCAGCGGGTTGACTGCTCGGCGTATACCGTTACTCCAGGTCTGATTGATTGTCATGGCCATGTGACGTTGTGGGGTGTTGGGGACGAGAATCTAGATCGTATGAATTCCCTGGAGGCGCCATTTTGGGCTGAGCGTATTTTGTATCGGACACTCGTTCATGGGGGAGTCACAACCCTCAGGGATGTTGGGGGTGCGACTCAGGTCTTAAAGCGCTTGGTGGAACAAGGGGTACTCCTCGGGCCTCGTTTGCAATTGGCTATTTGTATGTTGTCGACAACCGGAGGCCATGCCGATTTCCGAGGACCGGACCGCTGTTGTGGGGAGCTGTCCCGGCTATGGCCTGCGGGTCCTGGCCGTCCTTCCAGCATCGTGGATGGCCCTTGGGAATGTCGAAAGCGGGTCAGAGAGATTGCGGCCTGCGGCGGCGATTTGGTGAAAATCTGTGCCAGCCCCGGGGTCGTTTCCCCCACTGACCATCTGGAACATCGTGATTTTACCTTGGAAGAAATGGACGCGATATGTGACGAAGCGGCCGGCCGGGGCATGTATGTGGCGGCGCATGCCCATAGTCATAGTGGAATTCGCCTCGCGATTGAGTCAGGCGTGAAGGACATTCAACATATTTCATTTATGGATGAAGAACTAGCCGAATTCGCTTATGCCAAAGGCTGTCGAGTGACGCCCACTTCCTGGGTAGGACAGCGACTTTTGCAATCAGGCGAATTCAATGAATTTATTACATCGAAGGTCCAAGCCGTGTCGGAAAGTCATGCACGAGCGGTCAAGGTGGCTTACGCGAGTGGGTTGAAATTATTAGCGGGGACCGATCCTGTTCTATCCGATATGCATGGGCGCAATTATATGGAATTGGTGGCCTTAATACAGGAAGGTGTCCCGCCTTTGGCTGCGTGGTTTGGGGCGACTGGGTTGGCTGCGGAGCAGCTCGGCCTCATGGATACAGGAACCGTGGTGGAGGGGCACCGCGCTGACCTTCTGATTTGCCAGGAGGATGTTGTTCAAGACCCGTCTCGTTTGGATAACGGGGCGTTAGTTGAGGTCTTGAAAGATGGATGGGGCTATCGCAACGGATTGCCGGCGATTCCCCAACAAACCTATGAGAAGGCGATGAATCAAGCGCTCCATGCTACCTGAGCGTTATTTTTACAGGGGGAGAGTATGGAAACCTTAGGATGATTCATTCGTCTTGGGAGTTGGCCCAATATCTTTTCCTGATTCGGTTCCTTCTTCCATATCTACCACGAGTTCTCCTTTTGGGGAATAAAACCCTTGTCCGTCAATTTGCACAATCCCATTGCAATTTTCTTGAAAAAATTCCAAGATCCAGCCGTTAAAATCATAGCCATCATCGGTAATATCGTTTTTCACCATTTGGGTCGTTGCGATGAAATGGGATTTGCTGATCAATTCCGTGGCAATTTGTGCTTCGACATCGTCAAACGCCGAGAGCCTGTTGGTAAACCCTGTTTGTTCCGTCTCAAAGACATCCTGGTATGTGCCACGATTTCGTATACAAAAAAGCCGAATGGGTTGTCGGTCTCTATTGTACCCTAAGGAGATGTGGACCCAATCCCAATCTTCCAAGGCTTCTTTCTCCATTTTCGGAATTAAGGGGATTTGGTTTTTGGATTTAAGAAAGTCTAAAAGAAGGCGTAATGGTGGGCTGTCCTCGCGAGAACAAAAGACGCGCGAATAGATCAGTGCTTCTTTTTCTTCAGTCTCTGATTGTTGGGGGTTGGGAATAACGGGTAATTCTTTTCCCATGATTAATGCCTCATCTGTATATTAAATGTGTATTTACCTGGCAACGAATACGTATGATTTCGCTCTCAAGCCTAACGCCTGCCTACTTTACCGTGTGAAATGCCAAGGCAGCAAGGTAAGAACTCCAATGAATTTCTCCTCAAACGAACATTCCTCGCGCTGGGCTTGTTTTTTGGTTGACACTTTTTAAGTCTTTCGGTAGACTCTGCCGCCGTTGTTAGAAGAGGAACACAGGTTCCCGTCGTACCTTGACTGAAGGTTACAAACAAGGCATCCCTTCCTTGAAATTCTGAAAAACCAAATGGGCTACGTTACTAATCATTTTTAATGTGAAGAGGAGGTCCGTATGGGAAAAGCCATGACGAAGTCGCAGATTGCCGATCACCTGGCCAAAAAGGCGGATATTACTAAGAAAACCGCTACGCAAATTCTTGATGATTTCGCCGCATTGGCTTACAAAGAAGCCAAGAACGCGTTTGTGGTTCCAGGAATCGGGAAACTCGTACTTGCACACCGGAAGGCTCGAATGGGCCGTAATCCACAAACCGGTGCGGCCATAAAAATTCCTGCCAAAAAAGTGGTCAAGTTCCGTGTCGCTAAGGCTGCGAAGGACGCCATTCTTGGGGTGAAAAAGTAAGAGGATCGAATGTCGCTTCTCTTGGTGGCTGGTATCTTCGCTGGCCCTTGTCCCTTTAGTCCGGTCTTCAGTACAAGGCAATCCAATTAATTGAAAAGCAGGGTCAGGTTTTCTGGCCCTGCTTTTTTTACCTGAATTTCCCCTTTCCTAATACATGGCTGGCGTCAATCCACTGCGTCCTAGGCCGTCATGCGCTACGATTTGGACGGCGTCACCATCGTATATTTTGGTGGATTCGCTCGCAATACGCTTGTTGACCGTCACCATTACTTTTTTCTGTTTTAAGAGTTGAAAAATTTCCCGCAATGGTTTTCCCTGCTTGCGGATAAGCTGTTTGACGGTAATGGAATCGTCCATTTCGCATCCCAGCGAACGCTCTCCATCAGTTGTTTGCAAATCTCCCATTAATGTGATGGTCACCATAGAATGTTCTTTCTATCAATATGAAAATAATCTTTATTCACGCGCGGGTAGTCGTCGGAATTATTTTACTGTATGAAAGGGAAGATCTGTTTTCGGCACCGATGCGATGACTCGCACCGGTCCTCCCGTTCCCCCTTTTATTTTCATGGGCAGAGCCGTGACCAATGCCCCTTGAGGGGGTAAGCGCTCTAAATGGGCGATATTTTCTATGGCAAAACGGTTGGCCTTCCCAAGAATTTGATGAGCTTGAAAGGTTGCTGATTGCCCGGGATCAATGCTGGCGGTGTCAATTCCAATTCCGTAAATGTCGCGTTGATTGACTAAAAAGGAAACGGCCTCGCCAGAAAAACCTGGGAAATGTAGGGTGGTTGAATCCTGGGGTTGAGAACTACCAAGGTAGCGAAAAGGGTCAGGCCAATATTGGCCCCAACCAGTCAAAAGAAAAACCATGGAGTTTTTGGAAATGAATCCGTGTTGTTTTTCCCATTGGACGATGTCATCTACCTGAAGCATATAATCAGGATTGGAATTAGCTTGTGATCGGATATCCAAAACGAAAGCCTTAGCTGTTAAATGCGATAATGGAATTTCATCAACACTCCAACCTGACTCCGCGAAATGAATGGGAGCATCTAGGTGGGTTCCTCCATGTTCCGATGCTGAAAACACGCCCGATGCATACCAGTATCCTTGGTGCGTATGGCCCCAACTCGATTTTTCCCAGTGAAATGGGGCATTGTTGGGCCAGTAAATCGTATGTTCGTCAAAGGAATAGGTCATGTCGATAAGGATTTCGGGTGAAGAGTGAGGTGCTCCACAACCGGATGCCACAAAAAAGAAGAGCAGAATACAGATCCTGTATCTTAAAAAATGATAGATTTGGTAGCTCCTTGGAATGGAAAGCATAGTGAAACCCTATCAAGTCAAGAAACGATTCAGCAATAAATGAATTCCTGAACCAACGATTGTACATTGCCGTCAAAGATGACCAACCTACCCCGACCACGGCAGTGTCTCGAAAACACTAGCCATGTTACGCTATGATGGTGCTGGTATTGCCTAGTGAAAGAAGAGGGGACATGTACAAAATCATTATTATATTAATTCTACTGATTATCATGTTCTACATGGTACGGCAGGCGGCACGGGCGTGGATAGAGCCCAAACCTGATGAGGCCACCCCAGGGAAGGATGTCATGATTGAAGATCCTGTGTGTAAGACCTATGTGACGGTAGGAACTGCCATTGTTGAAGAGGTGAGCGGGCAACGCTTTTATTTCTGTAGTCAGGATTGCGCGAGACATTTCCTGCGTGAAGGAAAAACTTAAGGGGATGGGCTTCGGTTCTGTGGGATTCGCTGGAAGACATTAAGCGGGGTATTGGAGGTTCAGAAGAAAGGTCTAGGCAAGCGTTCCTCCACAGGATGAACCGGCTCCAGCAGTACACCCCAAACAATGTGAACCCACCACGATTGGTCGCTGTTCCAAGGTGAAGAGATTGAAATCTTTAATCCACTGAGGCGAATCACTCTGAAGCGGTAAATCTAGCATCTGATTGAAATCACAGTCAGACAAGCGCCCATCCCATCCTACGCTGATTAACGATCGGCACATCACATCTTCAACTGTGGCAACATTGAAACTCTTTTTTAAGAGAGCATAGTACGAATCTACCTGTCCGGCCTCTTGTAAATCTTTCAAAAATCGACTAATTGGCATATTCGTAATGGTGAGCAATCGATTGAATTGTATGCCATATCGACTCAGGAGCTCTTCCTTGAAATCCTGTTCTAATTCCACTTGTGGGGGGGGGAGCGAAGGGCCAAGGGGATTGTACACCAGATGGAGACACAAATCAGTTCCCTCCTTCCCATAACCAAGCCTATTCAATGTTTGTAAGGCACTGATACTTCGGTCAAAAACACCTTTCCCACGTTGCTGCTCGACATTGGTTTCCTGATAACAGGGAAGCGACGCAATAATTTCAATTTTATGTTGGGCCAAAAATTTTGGAAGATGTGATTTCCCTTTCACATAAAAGACGGTCAGGTTGCATCGGTCAATGACGTGACGCCCACGAATTCGGCATTCTCGAACCAAGTGCTCGAAATGAGGATTCATCTCTGGGGCTCCACCAGTGATGTCTACGGTCGAAATCTGTGGAGTTCGGTCTAAGACGTCGATAATATGGTCGATGGTATCTTTGGCCATACTTTCGGTTCGTTGAGGCCCGGCATCAACGTGACAATGATGACATGTCTGGTTGCACACTTTCCCTAAATTCACTTGAAGGGTGGAGACGGACTTGGCCGTGAGAGGTGCTTGTCCGTGCGCCGCTAAGGCGTCTTCAAAGGAGGGCGTTGAGGGAGGAGAGGAGGAAGGTGAGACTAGGGGGAGTGGGGAATTGGGCATGGCGAATAATCAGTTGAAGGGATATACCTCAAAAATGAATCTTATGGTGACCCGAACCAATGAGGGTAGAAGACCTTGATTAACAGCATTCTGTGGAAGTTCCACAAATCACAGGTTCAGCTGTGACAGCTTCCCTGGCTCGATTAATGGTTCCGAACGATGGTTGATACCGAGGGTGTTGGAGTACTTTGAGTGTTTTGGAACAGATTTCCAATGGTTCCCCACATCGGTATATATGACCATCATCGTCACGTACTGTTAAAAAGGGACCTAGAAGAATGGCAAAATGGCCTTCCCAAAGACAGGGAGTCTCCTCTGGGAATACGGCGAGTAGTTGGGGGTCCTGATTGGTAAGGGCCAAGGGGTGGTCCGTGAGGACAAAGTAGTCTTTGTAAGGAGGGAGAGACAACAAGTGAACAGTTTGTTCATCGACTTGTTGTGGTGTGCCACGGTGATATGTGGTACCCGACTCATCCTCAGCTTGGGAAAATGGGCCGGTTAACGTCGCAAAATCCGGAGAAAAAATAGAAGAAGCCACAGCTGTTTTATATCCCGTCAATGTCACAGAAACGAAATGAATGCCATCGATCACTCTCCAAGGAATCATCGTAACCTGGTGCAAACCTCGAAAGCCCGCTTCTCGCAATCCACCCCAGTAATCCTGAATTGTCAGTGCTCCTGACAAACAATCGCCCCATTTTTCACTATCGTGAATCATGTATTGAGGGATGGATTGATCAGCCACTATATCCGAAATGGTAAATCGTCCCCCAGGTTGAAGGACACGAAACATTTCCCGGAACACCTTCTTTTTGTCAGGAGCGAGGTTGATGACGCAATTGGAGATAATCAGATCAACGTGATCGTCTTCTACGGGCATCGCTTCGGCAAACCCTTTTCGAAAATCTACGTTGGAAGCAGGATAACCCAAGTTTTTGGCAACCGTTGGTGCGTGGGTGCGGGCTAGAGACAACATTTCATCGGTCATGTCAATGCCAATGACTTTTCCTGTAGCCCCAACTTTCCGTGAGGCTTCAAAACAGTCTATTCCCCCTCCGGAACCGATATCTAACACTACCTCTCCTGTCCGGACTGTTGAAAGGCCTACTGGTGTGCCGCAGCCATACGAGACTTTCAAGACGGCTTCAGGGATAAATTGTCCAAGATCTTCGTGGTTATACCCAGTTGGGCAGCACATTTCTTCGCCATTAGTCACAGCTTTGGCATAGCGTTGGCTGACCGACTGCGTGATGGAGTTTTCTTGCTCGTTTACCATGGCTATTGCACCTTCATTAGAGATGGTTAGATGAATCAAATGAATGTGCCTAAACAGGCATTCTATAGTCAAATTAAGCTAAAAAGGTCAAATGAGCTCCAAGGAGGCAGTCTTAAAAGAAGAGAAAATGTTACATGAAAATTGAACATATAGGGAAGCCAATGGAAAACCTCATGGTTCAAATTGAGCCAGACTCAAAATTGGTCTTGAGAATCACAAATAAGATTAGAGAGAATACGCCAACAATGAGCATCCCTTTTACATACATATTTAAAGATGATGAATTTGAGTATCCTTGAATTGATGCGTATTCCGAAATCGTTTTTGAGCCAGCGACTTGGCCTGCTCTCATGGCGAAGGGATAGGACCATAGGGTAAGGTGATTTATTATATATGGAATGGAATTCAATACTATGGCACTAGTCTCCTGTCCAGAATGTCGGAAAGAGGTTTCAACTCACGCCCTCGCATGTCCTCAATGTGCATTCCCTTTCCCTGGAAAACAGGCTAGTCAGGTAGGAACCAAGCTTCATGGCTGCCCTGATTGTGGTTGTCCTGTTTCCAGGCAAGCAAAAATTTGCCCTCATTGTGGAGTCACTCTAACAGGTGAGCAGACTCTTCAAACGATCCCTGATCATTCAGTTGAAGAAACTTGGCTATGTACGCATTGTGGAACTCCCTACACCAGAAAAGTGCGTAAGGAGGAAGTGTTGGTAACTGAAAATCAGACTGTTCCTATTATTTCTGGGGGAAATAAATTGGAAAAACCTCTCGTCGAGGGAGACAATCAAGAAGCTGTCCGATTCGGCAGTGCGAAAAGTAGTTTAGAAAGTTCCTTGGATCCACTCCATAGTCAGTCTGATGAGAGTAATATTCCTGCATCGCTCCGCCAACGGTCTCCGCTTTGGCAAGACTCTTCGCTTCCTCAAGAGATGGACCGGTATGTGGCTCCCTCCCGCTATTCTCCTGGCAGAAGAAAATCTTTTATCGTCGGTCTTCTTATTTTTGTGCTTGTTACACTATCAATTGGGTTTGGGCTTCTTTGGCAGGTGCAGGGCATCAATCCTCTCGAAGCTCTTGTCACCTGGTGAACGTCGGTTTTTCTTCCCTTCTTCCGACCAAGTTTTTTGTGCAACCTCCGATTGTTGGTAAATAGTGAACCCAGTATGTATTTTCTTATGTGATTTTATTATTCAGAACAACCAGAAAGCTGATTATCCACCTTGGAGAATAGGTAATGAAGCGGTGGGGCCGGCAATATTGGAGAACATGAGGGTGGCCTTGACTGCCCAGTCGATGAAGGGGCCGGGGTAGATGCCTAGCAAGAGCGTTCCTGCAATCCCAGCGTAGACGGCTACTTTTATCGGCAGAGAGGTGGGGATAGGTGACGGGTCGGTGGGTTCGTTGATGTACATTTTTTTGACCACGATCAGGTAGTAATACATGGAGATGACAATATTAATGAGTCCGACAACGAGAAGGGTATACAACTCCTGATTCATGGCCGCGATGAATAAATAAATTTTGCCTATAAAGCCAGCCAGGGGGGGGACTCCCGCGAGTGACAATAAAAAAAGGAGCATGGCCGCGGCCAAGAAAGGTGAACGTCGGTTCAGGCCATTGTAATCTTCGATTTCGTCGCTCTTGATGACTTGACTAACGGCAATGATGACAGCAAAGGCTCCTAAATTCGCAAACATATAGGTCAGCAAGTAAAACATGATCGCGTCGCTTCCCTGCTTAGTCCCTGCCGCTAACCCAATCATGATATTCCCGATTTGTGCGATTCCCGAATAGGCTAATAGTCGTTTGATGTTCTTTTGGGCGATGGCCACAATGTTGCCGTAGGTCATCGAAAAGATGGAAGCCACGACAAAGAGCAACACCCACATGGGCTTGAATGAAGCTAAGGCCACAAAAAACATCCGAAGCAATATGGCTAAGGCCGCCGCTTTTGGTGCAAGAGATAAAAAGGCTGTGACCGGGGTTGGCGCACCTTGATAGGTATCAGGAATCCAAGCATGAAAGGGGACCGCACCAATTTTGAATCCCAGAGCTGCAAAGATCAGGATGAACCCGATGGCCAAACCGTAACTGCCCGGCGTACCAGCCATTTCAGAAAAAACCAACGTTCCTGTTTCTCCATAGACCAAGCTAATGCCATAAGCTAAGAGACCGGCGGCAAAGACTCCGAGAATGAAGAATTTCAAGCCAGCTTCCGAGGATCGTTGATCATCTCGGAGGTAGGCGACTAGGACGTAGAATCCGAAGGTGGAAAATTCTAATGTGACAAAGACCGATAAGAGATCATTTGAAGAGGCCATAAACATCATGCCGATTGCCGACATGAGGACCATGAAATAATACTCCCCTTTAAAGAAGCGGAATTCCTGCACATAATCTATGGACATGAAAAGGACCAGAGCAGTAGCGCCCACGATAATGATCTTAAATAAGATCGCCATATGATCCAGGACATACATATCTTTAAACAGCGCGCCCGTTGTCCCGTTTTGGTCAAAGAGAAACAGCATGACGGCGGTAATGCCTAGCCCGGCAATACTCAAGTGCGCTAATTGTTGATGCGTAATGCGTTTGAGAGAGAAATCTAGCGCAAGGATGACGCACAACCAGATTGTTAAAAAAATCTCTGGCATCAGGAGGATGAGATCTGCCGCAGATAGTGAGAGATTAAACGTCATGGGATTGTGAAAAATAAAAGTGGAAATTTCTATGGAAGTAAGCCTTGTACGTTGTGTGTGACTAATGGGGCTCCTTGGGTGATTCGGTCCACCATTGGTTCAACCGTGGACCGCACCACGTCATAAAAATGTCCTGGGAATAGGCCTAGGATAATGCTGCACGCGATCAGTAGGAGAAGAGGCATTCGATCTATCCAGCTCTTGGCATCGGCGGTATGGGCAAATTCCGGATCCAATTTCCCGTAAAACAGGCCCCGCATCATTTTGAACATATACGCCATGGTCAGGACGATTCCCAGAACGGCCACCACCACTTGGAAAGGATATTTGTCCCAGCTGCCGACGATAATCATGATTTCAGCAACAAAATTAATAGTGCCGGGCATGCCGATGGACGCCATGCAGGCCACGATAAATGCGCCGGCAATAAACGGCATCTTTTCCGCGAGCCCACCTAATGAGGGGATGTCGCGTGAGTGGGTTTGGTCATAGACCCAGCCAGCCATGGCAAACAACATACTGGTCGCGAGGGCATGGGCAAACATATAAATGACCGCTCCCGAT
>JAJDBR010000263.1 GCA_029261275.1 Nitrospirales bacterium
GTAGCAGGAACTGATGTCCTGCCAGATTCTCCAGAAATGGAGCAGGCTAATGTGGATCTTCAAGACCTATTAGAGCCCTATGATGGATTTGAGCGATGGCTGGAATGTACGAGGCGGACAACGCGATGTCCGAAAGATGGGAAGAGCATCTTGGTGGAATATGGCGTTCAGCCTAATGAAGAAGATCCAAGACAGCATTTATATGGTCATGGGTGCTATACGCAGAGCCGAAGTATGGTATTTTTGGCTGAAGAAATAGCCAGGGCCTTGTATTTGTAGTCTTCCAAAGTTCTCTGAATTCCCTCGTTTTGACGACATCTGGGTCTTTCGACCCCATCTCGCTAGCTATAAAGACATATTGATTGTTTTTTGGAGCATATGATATCAATCAGGACTTTGCCTAAAGCTGGCGTGGGGTTGAAACCTCTTTTTTCCAAAATTTATCGAGATATGACTCTATGAAGATCGGCGTCGTCAAAGAAACGTATTCTGGTGAACAGCGTGTGGCCTTGGTGCCAGCTGTATTGCCTTCTCTCATAAAGGGGGGTATGGAGGTCGTTATTGAATCCAAGGCGGGTGAACAATCGGGATATCCGGATGCCGCCTATGTCGACAAAGGTGGGAAGATTGCCGATTCCCGTGATCAGCTCTTTGAAGTCTCAGACTTCATCCTCCAAGTTCGCTTGTTAGGAGCAAATCCTAGGGAGGGGAAGGCAGATTTACAGCACTTCAGAAAAGGCCAAATGCTTGTGGGAATGGCCGAAGCCCTGAGTCACCCCCAATCCGTTCAAGAACTCGCTGCACAGGGCGTGACGGCTTTTGCCTTGGAACTTATGCCTCGCATCACGCGTGCGCAAAGTATGGATATTTTATCGTCAATGGGAACGGTGGCCGGGTATAAGGCGGTTTTGATGGCGGCTAATACCTTGCCGAGAATGTTTCCCATGTTGATGACGGCGGCTGGGACGGTGACTCCTGCTAAGGTGTTGATTATTGGGGCCGGAGTTGCTGGCTTACAGGCGATTTCTGTTGCTCGTCGACTCGGTGCATCCGTGGAAGCCTACGATATTCGTCCTGCTGTGAAAGAACAGATTTTGAGTTTGGGCGCCAAGTTTGTGGAGTTGCCATTAGAAACTGGTGATTCGGAAGATAAGGGTGGGTACGCCAAAGCTCAGGATGACGCTTTTTACAAGAAGCAGCGAGAATTGCTGGGGAAAGTCATTGAAAATAGCGACGTTGTGATTTCCACTGCAGCTGTTCCAGGAAAAAAGGCCCCCATTCTCATTACTGCTGAAATGGTGGCTGGAATGGCTCCTGGTTCGGTTATTGTCGACTTAGCCGCGGAGCGAGGTGGAAACTGTGAACTCACCAAGCCTGGAGAGACCATTGTTGCTCATGGTGTGACCATTCAGGGTCCTGAAAATTTGCCATCAACGGTTCCTTATCATGCTAGCCAAATGTATGCGAAAAATGTGGCGACTTTTCTTTTGCATCTTGTGAAAAATGGCGAACTTACTTTAGATGTGGACGATGAGATTACTAAAGAAACCATGATGACCCAAAATGGGGAAGTCGTACTCCCCAGGATTCGAGAAGCGCTCGGGTTGCCAGCATTATCAGCATAAGGAAACGGGACTGCTATGGAAATGTTCATAATCGGTTTGACGATTTTTGTCCTCGCCATCTTTGTGGGTTTTGAAATAATCACGAAAATTCCGCCAACACTTCATACACCGTTGATGTCAGGGTCTAATGCAATTTCCGGGATTACCGTGGTGGGCGCTGTTTTATCGGCTGGATCCCAACATACTGTGGTGACGACGACTTTAGGGGTGTTGGCCGTGATTTTTGCCACCATTAATTGCGTTGGTGGTTTTATGGTAACGAACAGAATGCTAGCCATGTTTAAAAAGAAATCCTAAGAGGAATATTGAACGGAATGTCAGCACTTATCAATATTGGGTATTTGGTTGCTTCGGTGTTGTTTATCCTTGGACTCAAAGGGCTAACACACCCACGTACTGCAGTTCGGGGAAATTTGTTAGGAGCGGTGGGTATGTTGTTGGCCGTCTTGTTGACGCTGACCAATCAACGAATAATTAGCTATGAATGGATAATTTTGGGGTTGATCATTGGGGGAGCCATTGGTGCTGCCTTAGCGATTAAGATTGAAATGACCTCCATGCCTGAATTAGTGGCAGTCTTTAACGGATTTGGTGGGATAGCTTCTGTATTGGTTGCTGGAGCCGCCTTGCTGGAAAATACGCTTGGTCTCGAAGTTCCCATGATGCAATTAACCATTGCGATTGCGGCTTCAGGTCTGATTGGGGCCGTGACGTTTTGGGGAAGCTTAGTGGCCTTTGGGAAATTGAAAGGGTTGATTGGTGATAATGCCATTCTGTTTTCCGGTCAGCAGATTATCAATGCCATCTTAGCGGTAACGGTCTTGGCTTTAAGCTGTTGGGTCGTGGTTGATCCGGCAAATGGTATAGCCTATTGGCTCTTAGTTGGTGTGGCTTCGGCCCTTGGGGTCCTCCTGGTCATTCCAGTCGGTGGAGCCGATATGCCGGTTGTGGTTGCCCTCCTGAATTCTTATTCCGGCTTAGCAGCCGCGGCGACAGGTTTTGTCTTGTCGAATAATGTCTTGATTATCACAGGTTCTTTAGTTGGTGCTTCTGGTCTCATTTTGACTCAAATCATGTGCAAGGCGATGAATCGGTCGCTGACAAATGTCTTATTTGGTGTTCTGGCACCAGTTGGCGATGGTGGACCGACGGCAGATGAAGTCTATGGTGGAAAAGTGAAATCCACCTCACCAGAAGAAGTCGCGATGTTGTTTGAGACGGCAAGGCGAGTGTGCATTATTCCAGGTTATGGAATGGCAGTCTCTCAGGCACAGCATCCAGTCGCCAGTTTAGCTGCACTTCTAGAAAGTCGAGGGACGAAAGTGGAGTACGGGGTTCATCCCGTGGCTGGTCGAATGCCTGGTCATATGAATGTCTTGCTTGCTGAAGCTGATGTCCCGTATGAAGCATTGCGAGATATGGACGAAACAAATGAGGATATTGATCAAGTGGACATTGCGTTAGTCATTGGAGCTAATGATGTCGTGAATCCAGTGGCTAGGACGGATCCTAATAGTGCTATTGCAGGGATGCCGATCATTGACGTTGATAAAGCCAAAACAGTTGTTGTTATCAAACGAAGCCTGAGCCCGGGGTTTGCCGGAATACCTAACCCGTTGTTTGCATTGGATAATTCTTTAATGCTTTTTGGAGATGGCAAGAAAGCAGTCTTAGACATGATAGCAGCCCTTAAAGATTCGTAGATGAAATTTATTGTAAGTGGTATGTCGTAAGGTGTTTGTAAGCCATTGTTTTTAAAAGATAATTTATATTTATCCTTCTTATTTCTTTCTTGCATAGGCTTGAAACACATGATAGAGTATGAAGCTTAGAGATAAGAAATTTAGCCATACAGTACTTATTTTTACAAAACAATTGAGGGACCTGTGGAAGTACGAGTTATCAATAATAATGTTGAAAAAGCCTTAAAAGTCGCCAAAAAGAAATTGGCTGCTGATGGATTGTT
>JAJDBR010000264.1 GCA_029261275.1 Nitrospirales bacterium
TTATGTGAGGGTGTCGTGAGCATGTGTGAAAAGTATGTTTCATGAAAGGTCTGCTCACGCATGGTCGTTTGTCCGAGATTTTTAATGACTTGGTCTAAGCGAAGTTGTTCTTCCTTGAGAGGAATGGCTTTGGCGGTGTTCAGGCCTGGCTCGCATGCATGGGAGCGTGGGAGCGGTCCCGGGATGAAAAGGCCGCAGCACACGAAAAACCAGAGGATTGGTCTACTGATCGGTTTCCCAAAAGTCATAAAAATTAAACCAATTGTTTGGAGCCATCCGGCAGTAGGCTTCTAAGCGAAGGGCATAGCGCTGCGTCCATTCCTGTAGTCCTTGTGCTCGATCTTCTCTTGGGATAATAACGGTTTCTGCAAATAATTCGAAATGAATGTCGTACCGTCCGTCTCCGCGATAGAGACAAAAAAATAACACGACCGGCACTTTGAGGATACTGGCCAGTAACATGGGGCCTGAAGGAAATTGGGCCATGTGGCCAAAGAAATTGCAAAGCACGATTTTTTCATGTTTGAGTGGACGATCCCCAAGCATGCCGACCAGCCCGCCCGCATCCAAGCATTCTTTGGCGCGTAACATCGTATCAGGTTCGCCGACTGGAATAATGCAATCCAACATCGAAGGGTCGAGTTTCCCGAAAACCTCATTGAGGATTGGCGCGTTTTCTTGATGCATGAGCAGCTTGATTGGGGCATTTCTTGTAGCTAATCCGGTGGCTCGAAGGATATCAAAACTTCCTAAGTGTGAACCGAGTAGGAGGCATCCTTGTTTACGGTCGACACGGTCAAGGAGTATGTCTAAATCACGAATGGTAAGGTCGAATTCGTCTCGTCGATTGGCCAAAATAAAGGTCCGATCTAACAAGGTTGAGGCAAAGGCGTGATACTGGAGAAAGAGATCCTTAATCGTGACTCGGCGCGCTAACACACGGCGTAAAAATGTCTTGATGCCTTTACTGGCCTTCCAGGAAAACAATACATAATACGCGCAGATAGGGTAGAGCAATGTCCGGGCGGTTTTGCGTCCGATTCGAAGGGCGACCCACAGCATGAACTGGTAAGCCCAGCGATGACCACGTTCTCGTTGCGCTAGCCAACGTTTACTCATATTTGCGGAGTAGCGGTTTGGATGTTTGGATGAAAGTTGAATTGGCCTGAGACAATCCGTCTTGCACCGACCTGACAGGAAAAGATGATGACCTGATCGGGAAGGAGGTCGAAGGTGAGTTGAACTAATTCGTTTGGACGAAGAGGAAAATGAAACTTCACGACAGGTACGTTGGACAGCACCAGTGGTTTCGGGAGCGATTGTTCGATAGACGCGAGCACTTCGGCGAGAATGACCACACCTGGCACGATAGGATTCCCTGGGAAATGCCCGGGCAGCGAAGGGTGCAAAGGATCAATCTGGAATTTTTTTTCAATGGTCATTGATTGATTTGTTTGGTGTCAGGGCGGGATTGGGTTGTGCTCGCATTAATGTTTCTGCGTCCTTCCTGACGAATTTACCAGTGTGATTGCGAGGAATCGTATCAATCAGGTAAACCGGGCGTGGCAAAAATACGGGCGCAATTTTGGTGCGGAGTACCGAAAGGATGGACTCAGATGTGTGCCCGGGTGCCACAACAAAGGCCACTAAGCGTGTGACTGATTTTTCTTTCTCTTCCGGCATAAAAAACGCACCGTCCACGACTCCATCAATGGAGAGGAGCTGTATATTCAAGGCATCCAACGATGCGCGATGCCCACCAATATTAATGAGATGGTTGGGACGCCCTTCCAGAGTGAAATGCTGTGGGGTTGCGGACTGAATGGTATCGGGAATAGGAATAGGTTCAGAAAAGTAGGGGGTGCTCACTGCATAGCCATCTGGGTCTGATCTCAGGGTCAATCCGATCAGCAATGTCCAGCTATCTTCTTGTATGGGTTGCCTGGTGGCGATCGTGCCTGCTTCAGCAAATCCATAAATCTCGATCATGGTGGTATCAAGCAATTCTTCGACCTGTTTGGCTAAATCTTTGGATAGTGGAGCAGTGGCGGACAAAGTATAGGCGACCTCTGGAAATCGAGAGCGAGACATCACACAGGCGCGGAGATGAATGGGTGTCGACACTAATATGCGGGGCGCTGGTTGTTCGTGTAAAGCCGACGCGATGTCTTCAGGAAAAAATGGACGCCCAGAATCAATAACCCATCCTTGCTGGAGAGGTAACATGATGGATGTTTCCAATCCGTACATATGCTGATGAGGAACGGTGGCCACAATGGTCACGGGACTTGCCTGAGGAAGGGCTATCCTTTCTCCGGTTTTTTGGGCAATCTGGACCATGGATCCCCATGATTTGAGATTTGGGCGTGGAGTGCCAGTGGTTCCAGAAGTGAAAGCAATTGCTGCAATATGCGTATCGAGAAATTTGGGATTCTCCACAGGTGTTCGGTCGGGACTCCTGTCTATATTGAGAGTGACGCCTTCTAACCCTGCTATCTCCCCTGGTCCATCGGTTATGTAATAACAATCGGGATATTCGCGTGTGAGTTGTTGAAGAGTCTCCGGTGATGGGTTAGGTGGCAGTAGGGTCGTTTGGCTCTGCCTAAGGGCCGCAGCAAATCCAACCAAAAAGGCATAGCGGTCTTGACACATATTCACCACGTAACGCTTGCGAGGCAATTGATTGCCAATAAAGCTCACGTGCGCTAACACCATGCTGGCAGACATAGGTTTTCCATGGTACCAAGCGATGGTGCTCTGAGGTTGATAGGGACCCAGAAACGGGGAATGTGTCATAACACTAACTCAGCTTTAACACAGGACAACAGGAGTGGGTTCTATCTCAGTTGAGATTGAGGAGGGTGTTCAACATGCTTAGGCTATAGTTCGGTTCTTCTGAATAGCTTCACAAAGGGACCGTAGGGAAGAAAATATGATGGTGTTATCTGGATCATCAGACCGTAATTTGTATCCGTAATGTTGATGAATCACGAGGGCTATCTCTAGAGCA
>JAJDBR010000265.1 GCA_029261275.1 Nitrospirales bacterium
GCGCCCACATGGGAACACACGCTTCGCAAATGTTCCAACGATTTAATGGCGCCAATCCGCCCAGCAGCCACACCCAGCAGTGCTACGGGCTTCTCAGCAAGAACACTGGGAAAATCCAAATTTTCAATAGCTAGTTTTACAAGGCTGCTGAAACTACCATGATACTCAGGTGTGGCGATAACAATGGCCGTTGCTTTCTTGACCATCTCTCGGAATTGTTCAGCAGATGAGTCCTGAGCCGCTCTTCCAGGAACAGGGAGATCAATCGAGGCAAGGTCAATCTCGACAACCTTCACCTTTTTATCCTTTCGGAGTTCATCACTAACCAAGGCCAGGGCCTTTGAAGTATAATTCCCAGGACGCGCACTTCCACAGATCGTCACGATCTCAATTGGCATGTTGCCTTCTCCTTTCCAACGGCTGGATTTGGTTACCTCAAGGAGGAAAATTTTCCTCGATTATTTGAACGCTCGTCAAACAAAAAAAAAGCGAACTAACATTTTTGTCAGAATCCGGTGAATCCTAACTCGGAATCCGGTCTGGCTTGAAGGGGGCAGGTCAATTAAAAACTTGAAATTTTTAGATGCCGGATTCACTGTACTGGCACATCCATCACCAGCAACTGACAATCCTCAGTCGCTTCAAAGCCCACACTGGTCGCACCTTCAATCCCAAGTCCATCACGGCTCCCCAGCTGCTCACTGGCGAGAGCAACTGAGCCCTCTAGCACAAAAAAATACGCGCCATTTCCGGATCTCTTGATGGTATAGGTGTCCGACTGACCGGCCTTATAATCGCCCAGCCAGAACCACGCATCCTGATTTATCCAGACACCGCCAGCGTTCTGATCAGGCGCAACAATATTCTGAAATTGACCCTGCCGCTGATCCCTGGAGAATAATTTCTGATCGTAGCGAGGCTCTATATCCGGTTCTTTGGGAAAAACCCATATCTGCAGAAAATTGACAACTTCCGAATCGGAAGCGTTGTACTCCGAATGTGTTAGCCCTGTTCCAGCCGACATTATTTGTACTTCGCCCACCTTGATGTGTTGCGTATTCCCCATACTATCGTGATGGCGTAACTCACCTGTGATCGGGATCGAAATGATCTCCATGTTCTCATGCGGGTGCGTGCCAAAACCCATGCTGGGCTGAACCACATCGTCATTAATCACTCGCAGTAGACCAAATTGCATTCGCTCCGGATTACGGTAGTCGGCGAATGAAAACGTCTGCCGGGAACTCAACCAGCCACGCTCCGCGACACCGCGTGTATCAGCCTTGTGTAATGTTTTTTTCATCGTGAACCTCGGTTATTCAGGAATTGTCGTCCTTGATGACCATTCATCCAAAACTAGACCACTCAGTGTATTTAATGACGATTTACCGATCAAGTGGCATTTAGCATAGCTCTGATTTCCAATCTTTAATCGTGAGAAGGGCTGTTCCTTCTATCATTATACCGGCATTGAAAATACCGGGTTTTTAGGTGCCGCAAGTGTGGATGAGTTTTTTTGACCATACGAGCATTCAGGATTGGGGCAGATCTGGCCTTTGACTGAGTTGGGCATATTAACTCCGGGGAATGCTTGTGAAAAACGGGTGCATAGCGTAAATTCTCAGGGAATTATGGACAAGTCAGTAACAGGGAATGAATGAAGCACCGACAACACCACAATTAACCAATAAATTAGGAGGAACTATTATGGCAGCTCAATCACTCAACAACCTAACATCCTTAGGCGCTGGTGTTCTTGGCGGCCAAATTGCTTGGCATAGTGCCTTTTATGGTAAAAATGTGGTGGTTTATGACCTCTATAATGATTCGATTGATGCCTGTAAAATTGCCCATCAAACCTACGCGGATATTTATAAAAAAGAAATGGGCGGCACTGACGAAAGCATCGCTCAAACGCACGCAAGGCTCAGCTACACAACTGATCTAGCCGCCGCTGTCGCCGATGCTGATATCGTTATCGAGTCCGTTCCGGAAGTCCCTGAGATAAAATCTGACTTTTATAAGCGCCTCGCCAAAGTCCTACCTGAGCACACTATCATTGCGACGAATTCTTCGACATTATTGCCCAGCCAATTCGCTCAAGATACAGGCCGTCCTGAAAAGTATTGTGCCCTGCATTTCGCCAATTTGATTTGGAAAATGAATTTGGCCGAGACCATGTCACACCCCACCACATCCTACGAAACTTTATTAGCGACAGCTCAATTTGCGGTGGAAATCGGCATGATTCCCATCCCTATCCAAAAGGAACAGAATGGTTATGTCTGCAATACGATGACCGTGACCTTATTGAATGCCGCGCAAACACTCGTGACTAATGGCATATCAACTCCAGAATATATTGATCGAGTCCATATGATCATCCATCGCGGATGTGCCGCTGGCCCCTGCGCATTGATTGATGTCGTTGGTATGGCGACATGGCATAATGTCCTCACTCACTGGGGAAAAGAACTCAAGGATGACCAGATGACTGCCAATGCCGCCTACATCAAGGAGCACTTTTTAGACAAAGGCCTGCAAGGCTTACAAGGGGGAGAAGGCTACTATAAATATCCTAACCCAAGTTTTGCGGCCCCTGACTTCATTGACGTGCCTGATGTGTCCATTGCTGAAGAAATCGCACGGTTATCGATGCCCAGCTAAGCACCGAGGTGCCACCGATGCGGATGCCGCAGAATATGCACAAACAATAAAAGTCTATTACCTGTCAGAAGCCAAGAATCCGCCGCCTACAAATCATCTTGATGCGACAAATGTGCGGTATGACTGTTTGCCTTACTATAACTACACGTTTTTCCAAGACATCAATGATGTGGTTCAAAACAATCCTATTCGCCCGCAAGATAAGGTGATGTTCTCACTTGCAAAAGACTTAGGCATAGAAAAAGGCAAGCCTTTCAA
This sequence comes from Nitrospirales bacterium, assembly GCA_029261275.1. Lineage (GTDB taxonomy): Bacteria > Nitrospirota > Nitrospiria > Nitrospirales > UBA8639 > Nitrospira_E. The sequence continues at coordinate 2,926 of JAJDBR010000265.1, forward strand.
GCCTACGGAAAAGCAAAAAATGGCAATGAATGAGGGCCTACAACTAACCTATGCCTCAATGCAGGATTATTTTGTATCACCAGGCAAGGCGACCATTCCGCTCTGGACAGATCGTAATGGAAAATTGAAATCACAGTGGCTCGTATGGGATTTCGCTCCGGGTCGACCCAAAGCGGACAC
>JAJDBR010000266.1 GCA_029261275.1 Nitrospirales bacterium
GTTCGAGTACGGGATGTCTTGCGTGATTATCCGATGGTCCGCGAACAACTCAAAGCGGAATTTCAGGCAATCATGGTGGATGAGTTTCAGGATACGGATCCCTTGCAATATGAAATCTTACTCTATCTTGGCGAACAACCAGGCGATCACTGTCAGCAGTGGGAGGCGATACGATTGGTGCCAGGGAAGCTCTTTATCGTTGGTGACCCCAAGCAGTCAATTTACGCCTTTCGCCGTGCCGATATCCAAGCCTTTGATCAGGTGGTTCACAAGCTGACGCATGATGGTGGAGTGGTGTGTACGTTGACGACGAATTTCCGCAGTGATGGCGCGGTTCTCGATGTGGTCAACGCTGTCTTTGATCGAGTGTTTGTTCAGGAGGACAATGTTCAACCACCGAATGTGCCATTAATGGTTGGGCGATGTGGGGAGGAAGCTTTACGTGCTCCTGGGGTGGAGCTGTTTGTCATGGCCAATGCCGGGGAAGAAGAATGGGATGCTGAACGAGCCACACGTGTCGAAGCCGAATGGTTGGCAACCTGGATTCAGGAGCAGCTGTCTTCCGGCCAACAATGGGTGTTGGAGAACGGGAGTCGAATTCCGTTGCGCCCCGGACATCTTGCCGTGTTATTTCGAAAATTTACGAATGCCCATGTGTATTTGGAAGCCATGCATCGTCGAAGTGTGCCGTATTTAACAGATGGTGAACGACATTTCTATCGTCGCCAGGAAGTGATTGATTTCATTAATGTGCTGCGGGTCTTAGATGATCCCAGCGATGCGATTGCTATTGTGGGTATTTTACGCTCCTCTCTCGGTGGGGTACCTGATCAAGATATTATGGAATTAGCCCGACTTGGTCCTTTCGATATCCGTCGGATCGAGATGTTGGATGCCTGGAATAGCGCGCGAAAGCCTATCGTCCACATGTTGTTTGAACAGTTAGGAGCCTTACATGTTCAAGCCAAGCAGATCCCTCTTCCTGAATTCATCGATCGTGTGTTTGCGCACCTTCCTATTGTGGAGTTAGCAGCGGCATCGAGTCATGGGGAACAGGCGGTTATGAATGTGTGGAAACTTCGAGATCTCATGGCGGAACAGGCAGCCATGCCACATCTCTCCTATTCAGGCTGGGTTCATCAGTTGATGGATTGTCTAATGACCCACCCTTCTGAACCTGAAGCCTCATTAGAGGAGGAATCGTTAGATGCGGTGCGAGTTATGTCGATTCATAAAGCTAAAGGGTTAGAGTTCCCGATGGTACTATTACCAGGATTGCATCAAAAGTCGGCGGGGCTAGATCGTGGTGCCGAGGTAATGGTTGACTGGATGAGTGGCGTGTATGGTTGTACCTTTCCTCCGACCTGGAATTCAGGTCAGGTTTTGCTTTGGGAAAAAGAGCAGATACGGGAAAAGGCTGAACAACGGCGGGTCATGTATGTAGGGATGACTCGCGCTCGAGATCGATTAATATTGTCTGGCGGGCAGTTAGCGAAGCCGATCGGCGAAAGTTTTTTGGGATTTCTCCAAGAGGTAGCCGATGGGGAGATCGGCAATTCTGAGCACGCCACTATTCAAGTGGGCTTGGCGGCCATTCCTCAAACAGTGGTTACCTCTCGGAATGTACCACCATTGCAGAGAGTGCAGCCTTCCCTGAACCTCAATAGGTCTGAGGGAAAAAGGGAGGGACCCTTTTCCTTAGAAAATGAGGGTGAGCGTGAGACGGCTTGGCAGCAAGGGTTGAAAGAGGTGGCCTTTAGGACTCCGTCTTTGCAGCATCAATTACAAACTTGGCAACCCACACCTCATCGAGGAGAGCGCTCGAAGCTCGCCAGTCAACGTGTAGGAACGTTGGTTCATCAATTACTTGAACAGTGGGATTTTCAATTGGGTCCGGAGAATTTTCGAGAGCCGTTAAGGGAATTTTGCCAAAAGGAGCTTTCTGGAAATTTTGATGAAGACGAAAGCCATTCGGTTAGTTTGGAAATTGAAAGATTGGTGGAAACCTTCCTTCAGTCGTCTTCCTACTTGGAATTACAACAGGCCACGGTGATTGGGCGGGAAATTCCCTTTGTCATCCCATGGTCAGATAGGATGCCAGGTGGCCTAGTATCCCGTCCCTGTGTCATGGAAGGAGTCATGGATGTAGTATATGAAGTGGCTGGGGAAGTTTGGGTCGGGGATTATAAGACTGATAACGTGACGGCTTCTCATGTTGTTGGTTATGCTGAGATGTATCGGCCGCAAGCATACGTCTATGCGATGGCAGTTTCCCGATCCTTGGGCCTGGAGATCAAAGGGTGTAAACTTTTATTTTTACGAATTGGTGAAGCGGTGGCTATCATTCCTGATGCTGCCATGTTTTGAAAAGGAGGAATCAATGAAGGTTTTGCGTTTGGTCATGTTGGGTCTGAGCTCTCTAATCTTTCTTGTCACTTTGGGATGTGCATCCGAAAAGTCAGCCCCTTTGATGGTGCTTGATCCTCCACCACATTCCATCGCCAAGGTGCAAACATTCTTTACGGAAGGAAATCGACTCTTTCGTGAAGGGCGATGGGGTGGGGCTAGACAACAATTTCAGGCGGCCATTCAGGAGCAACCAAATTTGGCTGAAGCGCACTATAACTTGGCCTTAACTATGGATCACATGGGTGATCAAGAAGGCGCCAAACCGCATTTCATTAAAGCTGCGAATCTGGCCCCCGGGAATAAAGTCATTTGGAATTCTCCGCCTCTTCGACGCTATGGGAATGTTCCCGATAAACCTATCGATCCCGCTACCTCGCCTATACTCCCAGGAGTTGGCGGTGCTGGTGGTTCCAGCGGTGGAGGACCAGGAGGCGGATTTTAAGGCAGGAATGAAGGTCTGAAAGGAATCAATGTTTTAAGAAGAAGAATGAGATCGTTGATACCCACGAAGAATCATGATGAGGCCGAGGGCGATCATGGGGATGCAGAGGAGTTGTCCCATGGTGACCCATTGAAAGATGAATCCTAAATGACTGTCGGGTTCACGGAAAAATTCGACAAAGAAACGTGCGACTCCATATCCAGAGATGAACGTCCAGAATATGGTGCCAGGTGGAGTCGTCCGTTGGTTCATGATCAATAATAAAATGAAAAGCGCCAAGCCTTCTAGTCCGGCTTCATAGAGCTGGGAGGGATGTCGGCATTCAGGGCCGCCCTGTGGAAAGACCATACACCATTCGACATCGGTGGCTCGTCCATACAGCTCCCCGTTAATGAAATTCCCCATTCGTCCAAAACCTAATCCAATTGGCGCGGCTCCGGCTGCTAAATCGCCAATGGCGGCCATGGAAAATCCCCGTCTCTGACAAAACACCACCAGTGCCACGCAGACTCCAAGCAACCCTCCATGGAAAGACATGCCACCTTCCCACACGGCAAAAATTTTCAGTGGATTGTCCAGATAAAAAGGCAAGTTATAAAACAGAACGTAGCCTAACCGCCCACCGATAAAGACCCCAAACGCGGCAAACACAATTAAATCAGAGAGTTGTTGAGGATCGAGCGGGATCCGTTTTTGAGCCGCTCTGATCTTGATCAGCCAATAGGCGCCACCAAGGCCCAATAGATACATAAGGCCGTACCATCGGAAGGCCAAGGGGCCAATTTGAAAGGAGACAATCTGAAAGGGCCCAATTTGAAAAAAGACCGGATCGATCTCAGGGTACGGCAGTTGTGCCAGGATGGGTAGAAATTCCATGAGCTTTTTGAAAGGAAGAATTTTAAGGTGGTGATGACTAGGGAATTGTGGAACGGATTAGCCCTGGCTTACACTAGCGTTAGGATCGTCAAGATGCACGTTTCTCTCTTCTCGGGTGTTTGGATTTTCCTAACATACCAACCCGTGAAGGAAAAGGTCGAGTTTTCGGCCGCGAAAAGTTCTCTTGGGTAAAGGCGGGAGTTCTATGGAAAAGACAGAATCAGTGTCCCGCTCCAATGGGGCAGAAGCTATTTTGGACTGCATTAGTGACGGAGTCATCACGATTGATTTGCATAAGCGCGTCACGTTTTTAAATCGGGCCATGCAAACCATGCTGGGTTATGAGGTTCCAGATTCCGGAATGTTGCTGGCCTGTGATGTTTTAGTGCAAAGCAATATTTGTTCAAGCCAGGATTGTGTCTTGGAACGCGCACTTCGAGGAGAGCGGGTTTCGAATGTTGAGGCCATTGTTCGTCGTCGGGATGGAATCCAAATGCCGGTGAGCATCAATACTGATTTTTTGTTAGACAAAGAAGGTAAGCTGATTGGATTAATTGAAGTCATCCGAGATATCTCGCTCGCAAGAGAATTGACGGCAAAAACCGCAGAGGTTTCAGAGCTGAAACATCGTTTGGGTGAGCAAGTTCAATTCAAGCATATTGTGGGTCGCAGCCCCCTCATGCAAAACATTTTTGCCAAGCTTCCATCCATTGCGGCGTCTAAGTCTTCGGTGTTGATTACGGGTGAGAGTGGGACCGGGAAGGAATTGATCGCCTATGCCTTGCATGCCCATAGTTTGCGGAAACAGGCGCCGTTTGTGGTGGTCAATGGGTCGAGTCTGTCAGAAGGCGTTTTTGAAAGTGAGTTGTTTGGTCACATGAAGGGGGCTTTCACCAACGCCTATGTTGACAAGCCAGGGAGATTTGAAGTCGCGAATGGGGGCACCATCTTTTTGGATGAAATTGGCGAGATGAGCTTGGGCACCCAAGTGAAATTGTTGGGCGTTCTTGAGCGGGGACGGTTTGAACGCGTCGGTTCCAATGACACGATCAGCGTTGATGTCAGGATTGTGGCGGCCACCAATCGAAATTTAGAAGAGGCCGTTCGGGAAGGCCGCTTTCGGGAGGACTTGTATTACCGAATTCGGGTTATCCCTATCGTGCTGCCTCCCCTTCGTGAGCGATCAGATGATATCCCGTTGCTAGTCAATCATTTTCGAGAGAAGTTTAATCGAGAAATGGGCAAACAGATTGTTGGGCTTTCTCCTCAATCGTTAACGGCGCTTGAGCAATATTCCTTTCCGGGAAATATTCGCGAACTTCAGAATGTGATGGAGCATGCTTTTGTGTGCTGTGAGGAACCTATCATTCAATTTGAACATCTTCCCGCTGATTTACAGCGGCATTTCTTGGACCATCAAGAATGGCCCCATACCGAAACGCTCCAATCCATTGAACGTCAGGCGATCTGTCGAGCATTGGATAAATCGGGTTGGCATTTGAAAGAGGCCTCTCAGCTGTTGGGGATTGGCCGTTCGACCTTATGGCGAAAAGTGAGGCAATTTGGTATAAAGCCAGATATCTAGGACGTTTCATTTTGGGATCAATTGATACTAATTGGTATCTATTGTAAAAATAATGAATATAATCAATTATTTACATTGCTATACACATAAATGAAAATATTTTATGTTTCACTATGAAACATCACTGTTTTTTTATTTTTAAAAACCACCTATAAATCAATAGCTTTCTAAGCATGACTTTCGGTATCTCCTTTGCTTCCAATACGTACCTACGAATTCATTTTTTATTTTATGGCGTGTTAGGAAGGGGTGTAGTAGATGGATTGTCCACGATGTCAGGGAATCATGATTCAGGATAAATTTGGGGATGTGGCAGACGAAGCCGGTGCCATTTATTTTTCGGGCTGGCGATGTATTACGTGTGGAGAAATATTGGATCCAGTGATTGCAGCCAATCGTCAAAACCATCATGAGCCACTCATTGGGCGGTCGCGCAAAAAATTTGCGACCCAACTTGGTTAGAAATATTTCCACAACCAGTTTTCTCCTTACATTGTTCTTCTGTTACTCGATGGGGGCCACACTAGACTCACTACTTTTTGAAAAGAGTAGGAGAAATAGTGTGGCCTCTGTATGAATACTTGCAGCAACCAAGGCATGGAGGCAGTGATTGTGTCTTTAATGATATATTCCATAGTGTTTCAAGAAGGAGATCGATAAATGGCTGAAGAACAACATGCCCCTCAGTCAGCAGCAGCTGCTAGTCAGCCACAGGAAAACCCACTTCCTGGGGTGAAGCATATTATCGCCGTGAGTAGCGGAAAAGGTGGAGTAGGGAAATCGACGGTCACGGTCAATATGGCTGTTGCCCTCAAGCAAGAAGGCTTTGCCGTTGGAGTGATGGACGCGGATATTTATGGCCCGAATATCCCCATGATGATTGGGATCACTCAAGAGCCAGTCAAAGATGGCGAAAAAATTACTCCTGCTGAAGGGCAGGGCGTGAAAGTCATTTCGATGGGCTTCTTTGTTCCGGAAGATACGCCGGTTGTGTGGCGTGGTCCGATGGTCCATTCGGCCATTCAACAGTTTTTCCGTGATGTGATTTGGGGGGAACTGGATTATTTGTTGATTGACCTGCCTCCAGGTACAGGAGATGTCCCATTAACGCTTTCGCAGCTTGTGCCATTAACCGGCGCAATTACGGTGACGACTCCTCAAGACGTCGCCCTCTCAGATGTTCGAAAAGGTATGACGATGTTCAAAAAAGTGAATGTGCCATTGCTGGGCGTCATAGAAAATATGAGTCACTTTATTTGTGGACATTGTGGTGAGCGCACTGAGATTTTTTCCCATGGAGGAGGCGAACAGGCTGCGAAAAAATTCGAGATTCCATTTCTTGGGCGCATTCCTCTCGATCCAGCTATTCGAGAAGGTGGTGATCAGGGAAAGCCGATAGTGGTCAAAGACCCTCAATCTCCCCAAACGCAAGCATTCCTGGAAATTGTACGCACACTCGTTGAGCAAATAGAGCAAGGGGAAAAGAAAGAGAGTGGGTCAGCCCCGACGCTGTCCAGTATGTTGAAGAAAATTAAGGATCCGATTCAGAAACCATCAGATGTCATTGAGCCTTTATCTGAAGGGAATGGAGAGACGTAATATGGGAGAGTGGATTCAAATAGTGAAAACAGAGGAGATCAGCCCAGGAACTGGCATCGTGGTTGAAGCGAAGGATAAGTGCCTAGCCGTCTTTAATGTGGATGGGGCATTTCATGTGACGGATAATATGTGCCTTCATCGAGGTGGACCGTTAGGTGAAGGGGACTTGGAGGGAGAGATGGTGACCTGTCCGTGGCATGGTTGGGAATATAATGTGAAAACAGGTCATTGTGTGAACAATCCCTCCAGCAACATAAAATCCTACGAAACAGTCATTGAAAATGGTGAAATCAAAATAGAGTTGTAGCCCGATATCTGAAGGCCTCTTCCCGTATTTCCTTTCCCCTAATCTGCTTATTACCCGGTGATTTGGTGTAGCACTTGACTGAGTTCTGCCAGACGAAAAGGTTTGGCCACGACACCATGAAACCCAAATGTCGAATAGCGTGAGAGTACAGGATCATTGGAGTACCCGCTGGCCACAATGGCTTTCACTTCCGGGTCGAATTGCCGCAGTTGTTGAACGGTATCTTTCCCACCTAGGCCGCCCGAGATGGTTAAATCCAAAATAACGGCATGAAATGGCTGACGAGCGTGAAAGGCTTCCTGATAACATTCTAAGGCTTCATTTCCTTCCGCCACACAGTGGACATCGTATCCAAGGTGTCGCAGCATTTCGCACAAGAGGAGGCGAATGGATTCTTCGTCATCCATCACCAAGACTCGTCCTTCTCCTGGAATCGTAGAAGATGCGACTTGATGGAGGGGGGCCGTGATTTCAGAAGCGGGAAGGTGAATGACAAAGATGGCGCCTTGCCCTTGATTGGAGCTGGCGGCAATCCTGCCATGATGGTTTGTTATGATGGAGTGGGCTGTACTTAAGCCCAGGCCGCTGCCTGTCTGTTTCGTTGAATAATACGGATCAAAGATCTTCGCTAAGGCATGGGGCGGAATGCCGTTTCCGGTATCCTGGATCGTCAGCTTAATATACTTTCCAGGATGGGGTAGCCCCTTTTGTTTCGCTTGTAGTGCGCTCTCTACCACATTTTCTGCCCTAATCGTGAGGGTCCCTCCATATGGCATGGCCTGATGTGCGTTGACAGCCAGATTATGAATCACTTGTCCAATCTGTCCCTCATCGGCTTGAACCTGCCAGAGGTCCTCCGGGATTTCGCATTCGCAGCGGGTCGATGATCCGGAGAGAGCAAAAGCGGCTGATTCAGGAATCATTTGCTGCAAGGCCAAGGGTTTTTTGAGAGGAGTGCCACCTTTGGCAAAGGTGAGGAGTTGTTGTGTAAGTTTTTTGGCACTGAGAGACGCATTTTCCGCCTCAGAGAGAAACGTAAATAAATGATCCCTGGAGTTCACCCAGGCCTTTGTCATGGAAAGGTTCCCCAGGATCGTGGTGAGCAGATTATTGAAATCGTGGGCTATGCCTCCTGCGAGGAGCCCTAAAGAATCTAATTTGCTGGTCTTAAGACGTTCTTCGTCTAATTTGATTCGCTCAGTCATGTCACGCAGAATCAAGACGGTGCCTAAAAGATTCCCATCTGATCGTCGTAAAGGAGACACGCTATAGACAACTGGTCGTTCACCGTTGGTGGGATCAAACAACGGGAAATGGTCAAGTGGGTGAAGGGGAGTTCCAACCTCTAAAACGTGGGTGACGGGATGGGCATCTTCTTTGTTGACGCCAGCATGGAGAAATCGAACGATGTCTTCAATTGATCGTCCTAGGGCTTCTCGCTGCTTCCATCCACTCAAGTCTTCTGCCATGCAATTCATATAGGTAATGCGTCCTCGGGTATCAGTTGTGAAGACGCCTTCAACGATCGAAGACAGGGTAATGGTCATACGCTCGCGTTCTTCGCGTAAGGTTTCTTCTGTGAGGAGCAAGCGCTGCTCTTGTTGAATTTGTTCAAAGGTTTGCGTCACGATCGAGGGGAGAAGTTCAATGAGACTGCTGTCTTTAATGAAATAATCGCGGGCGCCCTGTTTCATCATCTTGACAGCCAGACGTTCGTCCCCTTGACCCGTCACGACGATAAATGGGAGCGTCAGGTGGTGTTGGGTGAGTTGGTGAATGAGATCTTCGCCGGACATATCGGCGAGTTGTAAATCCAAAAGAAGGAGATCGGCGTGATGGTCGGAGAGCCAAGCGAGAGCTTCTTGACCGCTATGCGCGAACGCGGTGTGAAACCCTTCTCGAGAAAGACACCGTTGGATGAGGGAAATGAGACCTTGATGGTCGTCAACAATTAAGACGGTGCGTGAATGAGTCCAATCCTCCATGAACAACCCTCCTTCAACAAACGATTCGGGAAAGAGAACTCTGCGTGTCGAACGTCACATTGGGGGAAAAATAAAGACGAATAGGACACAGAGCTCATCCTGAATTGATGAGAGAAGAGTGGAGAATGTAAAGATGTTCTCGCAGGCATTAGACGTGGAAAAAGAGTGTATGGTTCCTGTGTGAAAGCTGTGAAAAGACTATTAAAGTCGTATTCATACGATTCTGATGACTGTCTAAAAAAAGGAACGCGGAGTCTAGCGAAATCGAAAAAAGACTGCAAGAAAAAAATGCGATTTCCTAGAATATTCCTCCCCATGAGATGTTAATAAAAACAATCAACAGGCTGTGGATAAAAGAATTCAATCATGGCTTCATCTAAAAGTTCTTGATACTATTGAAATAATTTTAAGTACTTTGGGCTACCCGTTATAGATAATGCTTGTTAAACGACTACTGCTCTTCATTCCCCTGGTTTTAGTTCTCCTTCTTCTTCAATCGTATTTTTGGGTTCCGACCTACGAAAACCAAGCAGCGGGAAACCCGAATCGTCTGTTGACCTACATTGAAGGATCCAGCGGAGATGCCAAAATTCTCAACCCAATCTTGAATGCAGATTCTTCAAGTTCGAATATTGTGGCGCATGTCTTTGAAGGCCTGCTTGATCTGGATGAAAATCTTGAACTCCGTGGTCGATTAGCCACGGATTGGAATATTTCTGAGCGGGCGTACTTGTTGGTGAATCCTCATCATCGTTTTCCTGATGGGACAGAAGTGACCGGATCAACCCTCCTTCACCGTATAAAAAAGGCTTGGTTAACGGGAAGAGATGAAGGCCTGAAAAATTATGTTCAATCGATGGAACTCTTGCCATCGACTCAACGAGAAGAAACCATTTCTTTATTGCTACCCAATGCGCAAGGCAAGCCGCAGCTGAAAGATGTACAGGTGACGGTCAATGTTCCGGCGCGAGTCGCCTTCGCCCTTTCCCAAGTCGATCAAGATTTATTTGATCGGTTGAAACCGATTCTGGGGAAAAAATATTTTGAGCACTTCCCGTTCGATGAGTTAATTCGTTTTCCAAAAGAACTGGGCAAGGAAACTGAAGCAGCGCTTCGTGTGAAATTTCCTGAAATTCTACCCATTGGCGAACATAATCCGACTATAGTCTTTCACCTGCGTAAGGGTGTAAATTTTCAAGATGGCCATGAATTCGATGCAAGAGATGTGAAGTTTACGTATGAAGCCATCATGAACCCGAAAAACCTCTCGCCACGGACCCCAGATTTCGAACCCATCAAAACAGTAGATATTCTAGATCCCTACACAGTGAAAATCATTTATAAGCGACTCTATTCCCCAGCGATCAATGCCTGGACGATGGGAATCTTGCCTGAGCACTTGCTCAATGACGCAGCAATGACTCGTGAAAAACAAGATCGAGGTTTGTCAGATGAAGCGCAAAAATCCTTTGGCATGCGAGATAGCCAATTTAATCGGCATCCAATTGGCAGCGGCCGTTTTCAATTTGTGGAATGGCAGGGTGATGAATTTATCCACCTCCAACGGTTTGATGAATATTGGGAAGGTCCCGCGCAATATCAGGACTATTTCATGCGGATCATTCCTGATCTGCTTACTCAGGAAATAGAATTTCAAGCAGGAGCTGTCGATTTTTATGGAGCGCAACCGCATCAAGTAGACCGTTATAAAAGTGATCCAACCTATCAATGGTTTTCCAGCTTAGGTTTTGCTTACTCCTATATTGGCTATAACATTCGAAAGCCGATGTTCGCTGAATCTGAAATTCGGAAAGCTCTAGGAATGGCAATTGATGTTGAGGAAATCATTCAATATCTCATGTATGGAGAAGGCGAACGGATAACCGGCCCCTATCCCAAAAATACTGAATGGTATGACCCTTCACTCCCTTCACTCCCTTATGATCCTAATGGAGCGCTGAAAATTTTTGCAGACATGGGTTGGGTATTAAATGAGGAGGGGTGGTTAGAAAAAGATGGTTCTATTTTTGAATTTAATTTGATTACCAACAATGGCAATCCCATACGAAAAAATATTTTGACTATCGCTCAAAATGCCTGGAAGAAAATTGGGGTGAAGTGTAACACCCAGGTGTTTGAATGGGCGGTCTTCTTAAGTGATTTTGTGAATACTGGTGATTTCGATGCCGTTGTGTTGGGGTGGAGTATGGGTATTGACCCTGATCTCTATCAGATTTGGCATTCCAGTCAGGCTGGGCCTCAACAACTGAATTTTGTGGGCTATAAGAGTCTGCGTGCTGATGAGCTCATCGTCCGCATACGACAAGAGTATAATCGTGATCGACAACGACAACTCACACATGAGTTGCATCGGTTAATCTATGAAGATCAGCCGTATACCTTCCTTTATGCTCCTTTAAGTACGAGGGTGTTAGATAAGAAAATTGTCCTGGTACAGAAAGATGCCAATGGCAAAGAGGATTATCAAAAGATTTACCCCATAAAAAGTGGGGACCATACGTTTCATTTTCATAAATGGCGGAAGCTGGAATTTACTCCAGAATTTTAGACAACTTATATAACATAATGTGCTTTTTCTAGTCGTTCCATCATGTGGAATTTTATTTTTCGAAGTGTCGCGCAACGATTGATTCTCTTGGTTATTGTCTCCTTTATGGCGCATTCCTTTATTCATCTGGCGCCAGGAGAACCCAGCGAAGTGGATCCGATGAACCCACGAATGAAACCGGAGGATATTGCTAAGATTCGCGCCGCGTTTCATCTGGATGATCCGCTACATGTGCAATATGCCTATTGGATTCGGGATTTGGCGTCTGGGGAGTTGAAGTCGTTTAAGGATAGTCAGCCGGTCCTTCCAAAAATTTGGGATCGGTTTCTCAATTCTCTTCCCCTATTTATTTTGGCAACGATTCTTGTGTGGACATTGGCATTTCCAACTGGCATTTATGGAGCGGTGCACCGAGGGGGCTTGTATGATCGAAGTACCGTATTTTTTTCATATGCTCTTATTTCTATCCCCAGTTTTTTTCTCTCTTATTTGGTTATTTTAGGTGTAGTGGAATGGTTGGGTGTTCCTGTGATTAGTCTTAAAACGTTTGGGATGGATCAGGCGGATCCTGCCTATAAAATCATGGACCGTGTTTGGCATCTCGTGATTCCGTCGGTGATGTCGGCTCTTGCAGGAATCGCAGTCCTTTCTCGTTATGTTCGGTCACAAATGCTGGAAGTGTTAAGCCAGGATTATGTTCGAACTGCTCGGGCTAAAGGTTTGGAAGAAGATACAGTGGTTTATCGTCATGCGTTAGGAAATGCCCTGTTGCCATTTGTCACGATGTTTGGATTTTTAATTCCTGGGCTCATTGGCGCATCTGTCATTTTTGAGCAGATATTTGCATGGCCGGGATTAGGGCGTCTTGGATATGAAGCTATTTTGGCTAGAGATTTTCCAGTGACGATGACGTTGATCTTCTTCACGGCAGTGCTTACGCTTCTTGGCACGTTTATTTCAGATGTTTTATATGCGGTCGTAGACCCACGTATTCGCTTAGAATAGAAGTCTATGTAGTTAATTAGCTTTTGATATGAATAATTCTGATACCAAAAATCCAAATCTACAGCTCGGCCATGATGGAGGGGTAGTGTTAGAAAAGCAAGAAACTCCTTGGGAAGAGTTTTTGCGGGTTTTTCAATCTGACAAACAGGCGGTGGCAGGGTTTGCAGTTCTTATGGTGTTACTAGTCATGGCCTTGACCGGGAAGGTTTTGACGGAATGGTGGATCATTTTTGATCCAGAAGTAGTTCGTTTGCCCGATAAATTTCTACCTCCTTTTTCTTTTGTGACAGAGGAAATTCCGAAGTCTGATCGACCGTTTGGAGGCCTGTACCTTCTTGGAACTGATGAGTTAGGGCGCGATGTATTCGCACGAATGTTTCAAGGGGTTTTTGTTTCTCTATCAGTAGGATTTGTGGCCGTAGGAATATCTTTAAGTGTGGGAATTACACTTGGTGGAATTGCTGGATACTATGGACAAGAGAAGTTTGATCTGAAAATAGTGTTGTTTGGTATTTTGCTTGGCTTGTTATTGCTCTATGTAAAATGGAATTTTTTGGGGTATAGCGTCATTGCTATGTTCTTGGCGACTTGGGCTTTTCGTATTTCTGTAGACACTTTTATCATGAGATTTACTGACGCGATGTTATGTTTCCCAACCTTTTTTCTTATTCTCGCTGCTGTAGCATTATTGCCTCCCAGTATATATACCATCATGATCATCATTGGATTGACCACTTGGATGGGAACCACTCGCTTCGTTCGCGCAGAGTTTTTATCTCTTCGTGAACAAGATTTTGTCACTGCTGCCAAAGCCTTGGGTCTACCTGAGAGTCGAATCATATTCCGACATATGGTTCCGAACGCATTAGCGCCAGTGTTTGTATCTGCCACCATTGGTGTGGCTTCCGCTATTTTGACCGAATCGGGTTTGAGTTTTTTAGGTTTTGGTGTGCCGCCGCCCTTTGCTACATGGGGGAATATTCTGTCCGATGCCAGAGGGTTTATTTTTGATGCTCCGTGGGTATTCTTTATTCCAGGAGTAGCGATTTTTGTTGTTGTGTTGGCCTTTAATCTCGTAGGAGAGGGGTTACGTGAAGCCCTTAATCCCAAATTGCGAAGTCGATAAATGGAATCAAAAACCCATCCTCTCTTACAGGTCTCGAATCTTCAAACCTCGTTTTTTACAGACAAAGGCGAAATCAAAGCCGTCGATGATGTGAGCTTTACCCTGTATGGAGGCCAAACTCTGGCGCTGGTGGGCGAGTCAGGTTGTGGGAAGTCGGTGACAGCTCTATCGATCATGCGATTACTGTCTTCACCTGGCCGGGTGATCGGTGGAACGATAAACTTTAAGGGACAAGAGCTGCTGAGTTTACCTGAATCAGCCATGCGGAAGATAAGAGGAAAGTCCATTGCCATGGTCTTTCAAGAGCCCATGACCTCCCTGAATCCGGTGATGCGGATAGGTGCTCAAATTGGGGAAGTGTTGCAGATTCATACGGATCTTTCGAAGCAAGCGATTCGCCGAGAAGTGATTGGTCTGTTGGAAAAAGTTCGGATTGCCTCGCCAGAACAACGTATCGATCAATATCCTCATGAAATGTCGGGAGGCATGAAACAACGGGTGATGATTGCTATGGCTTTAGCCTGCAAACCGGACTTGTTGATTGCGGATGAACCGACCACGGCGTTGGATGTCACCATTCAAGCGCAGATTCTGGATCTGTTGTCTGATCTTCAAAAAGATTTGGGCATGGCCATTTTGCTCATCACGCATAATTTGGGAGTCGTGGCGCAATTTGCACAAGACGTGATTGTGATGTATGCGAGTAAAATTGCCGAACGGGCTGAGGTGAAAACACTCTTTCAGCAACCAAGCCATCCCTATACCTGTGCGCTCTTGAAATCGTTGCCGCGGCCAGGAGAGCGGCAGGTGCGATTGGAGGCAATTCCAGGGACAGTGCCGTCACCCCTGCAATACCCAACAGGATGTCATTTTGCTACACGATGTCCAGATGTGTTGGAACAGTGTCCCACGCAACCGCCCCCAATCATTCAAGTAGGAGAGTCACATGAAGCGGTCTGTTGGCTTAATGCGTCTCTACGTTCCTCCTGAATTGCTGATGCCAGAAAAATACTCACCACCACTTCTTCAAGTCACAGGACTCAAAAAATATTTCCCCGTTCGCAGTGGGATCTTTTCGCGCGTGTCAGCATGGGTCAAAGCTGTCGACGATATTACGCTGCATGTGAATCGCGGTGAAACGCTGGGGCTGGTAGGGGAATCAGGTTGCGGCAAAACGACCGTGGGTCGATCTATCCTCCGCCTAATGGAACCGACGGCTGGTGAAATAAAATTTGAAGGAGAGGATTTGCTCGCGCTCAAACCGCGGGAGTTAAGACAAGCTCGTCGGCGGATGCAAATCATTTTCCAAGATCCCTATAGTTCACTAAATCCTCGGATGACCATTGGTTCCATCGTGTCGGAACCGCTCAAAATTCACAAAATCGCCAAGGGCCAGGAATTGCAGGACCAGGTCAATCAATTGTTTGTGAAGGTTGGGCTCAGGCCTGAACATCAGTCACGGTATCCTCACGAATTTTCTGGTGGGCAACGGCAACGAGTTGGGATCGCTCGGGCACTCGCTCTCAATCCAAAATTTATTGTGTGTGATGAAGCGGTGTCGGCCTTGGATGTTTCCATTCAAGCACAAATTTTAAATTTACTTCGAGATCTCCAACAAGAATTTCATCTATCTTATCTCTTCATTACGCATGATTTGAATGTTGTACAATATCTGGCCGACCGGATCGCGGTCATGTATTTAGGACAATTAGCGGAAGTGGCCCCCACCGAAGATCTCTTTATCACGCCCCAACATCCCTACACGCAAGCCCTCTTGTCCGCGAATCCTGTGCCGGATCCGACCGCGGTGTCTCAACGAACGATTCTTTCCGGCGATGTCCCGTCGCCATTGAACCCACCGAGTGGATGTCGATTCCATCCCCGCTGCCCGCAAGTCATGGAGGTCTGTAAAGTCACCGATCCTCCCCTGATCCAGATTGGGTCTTCGGAAAAAGGCCACCAAGTGTGGTGCCATCTCTATGGGTAGGCAAGTGCTCCTTTTGATCAGGCCATAATCCGATATAATGATAAAGAGGGTAAAAATATATGAGTGAATCCTTCACTATTGGCACTCTCCTGCTTGACCGCCTGTCCAAAATGGGTCTCGGTCACATTTTTGGCATTCCTGGCGATTATGTTCTCACTCTCTATAAGCTCATCGAAGAATCGCCCATCCAGCATATTGGGACCACCCGAGAAGATTGCGCGGGCTTTGCGGCGGATGCGTATGCCCGCATTCATGGGATTGGCGGCGCCTGTGTCACCTATTGCGTGGGTGGTCTGAATATGGTTAATGCGATTGCTTGTGCCTATGCTGAGCGGTCACCGGTTGTGCTGATCTCCGGCTCACCCGGCCTAAATGAACGAGTGAAGAACCCCTTTCTCCATCACATGGTCCGTGATTTTTCGACTCAACGCGATGTTTTTGAAAAGATTACCGTAGCCTCCGTCATTTTGGATGACCCTCATACCGCAGAACGGGAGATTGACCGGGCCCTGAAGGTGTTGATGAAATTCAAGCGGCCCATCTATTTGGAAATTCCGCGAGATCTCGTGCTGGCTCCCGTGCATGTAGCCTTAAAAGAACCATCGAAGGAAATCACTTGCCAAAGCGACCCAGCGGCTCTCAAAGAAGCCATCGCCGAAGTTCGTGGCCTTCTGTCAGGTTCCGAGCGCCCGGTTATCCTGGCTGGCGCCGAAATTTACCGGTACGGTCTTCAAGAGGAATTGACTGAATTGGTCGAGCATATGAACGTGCCCATTGCCACGACTCTGTTGGGGAAGTCGGTCATTCGCGAAGACCATCCTCTGTATATTGGTGTATATGGCGGACTGGTGGGGCGAGAAGAAATCCTGGGATTCGTAGAGAATGCTGATTGTCTGCTGACCTTAGGGACTTTGCTCACCGATGTTGAAGATGTCAAAGCGCACACGACCTTGCTGGCTGCAGGCCGAACCATTCATGTGACGGCGGACTCTATTGCCATCAAACATCATACCTATGAAGACGTATGCTTTGAAGATTTTGTCCGAGCCTTAGCGGCATCCCCATTGCCGTCATTTCCTGCGCGGGTGCTTCCGCCTCGC
>JAJDBR010000267.1 GCA_029261275.1 Nitrospirales bacterium
GCACTTGTCCCTACATTCTGATGGACGAATTCCACGCGTTCTTTTAATTTCTCTTCATCTTGAACAATGGAGGCTTGCGAAATACCGAGAGAAGCTTCTTCACTGATGGATTTCACAATAACGGGAAACGGAAATTCTCCGGCCCACTTGATGGCCCGTCCCATGGGAAAGACCGCAAAGTCTGGGCAGCGAATCCCGTGGTAGGCCATAATTTTTTTGGACCACCCTTTATCGCGTGTAAGCACCAGGCCTTTAGGATTGCAGCCGGTATAGGGCACACCGAGTAACTCCAAATACGACACGACATTTTGATCAAACTCCGGGTTCCCATTGAATTCTTCCAATAAGTTAAACGCAATATGCGGTTTCCAGTCATTCACCACTTGGTCAATCACCCGCAAATCATCTCGCACGCCCAAAGCGGTCACGTCATGTCCTAAATCAGCCAAGGTGGTCAGGACGTCGAATTCCGTTTTCCAATCGACCGAGGCCAAATCCACGCCTTCCGGATTAGTCGGGGGAACCAAATCTTGATGCATGAGGGCCATGACTCGCAGTTTCCTCATAGCACCATCCGATGGCGGCCCCCATGCAAATAATTCATCGTCTGCACCGTCAAGAGAATAGTGAAATCAACTTTTGCCCGATCTTCCGCAATGGCCAACCGTAAGTTTTTATGGCGACAATGCGTGATCATATCTTGTAAGACTTGATCAATGGTGTACTGATACTCTCCAGTCCATTCTGCTACTTTTCGACGCACCTCTTTGCGAAATTTCCGAATAAAGTTTGCGGCAGAAAGGTTTTCGGCCTTTTCGGGATCTCCAGAAAATAACCGCCGTAAATCCCTATCGTAAAAATTTGGGTAATCTAATCCATAGCGTTCCCGTTTGCGTTGATAATGTTCTCGCAGGGTTTTCTTTAAACCCCTAATGGGATCGATGCGTTCTTTTCTGGTGACCATCGGCGAAACACCGACTAATTCCTTCATCAAGGCGTCCATGTATTCTAATTTTTTCAATGCCGGCCATCCGACATACCTCTCACGCCAATGAGACCCCGGGGTTAACCAAACCGCAAAGGTTTCCGCAAAATCTTCGTCTGGATGACTTTGGGCATACCACATATCAAGATGTAACACGAAACTTTTGCTGTACGGTTTGGGCAAATAACAATCAGGATAGGGAACTGAACTTTTCCCAAACATCTGTTGTCGAGAACGCCGACGACGCAAGTGGAAGGCATTTTCGATAGCATGACCAGTTTCATGACGAAGGATGCGCATACACCCATCGAAGGTTCCACCTTCGACCTCTAACATTTGATTCATTTCCAATTTTTCCAAACGAGGATGTCCCATATAAAATGGGGCAGCTAGGCCCGCAACGCCATCCGGAGAATACCAATCATCTGACAACCATATATGGGGACGAAAGACCAAGCCTTGGCTTTGTAATTCCCGATACAATTGTCGCACGCATTTATTCAATTCCGTGCCAGGTATGCGCAATTTCAAATCGCAGATCCGAAGATCCAACAATTGTTCATCCGACAAAGAGACCCAATCTAGTACAGAAGTTGTTGCCTGCATTTCTCTAATGGACATTATTTAGAGAACACCTCATTCTTTTTCTTCGCTAGAGTTTCATTTTGAAAAGCACAATGAGAAAACCCGCACCATGTGTACCATAAATTATCCAACCTTTCACGACTCTTCATCGGATAATCCAGGTTGAATCTTCAAGACCCTACTTACGCCCACTCTTCCCCCTCAAATAAAAAAGCATAAAACATGCCAACAACATTTACCTCCATCGAGAATCCATTCCATAGCTTTTCCACTTGAGGCTATGGTAGATTTCGCATCTTTCTTGAATCGCTTAATTCATTCATTGTCCAGCAGTTCCTTTTTATTCCCCTTTTATCTACGTCATCGTTTCTAAAGGGTTGTCGGTATTTTGCACCCAGGTAACTAGATGAAGATGCCAAAGAGCAGTCTTACGGTGGCCTGGTCCGTAGATCAACACCCCTTTAGACATTGGCGAGGTGTACCATGGAGTTTCTATATGCATACTTGCGAAAAGTGCCAGGGCAGCATGCTACTTGATCGGGAGGTGGACATGGAGTCAGGCATGTCGCTTCTAGTATTAGTCTGTATTAATTGTGGCAGAAGAAAACAAGCTGAACGCGCGCCTATTCCCTTAATCGAAGCGTCTTAGGAGGGGGTAACAACTTTTCCACTCTCACCACCAGGCCTCAATACACATCTGGTGGAATCTTTGGGTCTAGCTCTTCGGGAACAATACGGATGGAGAACGCCTATTAGCTTTCTTCTCCTTCCCTCAGCCAAAAAGTATCAATTCCAGGACTGGACAGATTGCTTCATAAAGAAAGAAATTAAGTTATCTCGAAATGTTTACCCGACGATAAATCCAGAGGAAAGAAAGCTGAAAAGAGAAGCCAGGGGAACCCACTAAGGATCCGCGTCCAATTCCATATTCCAATAAAGATAATCTCGCCAACTTTCCGGAGCATTTCGAATTCCGATCATCAGGGTTAATCGTGGAGTCCATTTTGGCTTCACTGGGATCTTCCACAACTTCATCCCTGCTTCTTTTGGCGTTCGGCCGGATTTCCGATTATTGCATCGCCAACAAGCCGTCACAATATTTTCCCACGTCTTTCGCCCGCCCTTGGCAATGGGCAAAACGTGATCAAACGTTAAGTCCTCAGTTGGCACCCGCTTGTAACAATATTGGCAGGTGTACCGATCCCGGGTAAAAATATTGAGCCTAGAAAATTTAACGGAGTGATGCCGAGATCGTAATTTGACAAAGTTTAACAATCGCATGACTGAGGGCAGCTTAAAAGAAACCGACACCCCACGAATATCGCGATCATGAAATTCAAGGACTTCAACTTTCCCCTGCCA
>JAJDBR010000268.1 GCA_029261275.1 Nitrospirales bacterium
AAATTCAGTAAATGAGAATGCAGGAGGGTCGGGCATTTCAGGACGTTCACTTTGTTACTTGGGGGAGTCACAGTGGGAACCCTGAAGTGTTCGGACCTCCGCTATTTTGGGATGAATTCCGTATTGGAGTCCAAGGATGAGATGTGAAACCTGTTCCCATGAATGTACCGTTGTTGATTTTGTGACGCTTCGAAACCTGTGTGTGCATTTATATTTAGACAGTCTAGCAAGCAAGCCAAATCCTTCCTGGGCTTCACCAAATATTCCTATTAATAGCTGGAGAGCGTTTCCAAGCCGGTAGTGAAGAATTATTGAAGGCTTAGCAGCATGGGGCCATGGTATCTTAACAAAAAAGCGTCTGGCTTAGGGTTGGTTCGGGCGAGAGGCCTGCTGTTCTGCGTGATAGGAACTTCGGACCAGAGGGCCAGATTCCACATGATGGAATCCTAAGGCCAAAGCTTCTTGTTTCAATATCTCAAATTCTTCAGGGGTGTAAAATCTCGCAACTGGTGCATGTGTTAGCGTTGGGCGCAGATATTGTCCGAGAGTGAGCATCTCGCAACCGACTCTTCGAAGATCGTTCATCACGGTTCGAATTTCTTCTTCCGTTTCTCCTAATCCCGCCATCAATCCCGATTTCGTTCGAGAACCCATTTCGTGGGCCCACCGAAGAACATCGAGAGAACGAGAATATTTCCCCTGTGGTCGAATGGAAGGAAACAGGCGTGGGACGGTTTCAATATTGTGATTCAGAATGTCTGGATTCTCACCGATGACAGTGGCCACGTCTTCTTGACGACCTTGAAAGTCTGGAATAAGGACTTCCACCGTGCAGGATGGGTGAACCTGGCGAATGCGCCCAATCGTTTCCGCAAAGAGCTTGGCCCCTCCATCCAACAAATCGTCACGATTGACTGAGGTTATCACCGCATGTCGAAGGTTTAAAGTCCGGACAGCATCGGCAACACGTTGAGGCTCATCCGTATCGAGACCTAAAGGACGACCAGTCGTCACAGAGCAGTAATGACACCGTCGTGTACAAATATCTCCAAGGATGAGGAAAGTCGCTGTTCGATTATTCCAGCATTCCCAGAGATTAGGACAACGAGCCTCTTCGCAGATCGTATGAAGCTGGTGGGTCTCAGTGAGCTGACGGAGTTCTTTATAATGAGGACCTGGTCGTAATTGGATCGTAAACCATGGGGGAAGTAATTTTTTTCTGGTGACTTGCACCTTGGAACTGTCGAGAGGAGCGATGTCGGAAGTGGGAATAAACGTCATAACTTATGTCGGTTCTGCATGAATATGCAGGAAATAAAATGCCTTGGTCAATTAAGCTCGAGTTGAGGATCAGGAGGCCTGATCATAACATCTGGAACGGGGCGTGCCTACTTGATTTGACGGGAGGGGGCACTGTTAGAAGAGAAAATGGAGTGAAGAAAAAGTGCGGAACGGGGTTGTTCTACGCAATCATGGGAGAGAAGTGGTTGGCCCAATCGATGGATTCTAAGTAACATTCTCGAATAATTGGCGGATCTAATTGAAGGTGTTTCAGTTCCATCCATTCGCCTTTTTCATGCGCCATGACGCATGAGAGAACCAATCCCATTTCCCCTGTTCCCAGAGCCAACGCGTCAACGATGTCATCAGGCAACGGAAGTTTATCCAGGATATCCCCCATGGGGGAACTATATAAGGCTTCTAAGACTGAAAGGAGGCCCATGGTGAAAAATTTTTCAGGTGCTTGCGCACCCAATTGATGTCCCAATCGCTCACACATTTTTGCGCGGACTAAGGCGATGACCAAGATTTCATGGGCTTGGGTCTGATCGCTCGCCATAATTATCAGCGTGGCCCAGGTTCTTATGCGGTCGATCCCCACCATACAGGCGGCATGCTCAATGGAGTCCACACGTTTAGGGAGTCCGACAAAGGCTGAATTGACATACCTTAAAACTTTATAACTTAACGAAAGATCATTGCGAATATGTTCTACTAATTCCTTAAAAGGAACATGGGGATTCTGGATTTTTCCCATCAATTCTAGAAGAGCAATGCGGTTTGTCGGAATTTCTCTGCCTCGAATTATGTCGGGTCGGAAAAAGAAAAAGCCTTGAAAGTAATAAAATCCAAGTTTTTTGCATATGTTATACATTTCAGGCGATTCGACCTTTTCCGCCAGAAGACGCACGCGAAAATCTCTTAACTGAGATACTTCGTGAGATAATTGTTCTTCACTTTTTCCTAACACATCGACTTTGACGAGATCGGCAAGTTCTAGAAACGGCTTAAAACTTTCCTCGTACACAAAGTCATCAAGTGCGATGGTATAGCCTTGTTGTGAGAGAGAAGTGAGAGCTTCAATGGCTTGCGGGGTTGGTAGAACATTTTCAAGAATTTCCAAGACCACGCGATTTTTGGGAAGGGCTTCACAATAGCGTTCTAGCAGGAATTGCTTCGGAATATTGAGGAAGGCCAAATGCGAACCCACCACGTGTTCCAGCCCAATATCTAAATACGTGTTGAGGAGGACCGTGGCGGTCGCGAGGTCCTCGTTATTAAAGATGGCTTGCCCAATTTCGCAATTCCGATACAACAATTCATAGCCCATCGTTTTCATATTTGTACCGAGAATAGGCTGCCGGCCAACAAACACATCTCCGTATTGGGAAATGGAAGAATTCATCGTATGTCTCTAGGCGGTGAGGAGGTCTTTTGAAGTTTGGGCATGTTGTGATTCGATATCGGTGGCGATATTGAGGCTGTCCTCATTTAAGAATGAAGGTATGTAAGAAATACTGTATGTATCTTCGGCAGAAACCACGAAACAGTTGAAATTCCCAAGGAAGGGCAAAGATAATCAAACCAAAATTGAAAAATAGGCTTTTCTCCTTCCTGTCTTTTATAATAGCTTCACGCAATCCGAGATTAAGATTCGGTTGTTAATTTTCTCTTGTTTGTATAGGTTTCTGCGAATTCATGAAAATTGTGCTACGGCGAGAGTACTGAGGCCAAGAGACAATGATGAGTTAAGCAAGACGAGGAGATTACACGTGGGAAGTGAGACGGCTCGACGACTCTTGATGCTCAAACGTCAGATTAAGGGGGTGTGAGAATTCAAAGAACTACAGATTGGAGTCGAAGATTATACTTCAAGGAAATTTTCCTCCCTAGGAAGACACGCCGACGCGGAGATCAGCCAGCATGGGGGCGAGGTCTGACGCAGTAATCGGTCGACTAAAGAAATATCCCTGATATTCCTCGCAATCTAACTGGCGTAGCATTTCAAGTTGTTCCTGTGTTTCCACTCCTTCGCCCGCCACCTTTAGACTAAATTCATGGGCCCAAAAAATCATGGACGAGAACTAACGCACGGTCTTCAGCCCTGGGGTCTCATGGCCTGATGGAAGGTGTCTGTCACCCACAGTTTAAAGAATCGTTGAGCGGATTGATGGTACTCATTGAGTGTTTTAGGTACGTCCTCCATCGAAAACTGTCCATCAACAAAAAAATCGTGATCGATGAGGTACCCCATTTCTTGAATGGGTTGCGCAATGGGGACCAACCCATGCCGAATGCAGACCAAGTCCTTCCCGCCGTTTAACCTCATCAAGACTTCACTGTGTGTGGCTTTCATTTCTCCCGCGGTCCCGGCCCAGGCTAAATCGCCCGTCCATTTATGTTGAAGAATTTGGTTTCATTCCTTGTCCGTCATGCCCAAAGCCGATTTGCGAATAATATTGCGAAACCGTAATCCCACACGCAATAAAAATTGGGGTGGATATTCTTGCTCCAATGCCGTCAGGACCCCTTGAAGGCGTTGGGAGAAATTCTTCCAGCCGTCATATTCTCTGGCCACCAGGGTCAGTGCTCCTTTGGCTAGGACTACTTGCCATCGTTGATCAGAACTCATGAAATTATAGGCGGTCTTATCCTGAGTAAGCGAAAACATAGGGAGCATGCCTCGGACTTTATCTTGGAAACCCACCGGAGGGGCTGCGGAGATTTTTAAATTTTCTGGAAAGGTCAATTGACAGGTGACATCCACTAACGGTGCATTGGTGTAAGTGACTATCGGAGTGGTTGTTTGGGTCATGGGTCCTTTTTCCCTTTATTTCTGCTTTGAATAGACCTTGTGATTCCGTGATTGACTGATGGTTTTCTTATGACGGTTTTTTACTTGTTGAAGGATGATAAACACCCTTTTGTCTCTTAGGCCACACGAGATTGCGCCTCCTCCATAAGATCCAACATTGAAGAAAGTTGTTTGCCCGCCTCTATCATGCAAATTTTCACACTGTCTTCATCCAGGCCGGTTAGTGCCCAAGAGTCCTGGGCTATCAATGGTTCCCAATTGCCCTTACCATTGGGCGATTGAAACCCTTCTGTCAGCGCACCTGCGATGTTGAGTAACGCGGACTCGAATTGATAATCAGGTGTGCCACTTGGCTCGTTTTGATGCCGAATGGCCTCTCCTAAATTGATGGGTAAATGCCAGGCGTCAACGAGGGCTTTTCCAACTTGTGTGTAATCGAACCCTAGTAATTTTTGCTCGGTCGTATGAATGGGTTCCCCCGTATTGGCGGAAATTTTAATGGCCTCTTCGGCTTGTTCTGGGAGATTTTGGTAGATCAATAGGTGCCCAAGATCTCGAAGCAACCCTTCCACAAACATCCGTTCGCTATCCACCAGAAAACATTTTCTTGCCAATTCCCTGGCAGCTAATCCGCTAAAG
Source organism: Nitrospirales bacterium (assembly GCA_029261275.1). GTDB lineage: Bacteria > Nitrospirota > Nitrospiria > Nitrospirales > UBA8639 > Nitrospira_E. The sequence continues at coordinate 4,736 of JAJDBR010000268.1, forward strand.
AAACTGTTTGCCCAAAATACACTCATATTCATCACTTGTTGAGATAGCCCAGAAAAGGCTTTTGTCACGGATACGGCTAACACCAAGTCGTGAAGGGGCTGCATGCCTAAAATTCCCACTGCTCGTGAAATGGTCTCTACTTTTCGTGGCATGCCGTAAAAGGCGCTATTGACGAGTTTCAAAACCACGGCCGTCATGCCGGGATCAATACTGATGGCGGCTGAAAGATCCGCCATGGTGGAGTCTGGATCGTCGATAACCTTTTTGACTTGCAAATAGACTCCGGGCAACGTAACCAACGAGACACTATTTTTCACGAGTTCGTCAGCGCTGTTCATGAGACGGCCTTCTGAGAAATAGAATAGTAATGGGTGTTATATTCTTTCTGCATATTGTTGTTTTCGGTCATGGCTTGTTCGACCTTGACCCATATAGTTTCTGGCGAGATATTTATAGGATGAAATACGTAATCCTCATGTTTTGTATCCGATTTTCTTGTGGCCATACTACCAAGAAGTGGTAGGCGTGGAGCTTTAGCGCGGTGTTGGGGAATCAGCAGGTGATGTGTAGTCTGAGGCAGAATAGGTTTTGTGGATACGGTGTTTTCCCCATCTAATGAGACCGTATGAGAAGAGAAGGGCAATGGGAACAAAAATCGCTGATGCGAGCGTTTCATCGGCCATCCAGCCTAACTCTTGAAACGCCTTGAAGAGATAATGGGCCAACCCACTGAGGTAATAGGCGATCACAATCACAGAGAGGCCTTCGACGGTGTGTTGCAGGATAGCTTGGCTCTTGGTGGTTTGATCGACGCTCGCGAGCAGCTTCGTGTTTTGATCTTGGAGAAGGAGGTTTTGTTCTTGTCGTGCCAGTTCCACCTGTGTCCGAAGCACAGCAATCGTTCCTTCAAAATCTTGTTCGAGCGCATGAATCCGCCCGACTAACTGCTGGTACCCATCTGCCACTCCTGTAATTTTCCAGTCAATATAATCAGTCAGTGTCCGACAGCCAGGTAGGGCTTGTTCCTGAAGGGCTCGAGTATTACTATGCACGATTCGGTCGTAGGGGATTGATGCTGATAGCCGAAAACGCATTGAGTCTGCGAGTCGTCCCACCTCCAAAAAGTCCTGGGTGAGCCCTCCAAGCCATTGCTGTAACCTGGCATGTTTGGCATCTTTAAGCTCTTTGGTAATCACACTTCGTTGGTACAGATGGCGCTGCTCATAGATTTGAACTTGATCGACCGATCGGGCAAAGGCTTTATATGGGAGTAGAATTAAATGCGTATAGTTTTCCAAGGTAATCAAAATGTCGATAAGGCGTGGGAGTTTCTGAAGCAGTCTTGAGGGGTTGGGAGACCAGATAAGGTATCGTTCTCTACCATGTTCATCGGGAGTAAAGCTTGTGGCGACCGAGATGTCTTCCTCTAAAACTTGGCTGGCATAGATTTGGGGTCCGGGCAAGAGGGTGGCTAATGCTTCCTGATCGTAAACTTGCGATGGGTTCACGACCATGTCCAGCGCATTGACTTCTAGGCCTAAGGGCGAAAAAGGGAATACATAATGAGGAAAGGTCAATGGGCCAAATCCCAGAGGGATTGTTGAAATTTGTGGAATATGCCAAATCTGATAGCTGTAATATTCGGTGTGGGCTTCCCATTTGGCAATGAGGCGATCACCATTTGGGGCAGTCCGCACGCCAAATCCCATCTTGTCATCAAGAACCGTCTGTGACGGTTCAATCTCTAGACAGGTCAGAAGTTGCTGAAACTCCTTCCGGCTTTGTGGACGTTCGCTAGCCGGATTCGCCATCCGGCGTGCGGTGTGATGAATATGTGCTGGCGCATTCAGCCACCCTTCTAAATATTGTTCCTGAGCCTTGTGAAGGTGCCGGAGGATATTTTTTCCTGGAGAGGTGGGTTTAAGGCTCATGGAGTTCTGATGAATGGAAGATAGGCGGTATCCTCTTTAGTTTCGTTGCCCTGATTCAGGTTCTACCCTAGTTGCCTCTGGGGTAGCAAGGGGAGTCCCAGGAATTTAGGAAAACAGTGAAATGAATGTGGCTGCTGAACATTCTCTCTGAAATCGAAAAGCGTCTTTTAGTTCTTTGATAATTTAGCTATCTGACTCTGAATCCAATCCAGAATACGATTTTCGGCCCAAAACGGATCTTCTCCTGGTTGCTGGTTTTGGAAAAATCCACAATGTCCTCCATGGGTTGGCGCAAGCACTGTGATGAAAGGGTTTTCGGCGAGGGCGGGGTTGGTAAAGATCTCATAGGGAATAAAAGGATCGTCTTGGGCTGTAATGATAAGGGTGGGAATGGCAATGGCGCTCAGAACATTTTCTGCTGCACTTTTGGCATAATAATCTTCTGCATCTTGGTAGCCTCCATCCGGAGCCGTAAAGATGTCGTCGAATTTCCACATGGTCTGAATATTGGCAAGTTGAGAGAGATCCCATTTCCCGGGATAGAGTTGATTTTTTCGTGCTAATTTGGCTTTGAGGCTTCGTAGGAAATGGTGATGGTAGATCCAATTGGATGAACGTTGTAGTGCGCGCACACATGATGCAGGCCGAATGTTGGGACTGACGGCGGCCACGCCGCGAAGTGAAGGCAGCGCGCTCCCTATTTCTCCTGCTAATTTGAGGGTGAGGTTTCCTCCCATGGAATAGCCGATAAGCCAGTTGAGTTGGGAACCGTCTTGTTCCGTGATTTCTTGAATAATCTGCCGATAATCCTGGCTTAGCCCATTATGGTAGAGCGTTGGGGTGAGATGTTCGGAGTTGCCACAATTGCGTTGATTGATGCGGATACAGTTCCACCCTTTTCCCCAGATTTTATGGGACAGGCCAATGATGTAATGCGATTCCGTACAGCCTTCAAGTCCATGAATGAGCAGGACTGTGGGTTTATTGCGAGGTTTGGGTTGCCAATGGCATTTGGTGAGTAGCTTGGTCTCTTGGCTTATCTGGAAAATCCGCTGGTGTGTTGGCATAGTGGGAGGCGTGATTCCTCTAGGCCACCAACGCGGAAAGAGCGTCATCCGGTGAGGCCCTCGTAATAACAGATGAGGAAGGAAAGGGGAAAAATTCAATCTGAGAGGTTCATTCATGGGTTGGGGGGAGGCTCCATTTCGACACCTGGACCTTGAATAAAGAAGGGGATACCAAAAATACGTGAGAGGGACAAGGCCTTAAGCTTGGGATGATCGTATTGTCGAGAGTGACAATACCTCGCAAGCTCCGTCTTTGGTTGGTCTCGATTGACAGGGGAGCGATGATTTCGGTACAGGAGCCAAGAGGAAAATGTTGAGTTGTCTTGAAAGAAATGAGTGGAGTCCCTTATCAGTTCACCCCTTTGGTTCACAAGAGGATGGTAGATGAGTAATTCGGAGAACCCGAAGCCTTCTGGAGGACGAGAAGGTTATTTGGTTTTTTTAGTTGTGGGTTGCGGAATCTTAGGAACGTTGGCATTGAATCCTCTGACGGAGTCTGATGCTCCTCAGAAGGAAAATTCCATAGTCCCAAAGTCTGCTCAACCACAGGGTGGCTTGTCCAAGAAAAAAGACAAACCCATATCCCTGATCGATGTGCCATTGTCCACTGGTCAAGAACCCCTTGATAAACTGTTCGTGCAATCAGGATGTGCGGTGTGCCATACGATTCCGGGCATTGATCCAGCAAAAGGACGTCAGGGGCCGAAATTAGTCTTGGGAACCAACGGGCCCAAACGATTGGCCGATCCCAATTACCAAGGCACCGCTGAGAGCGTTCGGGAATACATTCATGAATCAATCCTGAACCCTGGAGTCTATATTGTGTCGGGCTATTCGGATCGGGTGATGCCTCGATGGTATGGCAAACGGCTCAATGCGATGGCCTTGGACCGCATTGCCAATTATTTGGAAGGAATAAAAGAGTGAAGGGTTTTGCGTTTGCTGTGGCAGATGGATGCATGGGGCGACTCTGGATGGAAATGGAAGCCATGCACTAAGCCGATAGTCACATTGGTTCTATTTTTTTGATTGTCAAAATGAAGATTGTGGATGATGAATATAAATGTGTTGGCTCATGGCATCGTTCAACCGATCTGAAAAGCTGCCGTAGCTCCCAATGGGAATGTGTAACTCGCATCATGGTCATTGTTTCGCCCGCGTTCATTATCTTCATCGACTAAATTCATTCCCACAAATGGTACCGGGGCCACAGATCCAGTGGGAGTTTTGTGATTGGGCGATTTCGGAAAGGAGGGGAGGGGTAAATCACCTCGAGGGGGAGATTATGAGTTGTGTCCTAATGAAAGACTTTGAATCTAGTCCATAATACCCTATAAGCTTTACGTTACTACCTTGTTATTGGCGGTATCTGTGAGAAAGCCTATGGCCGTTCCGAATCCCCAGTGGTTTTCAGCTCAAATTTGATGACCCCCTAAGGTGAGAAAAATAAAGAGAGCGACGATTGCCAATATCGTCTTGAGCCATTTATCAATCATTGTGGCAGATCTCCAGTTTTTGTTTGGTTTTGAGGTGAATAGACCAATTAACAGGAGAAGAAAAACTCTTCATTTTTTAAACTCAATCCTCTTACTTTTATTATGAATATAAAGGTACCGTATTTCTTGGTTTTACAGGGGCGATTGTAAGGAACAGCATTACTCACCTCCCTATGAAGGGTGGTCCTGTATTCTTATCTGTTGGTGCCTTCCTGAATTTTTGAGCTGACTGTAATCGTGGGTTTAATCTTTAAGCCCAACGGCTTCAGAAGCAGACTTTCCAGCATCATTCAGAGCTTCTCCAGTGCCTTCGGCGGCATCTTTGATCGCATCGCCCGTACTTTCCATTGCGTCTGACATCGCCTCTCCGGCATTTTCAGCAGCGCCCGTGATAGCGTCTCCCGTACTTTCCATGGCGTCACCTACTGAATCGGTGGTATTTTCAACCGCATTATCAATGGCTTTTCCAGCTTTTTCAGCTGGCCCATCTGATTCACCACATCCTGCGACAAATAAACCCACCAGACACGCTAAAAACATGTGCATACGAAATGCCTGAAGGAATTTCATCTTCCAAACCTCCTGTTAAAAGATAATTGGCCCGTGGCCGTCCATCCTGGGATTCGGATGTTTAAGGGGGGTATCATGTCTAGAAGGTGTTTCTTCCAAGCTTTGGAAGATGGGCCCTCTTACCCATAAACGTACTGTATTGTAACTCAATTAGAGAAAAGAGCAATGCCTATTCGTTTAGCCGTTGGAGATTCTGAAATTTTCCTCAGTCTGTTTGATTGAAAATGTAGGTGTTTCTGCATATTAAACGATATTACAAAAAATGAAAATTCAGTTCTGATTTTTCCGAGGGAAAATTGGAAACAAGGACAAAGGTCAAAAAATTAACACCTTGTGGCGAAATTTTGGTTTTTTTGTCTTAACTTTTTTCATTACGCGTCGATAAGAACTGGTAGATCTTTTTAGGGTAGCGATGTCGCAATCAACAATTTTAAGAAGTTGAGGGTGTTATGGCCAAACCAGTTGGGAAGCTCAAAAAAATTAACTTAACGGAAGTCTGGAGTAATGAAGTCGAGGGATTTGCCACATGGCTTCAACAAGAAGAAATATTGGAGATGTTGGGCGAGGCCTTAGAACTATCCTTGAAGCCAGCGGGTGGGGAGATTCCTTTGGATGGCTTAGCTGGGGGGGTTTTGGCCAAAGATGCCAAAAGTGGGCATTATGTCATTGTATTAGGAAATTTGGGTAATATTGGCCAGGAAGATTTTGGAAAACTCATCATGTATGCCGCTGGCTTAGATGCCAAGGCCATGGTTTGTGTGGGGCAAGAAATCGCTGCCGAGATTCGCCAAAGTTTCGATTGGCTGAATATGGTTTCACGAGATGATGTAAACTTTTATGCGACGGAATTAGAATTATGGCGAATTGATGATTCCGTGCCGGCGCCAAATTTCAATGTGGTGTGTCAGCCGAATATGTGGGCACGGCAATTGAAAATGGGCCAAGAGGATGGAGTATCCATCAGTAGTTCGAAGTCAGAAGAATCTTCGGAAACCAAAGTGAAAAAGGAAGATCCTCCAAAAGGCGCCAAAGAAAAAGTGGGAGCTTCACAAGGAAAGTCTGGCTCAGAGACCAAAGAGGGAACGTCCGTCCGACAAAACTTTGTGTATACCAAAACCTTCTCCTAGGCCGATCAATAACCCAATCGCGGCGTTGAATGGCTTAGGGCCTAGAAACTTGACCCGACCTTTGGTTTGGGTGAGGAAAGTTCGCTTTTCTCTCGCATTGCTGATCAAAACTTTTCACTTGCTCAGAAGTGCGGAGAACTCTCTCTTCTGTTTTATCCTAGATGTGCGGATGGTTTTCAGGCAAGCCTGAAGATCTTCCAAGGAATAGCCTGCCAGTCATATGTGTTCCTAGACAGGGTTTGTAGCATGAGGTATTGTGTCTCTCCAAATCATGTCTACGGAACCTTTAAAACCACATTCCCCAGTCGATTTTATCCGAGCGACCGTCCTCGCGGACCAAGAAACTCAACGGTTTGACCAACGCGTACATACGAGGTTCCCGCCGGAGCCGAATGGACATCTGCACATTGGGCATGCCAAGTCCATCTGCTTGAATTTTGGTATTGCGAAGGAATTTGGTGGTCTCTGTAATCTTCGGTTAGATGATACCAATCCAACCAAGGAACATATGGATTATGTGCAGTCCATTCAAGAAGATGTTCGATGGCTAGGTTTTGACTGGGGGGATCGCCTGTATTATGCCTCGGACTATTTTGAATCCTTATATGCGTTTGCCCTGACGCTTATTCGAAAAGGGAAAGCGTATGTCGATAATTTGACGGCCGAAGAACTCCGAGAATACCGAGGGACGTTGACTGAGGTGGGAAAAGAAAGTCCTCATCGGAATCGATCCTCTGAAGAAAACCTTGATTTATTTTCGAGAATGCGGGCAGGGGAGTTTACGGAAGGGGCGTATGTGTTGCGTGCTAAAATCGATATGGCTGCCCCTAATATTAATATGAGGGATCCGGCCTTATATCGCATACGGTATGTGACTCATTATCGGACTGGTACGGCATGGTGTATTTATCCGACCTATGATTTCGCCCATCCGCTTTCTGATGCGTTGGAAGGAGTTACCCATTCCTTGTGTACGTTAGAGTTTGAGGACCATCGCCCTTTATATGATTGGGTCCTGCGTGAATGCGAAGTTTCCTGTCATTCGCAGCAACTTGAGTTTGCTCGTTTGAATCTTGCTCATACCGTGATGAGTAAACGAAAGCTTCTTCAATTGGTGGAAGAGGGGCAAGTACAGGGATGGGATGATCCTAGAATGCCTACGATAAAGGGACTTCAACGTCGTGGGTATACTCCAGCGGCTATTCGAAATTTTTGTGAGCGAGTGGGTGTGGCCAAACGAGATAGCGTCATTGAGATGGGACTATTAGAGCATGCTATTCGGGAAGATTTGAATCATTCCGCTCCTCGTGTGATGGCAGTGCTTCATCCTTTGAAAGTGATCATTGAAAATTTCCCGGAAGGCCAGGCGGAAGAAGTCGAAGCGGTGAATAATCCCGAAGATGCCAGCCAAGGGACTCGGCCGCTTATGTTTTCACGAGAGATTTATATCGAACAAGATGACTTTCGAGAAAATCCACCAAAAAAATTTTTTCGACTGTCGCTCGGGCAGGAAGTTCGCCTTAGGTATGCGTATATTATTCGTTGTAATGGGGTTGAGAAGGATGAGCAGACTGGAGCGATAACGCTTCGATGTACATATGATCCAGATACTAAACGTGGAGGTCCGCAAGCCGGGCGAAAAGTGAAGGGAACGGTTCATTGGGTTTCTGCTTCATATGCGTTGCCGATTGAGATCCGTTTGTATGAGCCCTTATTAATGGACTCATCCGACAGCTCTGATGAACAATCACAGAATGCTCAGCTTCAGCTTAACCCTCGTTCTTTGGAAATTCTTTCCTCCTGTTGGGCTGAGCCGAGTTTGAGGCATGCCACCGTTGGTAGTCGGTTTCAGTTTGAGCGGCAAGGGTATTTTTGCGTGGACCCGGATTCCGATGATCAGAAACTTGTCTTTAATCAAACGGTTTCCCTTCGAGATACGTGGGCAAAAATTGAGAAAAAATGAAAGACGGTTTCCTCGAAGATTTTACATGGTTCTCTTGGTGAGTGGTTTTTCTGTGAAATGTTTCCCACATATTCATTGCGGAAATCCTGAGGCTGATCATGTTCTGCAGGAGAATTCAATGTCGTGTTGGTTCTCCTCCAAAAAACTCTTAGAGCGCCGAGTATCCTGAGAAGACCTTATTTCGATTAATATCTCGAAAAAACGATTATTTCCTCAATAAATCCTTTGGTTTCATGGTCTATGCATTGACCCGCCAACCCTCAGTCTGACGATTCGGCCTGTTGGCCCCTCTGCAATCAACTTTCTGTACTCATACCTAGACGGCGGCTTGAAGAGAGTTGGATTGTCTCCAGAAAAAGGCCCTCTGTTTTCCTTCCCCATAGACCGAAGTTTTCATTTGCTAACTCATTGAAATTTGATGTTGAGAGTAGGCATTCGCTTGTCAGGCGGGATTTGGTGCCTAGGGAGAAGCATGGATGGAAATGGTACACGTTCCTGTGTAAAATTTACTTAGTCACCCACGTTCTGAGTCTTGAGAAAGCCTTCTTAAGATTTAGGGTAAAGACTTGTCTGGTTCCTGCCGATAAATTATACAGATGGCAGGGAAAAAGAGCCGCTTCGTTGGGGGATCTTCTGCATGTTAGGGAAAGCTTGTTTTGTTTTAGCCATGGTCTTGTTAGCTTGTTGCGTGGCGGTTCTTTCCTGGTTTGGCTGGGTACATGGAATATCCTGGTCACAGAGAAGAACCAGTTTTCCTTCTCACATGTAAGACCTTCATGACGTTTGCATGATGCCTGCCTGTTAGACGTTTTCATTCCTTAGCTGTTCCGTGTCTGCATGATTTTTGCCCTGTTGTGTTCCCCGGGGATTGCCTGCGAACTCTTAGGAGGAGTGGGGAAGATTGTGTGTCTCTTATGTTCTTTATGGTCATCCAGAAATTCTCATACTCGAATGAAAAAAAAATGATCTGATATGCGTGGAAATAGTCGTCTTTCAAAAGACCTGAATGGGCAACAGGTTCATGCAGGAGTAGAGCCCAATTGGATGGATGGGGAAACGTATCCCCAACCTGAGAGTTTGAATGATACATTTTGGCGGTGGGAATTTCTCCGTCGTCGGGCTGATTATAGACAAGATTGGGAAAAGTATTATCAATCGACGTATGAATACGATGTGGCCTGTGCGAACGACCCGAAATATCCCACGCGCTATCGGAAGAAAGTTGTCGCCCCTGACCATCCGGCGTTTAAAGCGCGTATGCCAAATTCCCTGGAAAAATATCATTTGAGTGGACTTCCAAATCCCGCGATCTCCAAGCCATGGATGATGTCGTTTGATTCAAATTATGGACGGATTTACTTTGGGCAGGGTCCGGATTGGTTGGGCGGTGGCGAAGAAACTCGTTTATGTTTATCCGAATGGCATGTGGCGGCCGTGTTTGATCTCAAAAAACCACTATCACCGCAATTGGAAAAGGTGAAAATTGATCTTTTGGAATGGCAAGAACATCAGGTTGGTCGAAATCTTGATCGCCGAAAATCTCGAGATGAATGGCCCCTGTATTTGCGAGTGTTGGATGGAGTTGAGCTGGGCGTTCCCTTCCGAGAGATTGGACGGCGACTTCTGGATATCCAAGAGGATGATATAGCCGAAGCTCGTCTCGCACAGCTGTATAAACAAGCCTGTCAGATCAGTCTACATTTTCCTTCATAGGAAATGTGGATACGTCGATTGTTAGAAAAGGAACCATGAGATGACCCCCTCTCCATCTTGTGATTTGATATTACGGTGGGATGAATCAAACGTGGGGAGCAAACATGAGTAAATTAATCGATGCATTAAACCGGTTGCAATACTTAAAAGATGAAGCCCCGCTTGGCATTGACAATCCTTCGGTCTCGCCGATCCCAACCGGCCCGCCTTCTTCTCCCCAATCCGTTGTGAGTCCTACAGTCGTCACGAAGAAAACATCTTCCAGACAGGCTGAGGACGAAGAGAGGCCCCTGTTTAACATGGCCCCCAAGGATTGGTTAGACATCCTTCAACAAGATTATCTCAAAAATTTTGTACGAGAAGGCGGCGGGGCCATCAAAGTTGCGGTTTTTCCTGATCCAAATTCATTACAGGGTTGTCAGCACGCTTTAGACGATATGGCCAATTCCGAAAGCTATATTTTTGCTAAAGTGGATGCTAGATATACCAAGATGCATATGGTGGAGCGGCTGTTCCACAAGATTGCTAAACAGGTGGATTGGGATGATTTAGCCTATCGATTTTTGCTTCGCTTACTCGAAGAACATGGGTATCAAATTCCTACTAGTCGCCAGGAATTTTCCTTACGGCAAGTGGCGGCGTTGAATGAGCGCAAAGAACCGATGCTGCGTCGGGACGTCCAAACTTGGCTGGAAAAGTCTATTGAAGGTGATTCAGGGCTGTGTCGTGAATTTCGTATGGCCATGATTCATTTATGTTTGGGGCAATTCGATGCTGGTGATTCTGATCGAGTGTTGGCGACGTCCGTTAAAGAATGGCTATGTGGAGATCTTCGTCTCGTGTCTGGAGTGAAAAAAGCGCTGATCTATCAAAAGGTAGCCCGTCATAATGCACGGCATATGTTGACCTCATTAACTCGCTGGATGCGTCTAGCAGGGAAAGGGGGGCTTATCCTGTCTCTCGACATTTCCCGGTATTTTGGCAAAGCGCAGGAGTCCGCAGTCGATGGCTCACTGACCTTTACCCCCTCGGCCACTATGGATCTATTTGAACTGCTCCGACAATTTTTAGATACAGCTGATGAAATTGAAGGTTTGTTGATGGTGGTGTTGGCCCCTGAAGCATTTCTTACTGACTCCCGTCGTGGCGTTGACCGGTATGAAGCTTTGAAGCTGCGGGTCTGGGACGATATTCGACCAAAACACCGGCAGAACCCCTTAGCCTCTTTGGTGCGAATTCAAGGTCATGAACACGGCCATGATGGATCCATCTCTCTTGCTCCTCCCATACTTCAGGGGCATGGCACGGTACCTGATGTGGAAGCTCGGCGGGTTGTTGAAGGCCTGCGAGCTGGAGTGCCCAATAAGCATGTGGTCTCAGCATTAGGCTGTTTGCAGCCAGAGGTGGAAGGTCGGTTTCGTCGAATGTTGGAAGCTACTCAACAAAATGTGACCACAGGACCCTGTTCTCGGGGTATGGTGCTTGAAGGGGAATTTGGAAGTGGCAAATCTCACGTGCTCGAATACTTACAACATTTGGCATTGGATGCCAATTTTATTTGTAGTCGTATTGTCATTAGTAAGGAAACACCATTATATCATCCTGTTCGACTCTTTTATTCGGCCATTGAATCAGCTGTTGTGCCGAATAAACAGGGAGAAGTGTTTGCCGAAATTGCTGGCGAATGCGATGTGTGGACGCCCCGTTACAAGGATTTGGTTGCTTGGGCTAATAATCCAAAAAATCACATTGATACTCGGTTTGCGGCTACCTTATTGCTCTATGAGCGGATGAGCTCGGATATGGAACTCGGTCATCGCATGGCCAGATTTTGGACTGGTGATCCCATTGGGGTTGGCGAATTGAAAAAATATCTGCAGGAAGCTGGTTTTGGAGGGCAATATTCGTTTGGCCGTGTGTCGGCAACAGAACTGGCTCTTCAGCGATTTCAATTCGCTGCTCGTTTGATGCAAGCAGCTGGATATGCAGGATGGATTTTATTAATTGATGAAGCGGAACTTATTGGTCGGTATTCGGTGACTCAACGAGCCAAATCCTATGCAGAAGTAGCGAGACTAATGAATATGGTTGACGGGCAAATGCTTCCGGGGCTTGGGACAGTGATGGCGTTAACGAATGATTTTCGGGATGAGATCTTAGTGAAAAAAGGGGATAGCGTGAAAATGTTGGAAAAGCTTCGTAGCAAGCAAACTGATGTTGATCGAGTTTTAGCTGACAAAGCTGAAAAAGGAATGGATTTGCTCCAATCGCAACGTATTCCCTTAGGGCAGCCTTCGCCCGAGACGATTCAAGATGTTCATCAGATTGTTCGTGGCCTCCATCTTAAGGGGCATGGATGGCACATGTGGGAGAATGCCTCAAAGGATTCGGCAAAAATTATGGCCGGGACGAGTATGCGGAAGTATGTGAAAAGTTGGGTGACCGAATGGGATTTCCTTCGGCTTTATCCGGGGGAGGAATGTGAAATTGAAGCGTCTTCGTGGAAGTCCTCGTATGAGGAACCTCAAGATATTCTCGAAAAATCTGCGGTAGAAACGAATCACTCTGCCCCTCATAATGATGCGCCTACTGAAACGAGGGTCACTTCAGAAGAACGAGCTGAATTAGTGGCCCCTGCTGGTTCAACGATTCCTACATCGGCCATCAATCCAACTTCGTAAATATTGGTTTGGCGCACCAATCGATTTCTGTGTTAGGCTCCCTTGAAGCATGTGGGGTTTCCAGGGAGTCCGTGCAACTCTCATACTTGATGCTGAGAGCCTCTTCCCCATACTTGAAACAGATTCCTTTCTAAAAGTTGATGCCTTCCCTTCTGGTTTCTTAATTATTTCATCAAACGTGTCACACCCTCATCCTTCCCCTCTCTCCATCATTTTTCGCATGTGGTGGCCGTTAGCAGGCAGTTGGCTCCTCATGGGTATTGAGTTGCTGCTTGTAGCCGCGACGGTCTCTCGTCTCGCCAACCCGGAAATTCATTTAGCGGCTTATGGTGGAGTAGTCTTTCCGCTCTCGCTCTTGATCGAGGCGCCGATAATCATGATTTTGGTGGCGTCTACCGCCTTATGCAAAGATTGGCCAGCCTACCGTCTCATGCGAAATTTCATTCTGACGTTAGGCGGGGGACTCACCCTTCTTCATCTTGTTTTGGCTTTTACCCCATTGTATGGGGTGGTAGTCCAAACTTTGTTAGGAGCGCCGGAGAGCATTTGGGAACCGGCTCGAATGGGCTTGCAAATGATGACGCCATGGACTCTCTCGATTGCGGTGAGAAGGTTTTTTCAAGGGATAGTTATTCGTGCTGGAAGGACACGGTTAGTAGGCTTAGGAACCTTAATCAGATTAGGTGTGAGTGGATCCGTGTTATTGGGAGGCTTGGCGATGGCAAGCATTCCAGGTGTGATTGTGGCTACGGGGGCCTTGTCAGCCGGGGTACTCGTTGAGGCAGGTTTTATGTGGTGGTGTGTCCGTCCGGTTGTCTGGGACTTACAGAAAACCAGTGTGGCAGAACATCCTCTTACGCTTCAACGCTTATGCACATTCTATTGGCCTTTAGCTCTGACGCCTCTGATCACCTTGGCCACTTTGTCTATTGGGAGTGCGGCAATCAGCCGTATGCCACGAGCCTTAGAATCGTTGGCGGTTTGGCCGGTGTTAGGTGGTCTCACCTTTATGTTTCGAAGTGTTGGCATTGCTGTACAGGAGGTCGTGGTGACCTTCTCTGATCGGCCACATTACTTTCGTCCATTACAACAATTTGTATGGTTGATTTCCTTGAGTGCCAGCGCGACGTTACTGTTGATTGCAGCAACGCCCCTCTCCACCATTTGGTTCGAATCCATTGCGGCCTTGAGTCCTGCGCTTACGGCACTCGCTGGAAAAGCGCTTTGGATAGCTGTCGTCCTGCCGGCCCTGAGTCCTTGGGAAAGTTATTTCCAGGGGGAACTGGTCTATCGAGGTGCGACGACCTATGTGACACAAGCCGTCAGTCTGTATTTACTAGGGAGCTCCTCCCTGTTAATTCTTGGAATGGTGTATGGCCAGGTTGCAGGAATATATGTGGGCGTCGCTGCGACATTGGCTGGGATAAGTATCCAAATGTGGTGGCTTTGGAGGCACAGTCACAATATACGCGGAAGGCTGCCGCTTTTCGCATAGGTTGCAAGGGTTACCCTGAAATTCTGATTAATTGGAGCATTACCTCTATCTTGAATCAGACGAGTTCTCCCTCACGATGATTTGAATGAAATATCCTTCATTGTGCATGGATTTTCATGCACGAATTCCATTTGACAGAGGCAAACTTGATTTCTCAACTTATTGAATTAATTGAGCTAATTATCCGTGCCTAGATAGAATTGTTCAAGGAACATTCTTTGCTTTCTTTATCATCAGGAATATGGACAAAATTTTAGTCATAGAAGACGACGCCCAGGTTCGAGATTCAGTTTCTCTGTCCTTAGAGTCCGCGGGCTACGTCGTCATGGAGGCAGCTACTTGTTGGGAAGGCCTTCAAAATCAAAAACAATTTGGTGCGTCTGTCATTATTTCTGATGTGGTGTCCTTAGAGCATGATGGAGGGGAGTTTCTCCGCCAACTTTGCCATCAGTCTCCGGACATTCCTCTTATCACTTTGATGGGGACCTTGTCTGATCGTGATATGACGCCCTTAAGATCGCAGTCTCTCCTGCCAAATTCTCCCCACACTCTTCAAAAGCCATTCACCCTTGATGAATTACTTGAAACAGTGCAAAGCGCCTTAACGCGTTAAATTCTCTCAAATTATTTCAACAGTCTTCTTGCCTTCCAATATTGGCTACGTGATTGGTTTACGATTCTAGAATTACCAAACAATTGAGCTTGATGGAGGGGGCTCCGCCTAAACAGTTAATCGCTGGGAGGTTCGAAATGGCCGGGGGGGCGTGAGCCCCAAGGAAGGGTGGTCGCACGGATTTGCTTGGACAAGCTCTGGAGATTCACTTGTGCGGCTCGAATGAGTTTGGGATCACCATGATGAACAAG